>NZ_JBTOQI010000042.1:0-297465 GCF_055283875.1 Pseudomonas sp. HP_14 | reverse complement strand
GCGTATGTCAGTCAAATCGCGTTGACCTTATCGCGGGCAAGCCCGGCTCCCACATAAAAACCGCATTTATGGGAGCGGCCGCAGCCGGAGCTTAACTCACCACTGCGCCCGCGGGTCAAACGCTGCCTTGTCAGCCAGTTTTTTCCACAGTTCCTGAGTCGCCTCATCGCTGGATCTGGGCATTACCACTTTGATCTGCGCCAGCAGGTCGCCACGTTGCCCTTGTTTGTTCAGCAAACCGTTGCCCTTGATGCGCAGTCGCTGACCATTCTGGCTGTCGGGACGGACAGTAAGGTTGATCTTGCCCGTCAGGGTCGGCACAGCGACTTTCGCACCCAGCACAGCTTCCCATGGGGCCACGGGCACGGTGATGATCAGGTCGTGGCCTTCAACCTCGAACTTCGGATGCGGTGCGAGGCGAATGATCAGGTACAGATCACCGCTCTCACCGCCTGCAACGCCCGGCGCGCCCTGCCCCTTGAGGCGAATACGCTCGCCGTCGGTGACCCCGGCAGGGATTTTCACATTCAGTGTCTTGGTGGCATCAGCCACACGCTGGCCCGCTGCATTGTGCTGCGGCACTTTGAAGCTGACCTGCTTGGATTCGGCCGACAGCGTCTCCTCCAGGAAGATTGCCAGTTCCATTTCGACGTCTTGCCCCTTGCGACCAGGGTTGCGCGAGCGGCCGCCCTGCTGCTGTGCCCGGCCACCAAAGATCGAGCTGAAAAAGTCTGAGAAGTCACCGTTATCGGCACCGCCAAACCCGCCCGCACCGGCACGACTCTGCCAGCCTGGCGGGGCCTGGAAGGGTCGGCCCTGCTGACCGTATTTGCGGATATCGTCGTATTCGGCGCGCTTTTCAGGGCTGCTCAGCACCTCGTAGGCTTCGCTCGCTTCTTTGAATTTATCTTCTGCGCCAGCCTCTTTGCTGACGTCAGGGTGATACTTGCGGGCCAACTTGCGGTAAGCGACCTTGATCGCCTTCTCATCCGCAGTCGGATCCACCGCAAGAATCTTGTAATAGTCTTTGAAGTCCATCTAATGCGTTTCCCCGGTTATGCCGTGCTGCGCTGATACAGCGGCACAGCATCCTCTATTTTGAGGTATCTGAATCTAATACGTTGAGATGTATCGGCCGCCGAACCCGTCAGCTTGATGCTTGAAACGTTCGACGGCCTGGTGTGCCGACAATTCCCAGAAGATTGGGGGTCGTGTCGGCCAGTTCAAGTCAGGCCAACAAATACAGTTATCTACATTTAACCGATGTTTCGCCCTACGCATCCGTCGTGCACTGACATACACTGCGCGGCCGTTTTTTGACTGGAACGTAAAAGACATGAATGACCAATCCCCGGCCCGTGCCTGCGGCATCGACTTTGGCACGTCCAATTCCACCGTCGGCTGGCTGCGCCCCGGCATGGAATCGCTGATTGCGCTGGAGGACGACAAGATTACCCTGCCTTCGGTGGTGTTCTTCAATATGGAAGAACGCCGCCCGGTCTATGGCCGTCTGGCGCTGCATGAATACCTGGAAGGCTACGAAGGTCGGCTGATGCGCTCGCTGAAGAGCCTGCTGGGCTCCAAGCTGATCAAGCACGACACCAGCGTGCTGGGCACGGCCATGCCGTTCAAGGATCTGCTGGCGCTGTTCATCGGCGAACTGAAGAAACGCGCCGAAGCCAACGCCGGTCGTGAATTCGAAGAAGTGGTGCTGGGTCGCCCGGTGCATTTCGTCGATGACGACATTACCGCTGATCAGGAAGCCGAAGACACCCTGGCCGAAGTTGCACGCAAGATCGGTTTCAAGGAAGTGTCGTTCCAGTACGAGCCGATTGCCGCAGCGTTCGACTATGAATCCACGATTACCAAAGAAGAGCTGGTACTGATTGTCGACATCGGCGGTGGTACTTCGGACTTCTCTCTGGTGCGTCTGTCACCTGATCGCCGCTTCTACGATGACCGCCACGAAGACATCCTCGCGACAGGCGGTGTGCACATCGGCGGTACGGACTTCGACAAGCAACTGAGCATTCAAGGTGTCATGCCGCTGTTCGGCTACGGCAGCCGGATGAAAAGCCAGGCGTACATGCCGACCAGCCATCACATGAATCTGGCGACGTGGCACACCATCAACTCGGTCTACTCGCAGAAGTCTCAGCTCGCCCTGGGTAGCATGCGCTATGACATCGAGGACACTCAGGGCATCGACCGCCTGTTCAAACTGATTGAACAGCGCGCCGGTCACTGGCTGGCCATGGAAGTCGAAGAAACCAAGATCCAGCTGACTCACAGCGAAAGCCGTCATTTGCCGATGGACCGTATCGAACCGGGTCTGAGCGTGGATCTGAGTCGGGCGATGTTCGAAGCCGCCATTGATTCGCAACTTGAACGCGTGCGTAACAGCGTGACCGAATTGCTGCTCAAGGCGGGTGCGGGGGTTGATCAGGTCAACACGGTGTTCTTTACCGGTGGTTCGAGCGGCATCCCGGCCCTGCGCAACAGCGTCTCGGCCATGCTGCCCAACGCGCGCCATGTTGAGGGGAATATCTTCGGCAGCATTGGTAGCGGGTTGGCGATCGAGGCCAAGAAGCGCTACGGCTGAAGGGCAGCTGCAAGCCTCAAGCTATAAGGTAAAAGCAGGCCGTGCGCCTCTTGAAGCTTACAGCTTGAAGCTTGCAGCTGCTCTCTTACACCAACGCTTCCCGCTGCAACTCGCTCTTCAGGTACGCGTAGTAAATCGGCCCTGCCACAACACCCGGCAGGCCGAATGCGGCTTCGAATATCAGCATCGCCAGCAGCAACTCCCACGACTTGGCATTGATTTGCCCGCCGACGATCCTCGCGTTCAGAAAATACTCGACCTTGTGGATCACGATCAGGTAACCCAACGCCGCCAAGGCGACCCAGATCGATATCGACATGCCGACGATGAAGATCAACGTATTGGACATCAGGTTACCCACCACCGGCAGCAGGCCGAGCAGGAAGGTCATGATGATCAGGGTTTTGGTCAGCGGCAGATGAATTCCGCACAGCGGCAGGACGATAACCAGGAACACCGATGTGAACGCGGTGTTCAGCAGGGAGATTTTGATCTGGGCAAAAACGATGTTACGGAACGCCTTGCTCAACAGACTCAGACGATCAAACAGGGCTGCCGCCAGAGGCTTGCGGGTATGCACATCCGATATCCGCTGCAAGGCGATGATCGCCCCCAGCACCATGCCGATCAGCATGGTGACGAACATGTGCGCCGCCCCTTTGCCAATCAACTGCAGCTCACCCACGTGTTTCTGTATCCACTCGCCCAGCGATATCCGGAACTCGGCGGCACTGGCGGGCAAGTAACTGTCGACGAAAGGTGGTAACTGACCGCGGGCACGATCCACCAGGATCATGAACTTATCGAGGGATGCGCCAGGATTCTCAGCTTCATGAAGAACAAAGCTGAAAGCCCCCGCAAAAATCAGCGCCAATACACTGACCACCAAAGTGCCCAGCAGCGCTACAGCAAGCCAGCGCGCCCGTTCCCCGGCAATCAACCTCTGCAGCTTGGGCGTCAGCATGTTGACCAGTTCATAAACCAGCAAACCCGCCAACAGGCTAGGCAGCAGTTTGAACGGCAGAACCATCAACAGACCGCCAAATATCAGTATCCAGCTGGCCAACAAGACTTGTCGCGAGGAAAACGTTGGCATATAGCCTCAAGACGAACGGCGCAAAGAGGCAGGCAGTCTGCCAGCGTTCTGAGCTAAGGACCAGTGATCAGACGAGCCCAACGGAAACGACTTACACACTGATGTAGGACTGACCTGCATCAGACACCGGAATTAAAGGTTTCGGGGCACTCAATGCCGTGACATAGGGCGCCGAAACCGGCTCTGAAAAATTATTTCTTCTTGAGACAATCGCTCATGAAGGTCTTGCGGGCATCGCCCTTGAGCGCCTGAGTGGTCGCAGTCGCATTACAGGTTTTCATCTTGTCCTGCTGGGTTTGAGCTGGCGAAGCCTTCAAGCACGTGCTCATGAACGCCTTGCGCTCATCGCCCTTGAGTGACTGGGCAGAAGCATCGGCATTACAACTTGTCATTTTGTTCTGTTGTGCGGTGGCGGCATAACCCTGGGTGCACAGCAACAGACCCACCAGCAATAACGGGACGCGCAGCATTCTCATTGTTCTTCTCTCCGCAGTGGCCATGCTGACCTGCGTGGCCTGCTTCGAGTGTAGCCAAAGAACCTGCTGCGCGATCCTGCCTGCTCTACCCTGTGATGCGCGTATCTACGTCGATATGGACCTGCAGATCCTCTTCTTCGACGCTGTGAATCGACACATCAGTAATGCCCGACGCGTGCGGCGTTGTCAGATCGACAGCAGTCGAGTGGTGAAGATCGTCGTCCAGCGCGACGTGATGCTTCTGCGCCAGCTCATGAACCACCTCGATGATGGGCACATCCAGATCCTCGATCACATCCACATGATGCTCACCCGCCAGGGTGTACTCGATTTCATAGTGTTCTTTATCGCTCATTGCATCACTCCAATACCGGCCCGCTCGGGCGGCAAACTACGAACAACGACTCAAAACAACTAAAGGCCCGCAGCCTTGAGGCGTGCGGCGTGCTCAACAAACAGCTTCACAGGGTCGGCACCTTTGCCCACCAGCCCAAAGGTCTGGTTGACGATGTCGAAGTGATCGAGAGGGTAGTCATCACCGATGACGGTTCCGAGGTGAGAACTGAATTTCCCGACCATGCCATCACATTGACCGCGCTCTTTTGTGAACGTGCGAGCGAATATTCGACAGGTCACATTAGTGCCATCCAGACGATTACGACCGCTGTCACTCAGCCCTGGCTGCAAGGTGCCGGACCATGAGTAATAACGCACGCCGTTAACCAACTCCTCCCCCTGTCCGCCCCAGGTAGCCGGTAGTCCCTGAGGGTATTGGCGGTTGAATAAAGCCACACCTGCGCTGGTCAGGGACTTGTGCGATGCCGTGACATCTGTCGGCAGCCGTGTGCCGCGATAGCCGGTGTCCAGCATCGCCATGACCCACACCATGGCGCGCAACAGTGTGTTGAGCAGCCAGCCGCGCAGGGTTCGCTCGGGAAAATTGCGCTCGAGGAAATCGGCCAGTTCGGATCCGTGATTAGGCCCGGCGACCGAGGTGACCGACGCGACCAGATCCGGGCGCTTTGCAGCCACATACCGGATGGTCAGCGCGCCCTGGCTGTGGCCGATCAGATTGACCTTTCCGGCACCGGTCTTTGCCAGCATTTCGACGATCAGGGCGATCAATTGCTCGCCGCGCACTTCCGAGGAGTTGACCGCCGATACCATCACCGGCGTTACGGTAGCGCCCCCACGGCGTAGTGCCCGAACGATGCCGTACCAATACGGATAGATCACCAGCCGCACAAAGCCCAGTAAACCGGGGACCAGCACCAGCGGGTAACGAGTCGCTTGTTCCAGACTCATGACGAAGCCTCCTTGCGAGCGATCAACCGGCAATGACTGAACCATAGCGGTAATTGACTCAAACGCAGGCGCAGCAAGGCTTAACTGCCCGACAATCCGCTGCGTGGTAATCGATAGTGCTCAAAGGCCATCAAATAATCGAACTCTCGCGCACCTCCACAGCTCCAAGCTGCAACGGGCCAACAATGGCTCAGTCATTGGAGTGGTTGTCATGATCAAGAAGAGCCTCGCAGCAGCATTCGTTATCGCCGCAGTCAGCGGTTGCGCCAACACCACTGTGCAAAACCCGGTGGACTACGTGACCTATCGCAATGAACCTCTGGTCAAGCAAGTCGAAGACGGCATGACCGAGCAACAAGTGCTGACCATCGGCGGCACGCCGTCGACTCGCGTACAGCGCAAGGTTCACCCGGGTGTTTGCAATAACTATGTGATGAACAAAGACGGCCACGAACAGGTTTACCACGTCAGCTTCAACGCCAACGGTCGCGTGGATAACAAGGGTTTCATGACCTGCGAGCAACGCGAAGCCAACGAACGCGCCATGTAATACGCTCGTTGAGACGCAAAAAAGCCCGATGCATGCATCGGGCTTTTTATTGGGCGGCGGTTTTGTCAGTGCAGCCTTACGAGCTTAGAAAACCAGCTTGAACAGGGCGATGACCACAATCAGGCCGATCAGGAAGATGATGCCGATGGTGCTGCCAAGGAACTTGAGCATTGTGTATCTCCATATATTTTCGTCTCAAGGTTGGGACCGCAGCGTGCAGTAGTCGTTTCCTAATATTTCTTTCATCAACCGGTGGCACAAAAGAATAAAACTTTTGCCGACGCGGACCACTCACACCTATTACCGATCATGCCGGGCGCCCGTCACCGCAGTAGAAGACTGGCGCATCAAGAGCGAGACGGATACCGGATTAGCTTTGGAGATAAACCATGAATCAAGCCCAGCAATTGTCAGATGTGAGCACGCTGCGCGAGCGCGCGCGTCATAACGTGGAAAACGGTGCGGTCACCGAAGGCTACAGCGCCGATCGTGAAACGGTACTGCGTCTGCTGAACGAATCACTGGCGACCGAGCTGGTCTGCGTGCTGCGCTACAAGCGCCACTACTATATGGCGACCGGCCTGAAAGCGAGCGTGGCAGCCGCCGAGTTCCTTGAGCATGCGCAACAGGAAGCCGAACACGCAGATCTACTGGCCGAGCGCATCGTGCAACTGGGTGGCGAGCCGGAATTCAACCCTGACCTGTTGTCGAAGAACTCCCACGCTCAGTACGTGGCAGGCACCACCCTGAAAGAAATGGTCTATGAAGACCTGGTGGCTGAGCGTATTGCCATCGACAGTTACAGCGAGATCATCAAGTACATCGGCGAAGATGATCCGACCACTCGCCGTATCTTCGAGACCATTCTGGCTCAGGAAGAAGAACACGCTGATGACATGGCGGACATCCTCAACGATCTGTAACGGGTGAGTGGTGATGTAAAAGCCAGGACACGGTCCTGGCTTTTTTGTGTCTGCCAACGCGAGCTGTAGGACTGGCCGAGATCCTGTGGGACCGAATTCATTCGGAAAAGCAGTATTTCTGACGACTCATTTTTAGTGGCTGTACCGGTCTCTTCCCGGCTAAAACCGGTCCCACTGAATTGCGTTAACCCTGTAGGAGCCGAGCTTGCTCGCGATGAACGATGACGCGGTACGGCTATAAACCGCGTCGCCAATATCGCGAGCAAGCTCGGTTCCTACAGAGAGTGTGGCGCTCCAGTTCTATTGCACCGTCTTCGGCGCTTTGCCCGACCGCATTTGCTCCAGCAACGGTGCGCACTGGTTGGGCTCTTCACCGCTGCTCGGCGCAACAAGAGCCAGCAAACCTGCGGCCGGTCCGATTGCGGCCCCCAGCAATACCATCCCCGCTCCGCGCAACAGCAACGGCCCGGACTGCACGCCCGCATTCGGTTTGGCGAACGGCCCGCGTACATAAAGAGGGGAGCGCAACGAGAATACGCGGAAGCCTTTTGACTCGGGCTTGACGCTCAAATCCAGTTGCTCGGTTTTGAAGTTGGCCGTGCCGTCAATAAAGATGATCGCGTTCTCGGTATCGAACACAAACAGACGAGGGGTCGCCAGACCGTCCTTGATGCCCACATCAGACGCCGCGCAATTGATCTTCACGTCCTGATCGCCGAACAACTTGCCCACCACATAATTGCCCACGTTGAGTCCGGCGATCTCCATCAGGCTGCGGCTGATGGCCCCATCGTTAACCAGCATCTTCAAGTCGCCATTGGCCGTACCCAGCAGCGCAGCAACTGAATTACCCTTGCCGCTGATGTCTGCGTCGCCAGCCAACTCACCAAAACTGGTTTTCATCGGTTCAAACGTGGGGAACAGTTGCTTGAGCTTGAGGTTGCGCGCCGAAAGCTTTGCCCGGCCCTGTAAAGGCGTACTGCGGCCATCCAGTCGAATGTCAGCATCCAGTTTGCCGCCAGCCACGCCGAAGCGCAGCGGCTGCAAGCTCAACTGGCCGTCATTGAGCACCACATGGGTGTACAGGTCGGAGAACGGAAGGTCGGGGCTTTGCACAATGCGCTTGCCGGTGAACTCGACATCGGCGTCCATGGCTCGCCAGCGATCAGTCTGGAACTCCTCAACGGGCAGGACTTTGCCAGACGGTTGCTTGCTGTCGCCTCCGCGTTTTTTCTGCGCAGCGTTGGAGTCGGCCCCAATCAATGGAGCCAGATCCGTAAACAGCAACTGATTGGAGATTAGCGTCCCGGTCAACTTCGGCCGAGGCTGACTGGCGACAAAGCCCAGGTCGCCATGAATATCGCTGTTGCCAATCTTGCCGTTGAAGCCTTCATAGCGAAAGTTGGCGCCTGCCGGATCATGAATTTTGGCGATAAGCCGACCATCGGTGGAATAAGCCGGTGAGTCTGGAAGCGTCACGCCGGTCAACGGATAAAGGTTACCCAGACTGCTACCCGACAACTTGAGTCGTAGGTCCAGCGCACCGAGGTTCTGCGGATCCGTCACTGTGCCCGCAACCGCTGCATGGGTATCCCCGACGTGAGCATCAAACTGTACCGGAAACGGCTGGGATGCGTCCTTAAGCGCCAACAGCCCACCGAGCTTGCCGCTGCCGTTAAGCTTCTGGCCTTTGTACTGCCCCTTGAAACTCACGCCAAACGCATAGTCCTGCGGCCTTACGCCTTTTTCTTCGGCTTTCTTCGCGTCGCCGCTGCCGACAATGTCGCCGAAAGGAATGGGTTTACCCAGCGGATCAATCACCAGGTCCACCTGAGTATTCAGGGTCTGATCGTTGAAGCTCACCAGTCCTTTGTCAAATTTGATAGCGCCGATATCCAGCACCCAGTTCGAAGGTTTGGCGTCAGGGTCAGATTTCGGCAAATCAAACACCCAGTTGGCGCGGCCGTCTGCAAGACGTTCAAGCTTTGCGTCAGGTCCAGTCAGGTCAATGCGCGGGATCACGACGTGCTGCACGATCAACGGCAAGGGTGAAAGGCGAAACTCAACGCGCTTGAGCGTGACCATTTGCGGCGTTTTCGACCATTCCGGATTGCCCAGGCTCAGGTCTTCAGCAACAAAACGCGGCCATGGAACCCAGGCACGCCAACCGCCCTCTTCCGGTTCGCGGCCCCAAATCACGGCCAGATTGCCGTTGATTGCAAAGGGCCGGTGCAGCGCTTCACTGACTTTTTCGTTGAGCGTTGGCTTGATGCGGTTCCAGTCAAACGTGGCGATCACAATGACCAATACGGCCAGCACCAAAAACAGAATGGCACCGGTCCAGGCAAAGATTTTACGGCTGCGCGTCATTGCATGACTCTCCAGATAACAACAGGTCGGCCCTGGCCTGTTGCAGTCGACTTTGAAGTTCGACTGATAAAAACCCTGAGGGTTTGGTCGGATGTGCAAATTACAGCATTGGGCTGAAAACCCAATGCCTACCTTCCCCGCATGCCTGCAAGCCGCAGCCCACAAGGGCTGGCGGATCAATCAATATTGTTGATTTCCACCATTAGGAATACGAACTTTTATATCGACAGACCGGGAGTAATATCGCTGCCATACACAACCCCGGAAGCTCTTGCGAGGAGCCAATATCATGAAACGCCACGTGTGGCTCAGCCTGACCCTTTCTCTTTTGGTAGCCAACGTCTGGGCTGTACCTGCGCCCGAACGCGAGCCTAGTGCTGAAGCGCAGCTGGAGATTCAGGCTGTACACGAAACTTTGGCTCAAGACGGCCATGCGCAGCTGATCAAGCAGTTTCAGCGGGTTTAGAAACTGAAAATCTCCCATCCAAACAATATTCAACCATTTGATTTGGAATGCTTTTTTATCCTGTAGGAGCGCGCTTGCCCGCGATTCGGTATATCAGGCGATAAATTTGTCGGCTGCATTGACGCTATCGCGGGCATGCGCGCTCCTACAGGTCCTGCGTTTGCCACGCGACAGCGGCGGCGTAGACGAGGTGGCAGCGCCTGCGGGTGACCGATCAACTGCCCCAGGCTAAAACCCCTTCGACGCAGCCAAAGCTCATTTGCTAGAGTGCTGCTCTGTCATCCCTGATTTGTCTATCGTCATGCTGCCCCGCGCTGAACAGAAACAACAAACGCGTCACGCCCTGCTCAACGCCGCCCATACCCTGATGGAAAGTGGGCGCGGGTTCGGCAGCTTGAGCTTGCGAGAAGTAGCGCGCACCGCAGGCATCGTCCCTACAGGTTTCTATCGCCATTTCGATGATATGGACCAGTTGGGTCTGGCACTGGTCAGCGAAGTCGGCCAGACGTTTCGGGAAACCCTGCGTCTGGTCAGGCACAACGAATTTGTCATGGGCGGCCTCATCGAAGCCTCGGTGCGAATCTTCCTTGAAGTGGTCGCAGCCAAGCGGGCGCAATTTCTATTCCTGGCTAGAGAGCAATACGGTGGGTCGCGACAAGTGCGACAGGCGCTCTGCGCACTGCGCGATGGCATCAGTGCCGACCTTGCGACTGACCTGGGCACCATGCCCAAATGGCAACATCTGGACACGGCAGCGCTTTCAATCCTCGCTGACCTGGTGGTCAAAAGCGTCTTCGCCATGCTCCCCGAATTGATTGATCCGCCTAGCGACGCGCTGCCTGCGCACCTGAAGCCGCAAGCCAAGATCACCCATCAATTGCGTTTCATTTTTAGCGGTGCCAAGCACTGGCGTGGACTGGGAAGCTCCGAACCATCCTGATACATATTGGTGCAGCCGCACCACAAGGCACCCATTTAGTGCGCAGCATGACACCCCCGAACCTCTTTCCTGCCTTTTCCGTCAGCTTTTTCCCACAACACGCCCTGTTGGCAAGCCCCTTGCTCTGATTTGAAGCATCGCAATTAGCTGGATGCCTTCCAATGCTGGTGATTCACAAAAGAATCGAATCTCAACCCGAATGGGCCGCCGAGCTGCATTTGAATTTCGAGGCGCGCAGCAAAAGCCGCCTGCGTTGCTATAGCGCTGACGGTGAAGATGTTGGCCTCTTTCTGGAGCGCGGCCAGCCACCGCTGTACGACGGCGAATGCCTTCAAGCTGAAGATGGACGTATCGTCCGTGTCTGCGCCCGTCCCGAGCAACTGATGCACGTGACCTGCAGCAGCACTTTCGAACTGACTCGTGCCGCCTACCACTTGGGCAACCGTCACGTAGCGCTGCAAGTCGGTGACGGCTGGCTACGCCTGCTGGACGACTACGTGCTGAAGGCCATGCTCGATCAACTGGGCGCAACGACCGAATCCATCGAAGCACCCTTCTCTCCGGAAAGCGGTGCCTATGGCGGCGGTCACCACCACTCCCGGGCGGGTGAGGAAGATTTCAACTACCCACCGAAACTGCACCAGTTTGGCGTGCGTATATGAACAGCGCCTGGGCGCTGCTGCGCCTGGCCAGTCCGCAACTGCCGATTGGCGGCTACAGCTACTCCCAGGGTCTTGAAATGGCGGTGGAAAACCTCGTCGTTGTCGACCCGAGCACCGCGTCACGCTGGATAAGCGATCAATTACTACTCAACCTGGCGCGCTTTGAAGCCCCGCTGCTTTTGGCCCACTGCACGGCAGCTGCCGAAGATGACTGGTGTCAGTTGCTGCAACTGAGCAACGAACACCGTGCCAGCCGGGAAACCCGTGAGCTGAATCAGGAAAGCCGCCAGATGGGCTATTCGTTGCAGCAATTGCTCAACGGCCTGCCCGAACTGGACCGCCCCGCGCGCGCATTCCTGGCACAAACCGAAGAACCGCATCTGGCGCTGGGCTGGGCTTTGGCCGCTCGTGCCTGGCAGATCAGCCCTCAGGATGCGCTGGCCGCCTGGTTGTGGAGTTGGCTGGAAAACCAGTTGGCCGTACTGATGAAAACCCTGCCGCTGGGCCAGCAGGCTGCTCAACGCCTGACCAGTGAGTTATTGCCCCTTTTGCAACAAGCCCAACAGCACGCTACAGAACTTGATCCACACCATATTGGCAGCGCCGCTTTTGGACTGTCATTGGCGAGCATGGCCCATGAACGTCAATACAGCCGACTGTTTCGGTCCTGATTTTCTACCTAACACAGCTACACAACACAGCTACCTAAAAGAACTTACGCACTAGAGCTCAACGGAGAATTCAATGAATAGCCAACCTCTGCGCGTCGGCATCGGTGGTCCGGTCGGATCGGGCAAAACAGCCCTGACATTGGCGCTGTGCCTGGCGCTGCGCGAGCGTTACAACCTGGCGGTCGTCACCAACGACATCTACACCCGTGAAGACGCAGACTTTCTGGTGCGCAACGAAGCCCTGGCACCAGAGCGAATTATCGGTGTTGAAACCGGCGGCTGCCCGCACACGGCCATTCGCGAGGACGCATCGATCAACCTCGAAGCAGTCGACCAGTTGAATCGCCGCTTTGAAGGTCTGGACCTGATCATCGTCGAGTCCGGCGGGGATAATCTTTCGGCCACCTTCAGCCCTGAACTTTCAGACCTGACCATCTACGTGATCGACGTGTCTGCTGGCGACAAGCTGCCTCGCAAAGGCGGACCGGGTATCTGTAAATCCGACTTGCTGGTGATCAATAAAATCGACCTGGCCCCGCTGGTGGGTGCGTCACTGGACATGATGGATCGCGACACTAAAAAGATGCGAGGTGAAAAACCTTTCGTCTTCAGTAATCAGAAAACCGGCCAGGGTCTGGAACAGATCATCGCCTTCATCGAACGCCAGGGTCTGCTCACCCACGCGGCATGATTTCACTCTCACAAGGAAAGCTTCGCATGAACTACAAACAAGCCCTTGGCACCCTTGCCCTGCTGCTGGTTCCAGCACTGGCCTTCGCTCACCCCGGCCATGGCGACAACGGCCTGGTGGCGGGCATCAGTCACCCGATTGGCGGCCTGGATCACTTGCTGGCGATGTTGGCCGTCGGCCTGTGGGCGGCACAGCAAAAAGGCGCAGCTCGCTGGGCGCTGCCTGTTACGTTCGTGGGTACCATGCTGATCGGCGGGCTGCTGGGTTTTGAAGGCCTGAACCTGCCAGCGCTGGAAAGCGGCATTGCGGCATCGGTGCTGGCGCTGGGTCTTGCTGTGGCACTGGCGATTCGTCCGCCACTGTTTATGGCTGTCGGCGCTACCGCATTGTTCGCCCTGTTCCATGGCGTGGCTCACGGTCTTGAGCTGCCGGACATGTCCAGCCCGGCGGCTTATGCCATCGGCTTCGTAGTCGCCACTGCTGCCCTGCACGCTGCCGGTTATGCCGTCGTGCGCTATCTGCCTACAGCGGCTGCGCCTTTGGTGCGGATTGCCGGTGCTATCTCGGCTGCTGCGGGTGTGTGGTTGCTGGCGGCTTGATTCACCGCGTCAAAACCTCTCGCCAACAAGTTGCCTCCTACCTTGAAAGCGTCAGGCTGAGCCACCGCGCCAGAAGGTAGGAGCGAACTTGTTCGCGAGACGGCAAACCCGATTCACCCGCGGCAACCCCTCTCCCTACAAGCGCGCTCCTACAGGCTGGTACTAACTGCTACCATGTCGCGCAATTCACCCCTGCCGTGACGCCTGCCGATGCCAGATGTTTCCAGCTCCGCCATTCAGCCTGATTTGAACGCCGTTTTCGCCACCGTTCAGGCGCACTTCCTGCAAACCATTGTGCCGGTATGGCTTGGCCCTGGCTGGAATGCTCAGTTGGCGCTGCCCTATGAAGCGGTCGATGCCGCGCATCAGCCGTTGCCACCACAGCGTTATCGGGCAATGGCCTGCGCCCGGCAGTTGTTCCTGTTCTCCAGCCTGATCGACCATCCCTCGGTGCCCGAGGCGGCAACCCGTGCGGCAGCCCTGTTTCGGTCTCTGCAGCGGCATTTTCATGATGCGGAACACGGCGGCTGGTTCTACAGCATCGACCCGCAAGGCGCGCCGCTGGACCGCCGCAAGGATCTCTACACCCACGCCTTCATCATCTTTGCTTGCGCACACTACTGGGCCAAGGTTCGCGAACCCTTGGTGGAGTCCGTGCTCAATGCCGCGCTGGATGTCGTTGCAGAGCAATTTGCCGACGATGACGGACTATACGAAGCGGTGCTGGGTGAAGACTGGACAACGCTTGGCAGTGGTCCTTTGCAAAACCCGTTGATGCATCTGGCTGAAGCCTTATTGACCACCGTCGAGGTGCGTAACGACGAGGCGACATTGGCCACGCTCAACGAGCTCGCGTCAGCGATGCAACGGCGCTTCGTGGACAGCAAACACGGCGTGATGCTCGAGAAACCGCTAGGGGCTGTGGATAACTGGTACGAGCCGGGCCATCAGTTCGAATGGTATTTCCTGCTGGAGTCGTCCCCGCATCTGCGCGGCAGCGCCCTGTATCAGTCACTGTGCACGGCGTTTACCCACGCCGAAGCTCAAGGTGTTGATTCGCAGACCGGCGCCGTGGCGGCTGCTCTGGCCAGCGATGGACAGATCAAAGACGCTACTCAACGTATCTGGGCGCAAGCCGAGTACTTGAGGGCACTGACTTTGCGGCCCGGCAGTGAAGCGGCGTTGAGTAAGCAGTTGTTGGCGCTGCAATCGCGATTCCTGCATCCGAGTGGCTGGAATGAGTGCCTGGACGCGGATGGTCAGATCAGCCGCAGTGACATGCCGTCCACTACTCCTTATCACCTGGCGACCTGTTATATCGGGTTGGCGGAGTATTTCCAGAGCCATCGCTGACACCACACTGTCGCGTATCAAACAGATGACCTGTAGGAGCTGCCGAAGGCTGCGATCACGGTATGTCAGGATAAATGCTTCGCAGCCTTCGGCAGCTCCTACAAGAATACGTTGCAACTGAAGGACCGGCTTCGTTTGACAGGAGCCAACAAGTTGCCTCCTGCACATCACTTGATCAACCGCGATTACGATCAACCGCAAAGCCTGCCCAGGTCTGGCTGACCGGCATCAATTCCAGGCTGTTGATGTTGACGTGAGCCGGGGTGTTCATGATCCAGAAGATGGTCTCTGCGATGTCCTGCGGCTGGATGGCTTCAGCGCCTGCGTAGGTAGCGTCGTATTTGCTTTGATCGCCACCGAAACGCACCAGCGAAAACTCGCTTTCACACAAGCCTGGCTCGAGGTTTGTAACCCGCACCCCAGTACCGATCAGGTCGTTACGCAGGTTCAGCGAGAACTGGCCAACAAATGCCTTGGTGCCGCCGTAGACGTTGCCGCCCGGGTACGGATAGTTACCCGCCACCGACCCCACGTTGACGATACTGGCGCCGCGACCATGGGCGATCAGGCGCGAAAGCAGCAGGCGCGTGCTGTAGACCAGCCCCTTGATGTTGGTATCAATCATGGTGTCCCAGTCATCCAGGCTGCACTTGGGTGCAGGATCGATACCGAGCGCCAGACCCGCGTTGTTGATCAGTCCCTGAATGGTTGCGAATTCGGCAGGCAGGCTTTCGATGGCAGCTTCCATGGCCGCACGGTCGCGCACGTCCAGTACCAGCGTGTGTACCTTGGTCTGTTTCGACAGCTCGGCGCCGAGAGCATTGAGACGCTCTTCACGGCGACCGGTCAGTACCAGCGACCAGCCCGCTTGCGCGAAGCGACGTGCGCAGGCTTCGCCAAAACCTGAAGTAGCACCAGTAATGAACACAGTGGAAGTCATTTCATTCTCCTGAAGTGCCGCACCCGCGTGCAGCCGGTTGATGTCGATAAATAAACAAGCCCAGCAGAATGCCCGCCCAGACCGGTTACGGGCAAGTCTGTGGATAAACAATCCATACTTTGGACAAAAAACAACCAACCCCGACCGGACCAGGCAGGGCTTGGGTCTGACGGGGTTTTACCCACGTTATCCACAGCCAGGCCCACAATAACCGTGGGCAACTCTTTTCTGCACAGGCCACGTATTACGCGGGCTGAAGGAACGCCGGAAGCGTTTTTCCCTTGACGTTATCGCGCACGCATGTAAAGCCGGTGAAACATAATGGCCTATAGAATTCATCGGTAATGCCTGTAGCCTTTATCCGCTGCTGGTTTGCGGACTCTTTCCAATGCTTGCCCACAGACTTATCCACAGGCACACAGATCAAAATACCTGTATGAAAAACCAGCCCTCTGAACGTTGACAAACCTGCCGAAAGCAAGCCCAAAAACCACTGATCAAAATTTAACCACAAGCCTGCAGGCCACGTATATAAAGGCCTCCAGTCAAATGCTCCCACGTTATTCACAGGCAGTTCCACAGTAATCCTGAACAAGTCAAAAGCGTGACAAAACAAGCATTTGCAGCGGCTTTATGTCGCGGTTTGAAGCCTCGCCAAAATTGTTTTCCACAATTCGCCTTGCAGTGTCTGGCACGCAACATCAGATCAACAACAGCCCATCAGATTTCACCTCGTTCAGCACGAAAAAAGTCCGCACCTGGCGCACTCCGGGCAGGGCAATAATTTTCGTGTTGTGCAGATGGTTGAACGCCGGTAGATCCCGAACTCTGATCTTCATGAAGTAATCCACATCCCCCGCAACCAGCCAGCATTCCAGCACCTGCTGCAACTCGCGGGCGGCGGCCTCGAAGGTGGCAAAACTTTCCGGGGTGGAACGGTCAAGCACGACACCGATCAGCACAACGGTACTTTGCTGCACCGCATGAGGGTCTATCTGCGCTCGCACGCTTTTAATAACGCCGTTTTCATAGAGACGCCGGGTGTGATTCCAGCATGCAGTAGTGCTCAGCCCGACCTTTTTGGCGAGGTCCGCATTGCTGATGCGGCCATCGATCTGCAACGCCCGCAGGATCTTGCGCTCCTGCACCGTCAATTCCGGCGTTTGGGACTGTTCTTTCATCGCCCGAGACCTCGTTTGCACCCGTGAAATGGATGAGGGGGAATAGCCGTTATGCGCAAATCATGCCGGGCGACGAACAAACGTTCAGGAAAATGCCTGCAGGAGGAATGTTCATCCGTGACGCCATTTTTTTATGGACGACGTTCCGATTTGAAGGCCCAAATATGTAGGAAACCCCAGCACAGTTTCAGTAGCTTAGAGGTGAGAAATACCTGCACCTTTAACCCGCCGGGAGCGCTGTAATGCTTGGGATATCCGAATCTGCAGTCTGGGTAAAAGCCCCCTCTCCGGAGGTCGGTGTGGTGATCGTCACCCGTGCCGGCCTGCCGGGTTACATCAGTGAACGTCTGCGCAGCGCGATAGACGATTGGGATCAGGTCGCTTACCTGCACGTCAAACACGCTCATGAGTTCCTGGAAGACTGGCTGCGGGCAGAGTCGGCGCAGAGCGCACCAAACCTGGACACCTCTTGCCACGCCAGTCAATTGCTGCGCTCGGTGTCGAAAGGTTGTTATTTACTGGATATCGAAGAAAGCCCGTCGCCCCAACTCACCTGGCTAGGCTCAGTATGCGGCCACAAATTGCATGTGATCAGGCTTGGGGAGACAGAGTTATCGCCAGCGGCAATGGATAAGCAGGTTGAAGAGATTCTGGTAAAGGTCAGCGCCTTGGCGAAGAGCATTCTGGAAGAGCGGTTTATTGGGGTTTGATGAGGGGGCTATTCAAGTCACCCTTTAGCTAAAAATGCTCGCCAAACGGTATACCTCAATCACCGCGTCAGGCCCATCGCCAACAAGTTGCCTCCTACCTGATACCGCGCCACATGGTAGGAGCGAACTTGTTCGCGAGGCGGCAGGCCTGAATCACCCCGTAAAAGCTCTCGCCAACAAGTTGCCTCCTACCTGATACGCACCACATGGTAGGAGCGAACTTGTTCGCGAGGCGGCAGGCCTGAATCACCCCGTAAAACCTCTCGCCAACAAGTTGCCTCCTACCTGATACGCACCACATGGTAGGAGCGAACTTGTTCGCGAGGCGGCAGGCCTGAATCACCGCGTGAAACCTCTCGCCAACAAGTTGCCTCCTACCTGATACCGCGCCACGGTAGTGCGAAGGCTGCGATCGGGGCTTTCTAACACACCACCATTCGCAGCCTTCGGCAGCTCCTACAGGTTTTTCAATCAACCATTACGGAAGATAAAGCTGTAAGCACTCAGTGCAGGCACGCCACCCAAGTGGGCGTAGAGCACTTTCGAGCCTTCCGGGAATTCGCCGTTGCGGACCATTTCGATCATGCCGTGCATCGACTTGCCTTCGTACACCGGGTCGGTCAGGACGCCTTCAGTGCGAGCGCACAAGCGGATGGCTTCCAGGGTGCCTTCGTTCGGCAGACCGTATTCAGGATAGGCGAAGCGTGTGTCGAGGATGACGTCGTCCTCGGTAATCTCCTGCCCCAGTTCCACAAGCTTCGCGGTGTTCTGAGCAATACGCAGCACCTGCGCCTTGGTCTTTTCCGGCTTGGCCGAGGCATCAATCCCGATCACTTTGCGTGCACGACCATCCGCTGCGAAACCCACCAACATGCCGGCGTGGGTGCTGCCGGTTACCGAGCAGACGACGATGTAATCAAACTTGAAGCCCAGCTCTTTTTCCTGCTCGCGAACTTCCTCAGCAAAGCCGACAAAACCCAGGCCGCCGTATGGATGTTCGGAACAACCGGCAGGAATCGGGAAAGGTTTGCCGCCGCTTTCCTCAACGTCCGACATGGCCTTCTCCCAACTCGGACGAATGCCGATGTCGAATCCCGCTGCATCCAGACGTACATCCGCGCCCATGATGCGCGACATCTCGATGTTGCCGACCCGGTCATACACCGCGTCGGAATAGTTGACCCAGTTTTCCTGAACCAGCACGCATTTCATGCCCAGGTGCGCAGCAACCGCAGCGACCTGGCGGGTCTGGTTGGATTGGATGCCGCCGATGGAAACCAGCGTATCGCAGCCTTGCTCCAGCGCTTCGGGAATAAGGTATTCCAGCTTGCGGGTCTTGTTGCCGCCGAAGGCCAGGCCGCTGTTGCAGTCCTCACGCTTGGCATACAGATCGACCTTGCCGCCCAAGTGCGCGCTTAGTCGTTTCAGAGGCGTGATGGGCGATGGACCAAACGTCAAAGGGTAGCGCTTGAACTTACTCAGATTCATGAGAGGGCTCCTCAGTATTGAAAAAATCCAGGCACGTTTTGCCGTGCTGGCGATGACTCAATGCTAAGGAACTACGCAAAAAAACGGGTTGCAAAGTTAACGCTATTTTCGGCTTTAAATTAATCAGAATCCTGATTAACCTAACAACGTTGCTTAATCATCTATTCCTACGCAATAAAAGAGCGCCTTCGAAATGTCCTCAAGCCCAGACGCAACCAGCACCGACAGAATCGACCGCGCGATCCTTAAAGCACTGCAAAAAGATGCTTCGATCTCCAACGTCGCGCTGGCGGAAAAGGTCAAACTCAGCGCCCCGGCATGCTTGCGTCGGGTCGAGCGCCTTAAACAGGCCGGGCTGATCAAGAAGATTGTGGCGGTGCTTGATTACGAAGCGCTGGATGCGGGGATGGTGGTGATTATCGGCGTCGTGCTGGATCGCTCGACTCCCGAGTCATTTTCGGCGTTCGAGACGGCCGCACAGAAGATCTCGGGCTGCATGGAGCTGCATGTGGTGACGGGAGAGTTCGATTACCTGATGATGCTGCGCACGCGCGACAGCCAGAGCTTCAACCGACTGCACGCCGAGCAGCTGCTATACCTGCCCGGAGTGCGTCAGATCCGTTCATTCATGGGGCTGCGTTCGGTGCTGTCGACGACGATGATTCCGTTGTGAATTGAGACGACACAAAAACGAAGCGATTAAAATGCGATCTCTCAGGCATCGCACCGCCTTCAAAGGTAGGAGGCAACTTGTTGGCGAGAGGACCTGACGCGGTTCTTCAGGCACGCCGCCTCGCGAACAAGTTCGCTCCTACCCAGAAATTGCGTTGTCGCAGGCGTCACGTCAGCCTATCAATGCCCGCCCAGATAAGCGTTACGCACCTCTTCGTTGACCAGCAACTCCTGCCCCGTGCCGCTCAGGCGGATTTCGCCGTTGACCATCACGTAAGCCCGGTCCGACAGCTTGAGGGCATGATTGGCGTTCTGCTCGACAAGGAAGATAGTCATGCCTGTCTGCGCCAGTTCGCGCAAGGTCGCGAAGATCTGTTTGACGATGATGGGTGCCAGGCCGAGGCTTGGCTCATCAAGCAGCAACAGTTTCGGACGGCTCATCAAGGCCCGTGCAATAGCGAGCATTTGCTGCTCGCCACCAGACATGGTCATGGCGCGCTGATTACGACGCTCCTTGAGGCGCGGGAACAACTCGAACATGCGCTGCATGTCTTCGGCCGAGTGTTTGTCGCCAATCGGGATAGTGCCCATCATCAGGTTTTCCTCGACTGACATGTCGGGGAATACCCGACGCCCTTCCGGCGATTGCGCAATGCCGTTGGACGCGATGTAGTGCGAGGACTTCTGGGTGATGTCAGTGCCCTGATAAATGATCTGCCCACCAGCCGCCCGGGGCTGACCGAAGATTGACATCAGCAGCGTGGATTTACCCGCGCCGTTGGAGCCGATCAGGCTGACCGTTTCACCTTCGTTGATGTGCAACGAGACTTTCTTCAGGGCCTGAATCGGCCCGTAAAACACATCGATCTCTTTCATTTCGAGGATCGGCTTACTCATACCAACTCCTCTTCATCAGCGCCCAGATAGGCTGCGATCACTTTCGGATCGTTGCGGATCTGTTCAGGCCCACCAGTGGCAATCACGTTGCCATGATCGAGCACCACGATATCGTCTGAAATGCCCATGACCATGCCCATGTCGTGCTCGATCAGCACGATGGTCATGTCATGTTCGTCACGCAGCAGGCGGATCATGCCGCTCAGTGCTTCGGTTTCCTGCGGGTTGAGCCCCGCTGCCGGCTCATCCAGGCAAATCACTTGAGGCCGTGTGCACATGGCACGCGCAATTTCCAGACGACGTTGCTGACCATAGGAAAGCTCGCCCGCCAGACGGTTTGCGCAATCCACCAGGTCCACCACTTCGAGCCAGTAGAACGCCGTATTGATGGCGACCTCTTCTGCCTCGCGGTAACCCTTGGTATTGAGAATGCCCGCCAACAGGCTGCGGTTGACCCACATGTGCTGCGCAACCAGCAGGTTTTCCAGCACCGACATTTCCTTGAACAAACGAATGTTCTGGAAAGTCCGCGCTAGCCCTGCCCGGTTTACCAGATGGGTACCGCCGAACATCTTGTAGTAGACGCGACTGAGGAAGCTTTTCGGCGAGACAAAGTCCGTGCCCTTGAATGGCTCGCCCAGCAGTTTGATGACGTTGGTGGTCTGCCCGCGGGTGTGCAATTCAATACGACCACCGGTGGCTTTGTAGAAGCCGGTCAGGCAGTTGAACACCGTGGTTTTGCCTGCGCCGTTGGGGCCGATCAGGGCAAAAATCGAATTACGCCGCACTTGAATGCTGACGTCACTGAGCGCCTTGATGCCGCCAAAGTGCATCATCAGATGCTCGACCGAAAGAATGATGTCGTTGCTCATGGCGCAACCCCCTTGCGTGGAGTGACCCCGGTACGTGAGACACGGATCAGGCCGCGTGGCCGCCAGATCATCATCAACACCATGAGTATCCCGAACAGAAGCACACGGTATTCCGCAAAGCTACGCAGCAGCTCAGGAGCAACCGTCAACACAAACGCGGCAATGACCACGCCCATTGTCGACCCCATACCGCCCAGCACCACAATGGCAAGGATCAAGGCTGACTCGAAGAAGGTGAACGAGGTCGGGTTGATGAAGCCTTGATAGCTGGCAAAAAACACCCCGGCCAGACCGGCAGTCGATGCGCCGATGGTGAACGCCGAAAGTTTGACCAGCACGTGGTTCAAGCCCATCGACCGACAGGCGATTTCGTCTTCACGTAGCGCTTCCCAGGCACGGCCAATCGGCATGCGGGTCAGACGATGCTTGATGTACAGCACCGCCAGGACGACCAGGAAGAGCACCGCATAGATAAAGATAAATTTGAGGTTCGCGCTGTACTCAAACCCGAAATACTCATGGATGGGCACCCCGCCGTCTTTGGCGCGACGTCCGAACTCCAGACCGAAAAAGGTCGGCGAAGGAACCGCTACGCCATTCGGTCCACCCGTGAAAGACAGCCAGTTGTTCAACACCAGCCGGATGATCTCACCAAAGCCCAGCGTCACGATGGCCAGGTAGTCACCATGCATGCGCAACACAGGGAAGCCCAGTATGCAGCCAGCCAACGCTGCGGCAATGGCCGCCAGTGGCAATGCCGACCAGAAACCGAGCCCCAGATACTGATAGCCCAATGCGAGACCGTAAGCACCGATGGCGTAGAACGCCACGTAACCAAGGTCAAGCAGGCCAGCCAGACCGACCACGATATTCAGGCCAAGGCCCAGCAACACGTAGATCAACCCCAGAATGACGACCGTCAGCACGTACTTGTCGGCAAACACCGGGAAGACCATGGCGATGACAATCATGGCTGGAATGATGAAGCGCAGGCGTGATTTGTAATCCGGTGGCAGCACATGCACGCCAGAGTCTGAACTCTCGAAACTCTGGGCAACAGTGACGCCCTTGGGCGTCTGCATGAATAGGCTGAGCAACAGACGACCGACCATTACCACAGCGACCAGGACCGCTACGCGTGCGGGTTCCAGGTTGAAGCTATAACCGTCGAGTACCACACCGACTATCGGACCGAAGACAATAAGCGCCAACAGTCCAGCGATCACGGCATCAATCAGGCTTTGTTTGAAGTTGATGGGTTTTATAGTTTCGGACATACGTTATACCTTCGCCACGAGTGGGCGACCCAGCAGGCCTTGAGGACGGAAAATCAGGATCAGTACCAACAGGCCGAAGCTGAACACGTCTTTGTAATCCGAGTTGATAAGACCGGAGAACTGCGACTCTGCAACCCCCAGGATCAACCCGCCGAGCATCGCACCCGGCAGTGAGCCAATACCGCCCAGTACCGCAGCGGTGAACGCCTTGATGCCGATGATGAAGCCAGCATAGAAGTCGAACGTGCCGTAATTCATGGTGATCAACACACCGGCCAGCGCAGCCATGGCGGCGCCGATAATAAACACGTAGGAAATCACCCGATCGGTGTTGATGCCCAGAATCGAGGCCATCTTGCGATCCTGTTGGGTCGCGCGGCACATCCTGCCCAACTTGGTGTACTTGATGATGTAAGTCAGCACGCCCATGCCAACGAACGCAGCAATCAGGATAAATATCTTGGTGAAAGTGATTTGTACAAAACCGCTGCCCACTTCAAAGCGCCACGCGCCTTCGAGCAAAGTCGGTACGCCTTGCTGACGGGCACCCTGGCTGATTTGTGCGTAGTTTTGCAGGATCAGCGAGATACCAATGGCGCTGATCAGAGGAGCAAGGCGTGTCGAGTTACGCAGTGGCTTGTAAGCCACTCGTTCAATGACAAAGCCATACACGCCGGTCACCACAATGGTGAAGATCAACGTGCCGAGAATAAGGAAAGGGAAAGACTCCAGACCGAAAAATGACAGGACGGCCAGGCCTATGGCGGCCAGGTAAGCCGAGATCATGTACACGTCGCCGTGGGCGAAGTTGATCATGCCGATGATGCCGTAAACCATCGTGTAACCGATGGCGATCAAACCGTAGACCGACCCGAGGGTCAGACCGTTGATCATTTGCTGCAGGAAAATACCGTCCATCACGCACGCTCACGAACTTGAAAGGCTAGTGATGCAGGCCCGCGGCACCCTTGTGAGGCGCAACGAGCCGTCATTCACTAGCTGACAGAAGATCTTCGGGGTCGCAACCTTGCGCCCCCATTACCAAGCAGCACGAGCATTCGAAACACTCGTGCGGCTATGCACGTTGCTTACTTCTGTTTTTCAAGCTGGTGGTATTTACCGTCTTTGTCCCACTGGTAAACCACGTAGTCGGAGACTTTCAGGTCACCTTTGGTGTCCCAGGCTTTCTCGCCCATTACGGTTTTAACCGGGTGAGCTTTGAGCCACTTGCTGGCATCTTCGCCCTTGTTGGATTTAGCACCATTGAAGCCGGCAGCCAGGGCCTGAACCGACGCGTAGGCATACAGGGTGTAGCCTTCTGGCTCGTAGCCGGATTTGCGGAACTCGTCCACGACGGCCTTGCTGTCTGGCAGTACGCGTGGATCGGCGCCGAACGTCATGTAGACGCCATCAACGTATTGCGCGCCGCCAGCGGTGGTGACCAGCTCATCCGTTACGATGCCGTCATCGGACATGAACTTGACGTCTTTCAAGCCTTGCTCACGCATCTGACGAACCAGCGGACCGGCTTCCGGGTGCAGGCCGCCGAAGTAAACAACGTCGGCGCCTACCGAGCGGATTTTGGTGACCAGAGCACTGAAGTCTTTCTCGCCACGGGTCAGGCCTTCTTCAAGCACTGGTTTAACGCCGCGAGTGGTCAGTTGCTTGGCTGTAGCATCGGCCAGGCCTTTACCGTAGGTGTCCTTGTCGTTGATGACGGCGATTTTCTTGCCTTTCAAAACATCAACGATGTAATCGCCAGCCACAATGCCTTGCTGGTCGTCACGACCACACATACGGAACATCGCACTCAAGCCGCGCTCGGTAACAGTCGGGTTGGTCGACCCCGGAGTAATCGCGATGATGCCCGCTTCGTCGTAGACTTCCGACGCTGGAATGGTCGACGACGAGCAGAAGTGGCCGACAACACCAGCTACCTTGTCCGAAGCCGCTTTGTTAGCGACCGCGACGGCTTGCTTTGGCTCACAAGCGTCGTCATAGGCGGTCAGTACGATCTTTTCCCCGTTAACACCGCCCGCCTTGTTGATCGCGTCGGCAGCTGCCTGAGCGCCTTTCATGTATTGCTGACCAAACGATGCGTTGGCGCCAGTCATTGGCCCCGCGACGCCGATTTTTACATCAGCCTGAGCAAACGAAGACACGCCCAATGCAGTAGCGACTGCAATTGCAAGAAAGCCTTTTCTGTAAAACGTCTGCGACATGAGTGGTGCTCCTGAGATTTTTTTGATTAGCACTGCAACTACAGAGTTGCTCTGAGCAAGTGGCGTGCCATTCGTTTTTTATTCTGATGAAACTCATGAACTTGTTGCGTTCGGCCCAGCTAGAGCCTTTGACCAAAGGGCATGCAACCCTCTACATCAAGCAATGTGCAACCTTTGATTAAAAAGGTGCAACCACTGACAAAATAAGTAGCAACCTACGCATCCAGCCACGTACAACCCTGCTGTAACAGCATGCGTCACCGAACTGCACACCGGCGGTGCGCGTGCGCTACGGGACGCACCATATGAGGTTAGTGAAGATTATTACGCGATGCACGAATCTCTACCCTATAGGCACGACTTCGATGCCTGACCCGCGCGGTGTATGACAACAAACGTTAAACCTGTAGGAGCGAGCTTGCTCGCGATAGCGTCTGATCAGGCAACGCTTTTCCTATTTATCAGACAGCTATCGCGAGCAAGCTCATTCCTACAGGGTATGTGTCAGCAGCCTAAGTAGTTTGGCTCCCACAAGGCTGCATGGAGTTCGAGATAGACCTCAATCGAACGTAATACCCTGCGCCAGCGGCAACTCCAGCGAGTAGTTCACGGTCGCGGTCTGGCGACGCATGTAGCCGCGCCACGAATCCGAGCCGGACTCACGACCGCCACCGGTTTCTTTCTCGCCACCAAATGCGCCGCCGATTTCAGCACCGCTCGGGCCGATGTTGACGTTGGCGATGCCGCAGTCACTGCCCAGCGCCGACATGAACTGCTCGGCTTCCCGCACATCCGTTGTGAAAATGCACGACGACAGGCCTTGTGGCACGGCATTGTTCAGACGCAGCGCTTCGTTAAAATCCTCATAACCCACGACGTAAAGAATCGGCGCGAAGGTTTCGGTGCAGACCACGTCGCTCTGTTCTGGCATCTCAACAATGGCCGGAGAAACGTAGTAGCCGTTCGGGAACTTATCTTCCAGTTGGCGCTTGCCACCAAACACCTTGCCGCCTTCGCTCATTGCCTGTTCCAGCGCATCCTGCATGGCCTGATAGCTGTGTTTATCGATCAGCGGACCGATCAGATTGCCTTCCAGCGGGTGGCCGATACGGATTTTTTCGTAAGCAGTTTTCAGACGCGAGACGATTTCGGCTTTCACCGATTCATGGGCGATCAAACGTCGCAGGCTCGTGCAGCGCTGCCCGGCAGTACCCACGGCACTGAACAGGATGGCGCGTACGGCCAGATCCAGGTCAGCTGTCGGGCTGAGAATCATGGCGTTGTTACCGCCCAGTTCGAGGATACTGCGAGCGAAGCGCGCGGCCACTTTCGGAGCCACTTCACGCCCCATTCGGGTGCTGCCGGTTGCACTGATCAGGGCCACGCGCGGATCATCGACCAACGCTTCACCGGCATCGCGACCACCAATAACCACCTGAGCCAGGTAATCCGGTGCATCAGCAAAGTCGGCGGCAACCTTGTCGAACAGCGCCTGACATGCCAGACCAGTCAACGGTGTTTTCTCCGAGGGCTTCCAGATCACCGAGTTGCCGCACACCAGCGCCAGCGCGGTGTTCCACGACCAGACCGCGACAGGGAAGTTAAACGCGCTGATCACACCGACCACGCCCAGTGGATGCCAGGTTTCACGCATGTGGTGGCCTGGACGTTCGGAGGCAATAGTCAAACCATACAACTGACGGGACAGGCCGACGGCGAAGTCGCAGATGTCGATCATCTCCTGCACTTCACCCAGACCTTCCTGAGTAATCTTGCCAGCTTCCCAGGAGACCAGCTCGCCCAGATCAGCCTTATGCTTGCGCAGCGCTTCGCCGAACAGACGGATCAACTCGCCACGCCGTGGGGCCGGTACTTTGCGCCAGGCCTGGAAAGCCGCATCGGCACGCGTGACCTGCTGCTCCACTTCAGCAGCGCCTTCCCAGCTCACTGCGCCGATGCGACTGCCATCAATGGGGGTATGAACAGGCTGGTCGCCCTTCTGATATTTCGCGGGGTCGACACCGAGTCGGTTTAGCAGGTCGGTAAGCATGTTCTCTCCTGAATTCGGGAATGCTGAAATAACGGTAAATCTTCAGGCTCTAGTAATAGCTGGCCTTAACGCCATCAACAAACGACCATTAGGCGAGATATCATTCCTTTTATTCATGCTCCCAGGGATGGAGCCGCCTCTGGATCGAAAAAGGCCCGAACAATGCTCAACAGACGTCACCTGCCCTCTATTACGGCGCTGCAATGCTTCGAAGCGGTTACCCGACACCTGAGCTTTACCCGTGCCGCTGAAGAGCTGAACCTCACGCAAAGTGCGGTCAGCAAGCAAGTGGCGCAGCTTGAAGAGCTGGTGCAGCACCTGCTGTTTCGCCGGGTGCGTCGTCGCTTGCAACTGACCCCGGCAGGCGCGCTGTACCTGGGCGAAGTGCGCAAGATTCTCAGCCAGATGGAGATGTCCACGCACTTCCTGCGCTCCTATGGCGGCGAGACCGAGGTGCTGCGGGTTTCCACACCCTCGACCTTCGGCGCCCGCTGGCTGGTGCCGCGCTTGAAAGGCTGGCGTCTGCGTCATCCGCATATCCATCTGGATTTGGTCAACGAGCAGGAAAACGATGACCTGATTCAAAGCCGCTGCGATTTCACGTTCTACTTCGGCCAGGGTGCAAGGCCCGGGGCAGAGAGCGTGCGCTTGTTTGGCGAAGAACTGGTGCCCGTCTGCGCACCGGGCGCTCTACCCGCCACACCGTTTACCGATCCGACACAGTTGGCCGATCTGGTCCTGCTGCAAAACGCCAATCGCCCGCAAGGCTGGCATGACTGGTTCGACAGTCAGGGCTATCACACAGAACACAGCTACCACGGGCCACGCTTCGAAACCTTCTACATGTGCATTCGCGCAGCGCAGGTCGGCTGCGGCGTCGCCCTGCTGCCGCGGTTTCTGGTGGAAGAAGAGCTGGCCGACGGCAAGCTGGTCATCCCGTGGCAACACGCCTTGCCAAGCAGCGACGCGTATTACATGGCCTACCCGGAGCACGCTGCTGAAGTGCCAAAGATCAGGGACTTTGCCGAGTGGATGCTGGAGCAGCTGGAAGCAGAATAAATGCGCGAAGCCTCTCGCCAACACGTTGCCTCCTGCCTGACACCGCACCAAACGGTAGGAGCGAACTTGTTCGCGAACGGCAGACCTGATTCACCGCGTAAAATCTCTCAGCACTGCACTTTTGCAGTTCAGATGCTTCCCATACGGCAGGTTCTAATAAAAATGATGCGCAGCAATCGACAATCAAGCCGCAGGCTGCTCCGTATAAACAACAGCTTTCAACCGATCAATACCGTCCCCGAAGTGGAACGTAAAAGGACGACCGAGCTTGGCGACCATAGATTGGCATTTGGCCTCAAGATGAGCGTACATCTGGGGCGAAAGTTTGCCGAACTGCTCATACTTGTGATAGTTGTGGGAATGTACCCCCAAGCTGCCTATTCCCACGGTTACCTCATTTACAGACCCAACGGAGCGCTGTGAAGTCATGACCAACGCTACCTTATCCTCAGAGAGTAAGCGGCGAAAATATCTGTTCTCGACCGTCATCTTGACGCCCATACGCTGATAATTCCACAGTATGACCCCCATATCGAAAGCACCCATATTTTCGAATTTATCGATCCCCCTTGATGCAGCCGACCGGAAAGGCAGATCATGATTTATTCTCGAAGAAACATAGCAGTAGAACTCCGACTTCCCATGACTGTGCAAGAGATCGGATAATCCAGCGGAGTTATATTTAAGCCTGATTGTCATTTCAGACTGCGGATAGATGTAAACGCCGGTATCGGATCGTTCGTAAAGCTGAGATTGAGAAAATTTATAGCCAGGTGAATCCGGATCCATTATTACGTGACCGCTGAAAGCAGGCATCCGCTTGGCCTCAAGAACATCCTGCAAGGCATGCTTAAGCGCCTGCTGCTGATCGGGCCCAAATGACTCATCCTTGATAGCAACATGTATGATGCTGGATTGCTTCTTATCAAGCTGAAAGTCGAGCCCTTCAACCTGAACACCCAAACCACGTAGCGATTCGATTACATTATCAGGATAAAGCGTAAAGGCAGCTCTCCCCGGCTCCATGTAAAGCTGATTGACGGGCTTATCAAAATACAAAGTCGCGTAACGCCCTGCTTTATCACTATCGGACGAACGCTCCTTGTCGCACCCCAAAAGTAAAACCAGAAAGGATAGGGCGATCATCTGTAATTTCATGGTGCACCAACGGAATTTAAATTAAAAACACTCTCCTTTCAGGAGTCGGCCGGAGTCTAGATTCAAGTTGTCACACCATCAATCAAATAAGCCCATACCACTGAGCTCTCGATAATTTTAAGAAAATTCCTACAACCAATAACGGTTACTTCTTTCACAGGAGAGAGCAATTCGGTTGTAGTGGTGCTTGGTCTGGTGGCATTCCGACGATAAACAATAAAGCGGTATGTCTTCTGCCTGCGTCTCATACATCGCGGGAAAGCCTCGCTCCCACATAGATCTGCGCAATCCTGTAGGACCGAATTTATTCGGGAAAACGGTACTTCAGGCGATAAAAGCGACAGAGGTACCGGTAATTCGCGAATGAACTCCGCGATAATTGTGCTCGTCGGCCACCATAGAATCTCCCGAAGGGAATCTACTAATCCCCTCAACAACCCAACCAAATCCTGACGTCAGCATTACGGCTGCTTCGACCCACTAAATAGTTTTTTATGGCTGTGTGCCGCCCCGTGTTGAACCTATATTCCAGCAACCTTGGGTAGAAGCCTTCGCGCCACGCATGTCGATCGCTCCGTAGTTTCCCTGACTTGATCCCCTGACAGGTTATGAAGCTATGGCGACCGCTAACATTGCAAAGGCAAGCTCACTGCCCTGGCTCACAGACAGGCACCTGGCGGTTTTTCTGCTTGTGGCCCCTGTGGCGCTGATGACACTGGCGATCCTGATTAATAATCACGGGATGTTCATCTATACGCTGGACGATCCTTACATCCATCTTGCGCTGGCAAAGCAGATGTTCAGCGGTCACTACGGGATCAACCCCGGCGAATTTTCAGCGCCCTCATCAAGCATTCTCTGGCCATTCCTGCTTGCACCTTTTGCCTTGCTCGGTAACGGAATGGTCCTCGCGCCCTTTGTCCTCAATCTGACTTTCGCGTACCTGACCATTGGACCACTGATCAAGTTGCTGGAGGGTTTGCATCCGGTCAGCAAGGTCCTCATTCTCGGCGGCTTCTTCCTCGCCACTAATCTTTATGGCCTGATTTTCGCGGGGATGGAGCACACGCTGCAGGTCTATCTGGTTGCATTGATAGCCTGCGCCGTCGTGCAAAAAGAGTTCGGCCAGATCGCGGTAACGCCGCTGCCTATTTACATCGCGCTGATTGTATTACCGCTGGTGCGGTACGAAGGTCTGGCCGTTTCCCTGCCTGTACTGGCTTATCTTTTCTGGCTCGGTGAGCGACGCTCGACGCTGATCAGCGTGGCAATCATCGGCGTGCTGGTCATTGCGTTTTCCCTGTTCCTTAACCACCTGGGGCTGGGCTATATCCCCTCCTCTGTGCAGGCGAAAACAGGAACCGGCCTGAACGCTCTGTTTTTCAACCTCACCAACCAACTCGATGCTTATGGCTGGGTCTTGCTTGCCCAGCTTTTTGTATGCGTGCTGTTCTTCGACAGAAAGCCGCTGATCCTGATGTTGCTGACCGTCGCCGCGCTGCACACTATTTTCGGTAGGTCGGGGCAAGGACGTTATGAAGCGTATTGGCTAACGTTCGTCGGGGTGTTCGTGCTCTACGCCTGCGCCACCCGCATGAGTGAACGCTACATGACCGCGCTGTTTGCAATGCTGCCCATCGCCTTCGCAATTCCGGTGTATACGACGTTGCGCGTACCGCTTTCCTCAGCGGCGATTTACAACCAGCAGTACTCCAGCGGGGAGATTGTCCGGGAACTGGGTGAGCCCGTTGCCGTCAACGACCTGGGCCTCGTAGCGCTCAATGGCAATCAGTACATCCTGGACTTATGGGGACTGGGCAGCATTCAGGCGCTGCACTATCGCAAGACCCGGACCGACGTCGAGTGGATGACCACGCTGATGGACGAGAAAGACGTTCACTACGCATTTGTCTACAACGAGTGGTTCCCCGAAAGACCGAAGAACTGGATCGAGGTGGCCGAAATGCGCCTGACCATTCCTCGCGCCTCAGCCGCAGCTTCAAGCGTTTTTTACTACGCGACCGACGAGGAATCGGCGAAAAAGCTCAAGGCGGTGATGGAGCGGTTTCGTGACGAAACCCCAAACGGGAAATTCACCCTGAATTTTCCAGTGGTTGCGGCGGTGCACTGACATACACCACGCATGACTTGTAGGAGCGCACGAGCACCGCGAGGCCGCGATAGCTTTCCCCTTGATACACCGCCATTGCGCCTCGCGGTGCTTGTGCGCTCCTACAGATCTACCGTTTCGCGCAAGACAGCGCGGGGCTATGGATACTGGGGCAGCTCCTACAGCCCCCACGAACTATCCCCCACCAAAGAAAACTGCCCCTATCCCGCCTCGGCTGGCATTATGTCGGTCATAAAGCTCAATGGACGCTCGATGGCTCTGCCCCGGGACGCCCGTGACTATCTGATTCATTTCGTTTGGCCGCGTCTGGCGGCCGGTCCTGCTGGAGCGACCCAATGAGCGAGAGCGCTTTCTCCAATCGCATCGTGCAAAACCTGCTCGACACCGACTTGTACAAATTGAGCATGATGCAGGCGGTGTTGCATAACTACCCCAACGTCGACGTTGAGTGGGAGTTTCGCTGCCGCAACGGTGAGGACCTGCGTCCCTATCTCAGTGAAATCCAGCACCAGATAAAGCAGCTCTGTGATTTGTCACTGAGCGCCCAGGAGCTGAGTTTTCTGGAGCGCATCAACTTCATGAAGCCGGACTTCCTGCGGTTTCTCGGACTGTTCCGCTTCAACACGCGATACGTCAAAACCACGATCGAAGATGATCAACTGTGCATTCGCCTACAGGGACCATGGCTGCATGTGATCCTGTTTGAAGTCCCGGTGCTCGCGATTGTCAGTGAAGTACGCAACCGCCATCGTCATCCTGAAATCCTGCTCAGTGAGGCCCGCGACCAGTTGTATCGCAAGTTCGACTGGCTGGCCGCCAATGCACAAGCGGATGAATTGGCAGAGCTCAAAGTCGCAGACTTCGGCACCCGTCGACGCTTCTCTTACCGTGTTCAGGAAGAAGTCGTTGATGTCCTCAAACGTGACTTCCCCGGGCAGTTCGTCGGCACCAGCAATGTGCAGCTGGCGCGCAAGTTCGACCTGAAACCGCTAGGTACCATGGCCCATGAGTGGATCATGGCCCATCAGCAACTCGGTCCACGCCTGATCGACAGCCAAAGCGCTGCCCTCGATTGCTGGGTCCATGAATACCGGGGATTGCTGGGGATTGCGCTGACAGACTGCATTACCACCGATGCTTTCCTCAGGGACTTCGATCTGTATTTCGCCAAACTCTTCGATGGCCTGCGCCATGACTCCGGTGATCCGGTGAAGTGGGCCGAAAAATGCATCTCGCACTATCAGAAGCTTGGTATTGATCCGATGAGCAAGACGCTGGTGTTTTCCGACGGCCTGACATTGCCCAAGGCGCTGGAAATATTTCGCGCATTGCGCGGTCGCATCAATGTCAGCTTTGGGATTGGCACTAATCTGACAGCAGACATACCAGGCGTTGAACCCATGAGTATCGTCCTGAAGATGACCGCCTGCGCCGGGCAACCGGTGGCGAAAATCTCCGACGAGCCCGGCAAGACGCAATGCAAGGACCCCAATTTTGTCTCGTACCTGCGACATGTGTTCAAAGTGGCGGATTAATCCGCAAACAGAACCCGTCGCTACCATCCTTAACAAGGAGTGAATCATGCAAGCCGTACAGCTCCAGATCGCTGAGCAGCTCAAGGTGCAACCGCCTTTCGCCGACGAAAACGCACTTCAGGCCGAGGTCGCCCGGCGTATCGTTTTCATTCAGGACTGCCTGACCAACGCCCGCCTCAAGACGCTGGTGCTGGGCATCAGCGGCGGAGTGGATTCATTGACGGCAGGCCTGCTTGCCCAGCGCGCCGTTGAAGAGCTGCGCAGCAGCACCGGCGACGACAGTTACCGCTTCATTGCCGTGCGTCTGCCTTACCTCGTGCAACATGACGAGCATGAAGCTCAGGCTTCGGTGGACTTCATCAACCCGGACATTCGCCACACGGTCAACATCGGCGGCGCGGTCAAGGCGATGGCAAGCGAGATCAAGGCGTTCGAGGGTCAACATGCAAGCGCCGTGGACTTCGTACTGGGCAACACCAAAGCGCGCATGCGCATGGTTGCGCAGTACACCATCGCTGGCGCACATCAAGGCCTGGTGATTGGTACCGACCATGCAGCAGAAGCAGTGATGGGTTTCTTCACCAAATTCGGTGACGGTGCCTGCGACCTCGCGCCGCTGAGCGGGCTCGTCAAGAATCAGGTTCGGGCCATTGCCCGGCACTTCGGTGCGCCAGAATCGTTGGTCGAGAAGGTGCCGACTGCGGACCTGGAAGACTTGATGCCCGGTAAACCGGACGAAGCGTCACATGGCGTGACCTACGCCGAAATCGACGCCTTCCTGCATGGCGAGCCAGTCCGAGAGGAAGCGTTCAAGATCATCTGTGACACCTACGCCAAGACCCAGCACAAGCGGGAATTGCCGTACGCGCCTTGACCGGTGAAGTTGCCGCAGAAAAGTCAGCATATCGAAAGCTGACGTGGGGTCTGTGGGAGCGAATTCATTCGCGAATAGGCCGGTACATCCGATAGAGATTTTTCGCCTGTGATGCAGCCTTCGCGAATGAATTCGCTCCCACGAGATTTGCGATCCAGCGTCTTCCCAACAAAAAACCCGGCAATCGCCGGGTTTTCTTTTGAGCATCAGACGCGCTTATTTCAGCGTCACGGCGCCTTTCATCATGCTGATGTGGCCAGGGAACGAGCAGAAGAAACCGTACTTCTCAGCCGGGTCCAGCTTGGAAACATCAAACGTCACCGAATCCGTTTCACCAGCACCAATGATTTTGGTGTGAGCGATGATGCGGGCGTCGCCCTCCTTCAGGTAATCCTTGTCGATACCAGCGCCCAAGCCATCAGTGGCGATAGGCTGCATGTCCGACTCTTTGCTCAGCACCCAGTTATGGCCCATGACATTCTTTGGCAGGCTACCGGAATGGGTAAGGTTTACCGTGAATGTCTTGCAGCTTTTATCGATTTCAACGGCCTTGGTGTTGAAGGACATCTGATCGGTGGAGTCGACAGTCGTACTGCACTCTGCCGCCAGCAACTGCCCGCTGGCCAATGTCAGCAGGGATACAGCAACAAGCTTGCGAATCATGGGGAATCTCCAAGGCTGGGTATTTTGTTTATTCCGGCAAAGACTGCCTGATATAACGCCAGGTTCCAATGACCTGCGTCAACAAGGCTCAGTGACAGTTAGCTATCGAGGCCATCGAGACAATCAACGGGCCGTCTTTCATCCAACCGCGCAAGATGCCTCATCGCCATATTTCAGGAAGACCATCATGCAGCTCAACAGCTTTTTCCGTAGCTTGCTCGCGGCTTATGCCTGTGGTGCCACCGGCAGCAGTGCTGAAGAATCAAATCAGGTTTAGTGACGACTTAATTGACGAAAAGCGGGGCTTGGGAATTAGGGCTTTGGACCGGAGGACATACAACGCCGTGTGCCCGACGCCGTTCTCAGGCAGAATGGCGCCATTAACCGCCTAAACAGAGGATCGCCCATGGCTAAACCTAACTATTCCTTCGCAAAGCGTCAGCGAGATCTGGCTAAAGAGCAGAAGAAAGAGGAAAAGCTTCAGCGCAAAAATGCTGCCCTGGCCGAAACCACAGCCGAAGGCGACGCAGAGACAACTGAAGCTACCGACGAAGCTGCGCCCGTAGAGCAAACCACTACTGACGACAAGCCGGCTAGCTGAAGCAACACAGCGGGTCCGTTGGTCATCCGACGGACCGTAGGCGTTGTGAACGCTTTATTCGCGAAGGGTGTCGACCAGAAACATATCAATGCCTGAAACACCGCTTTCGCGAATACTCCTACAGGCGTGGATGTTCTTTCACACCTCAACCGGCATCACCGTCACCCGCACTTCCGGGTCGTGATTACCACCGCCCAGAATCACCCCGCGCAACGGCGAGACGTCTGAAAAATCCCGCCCCCAGGCCAGGCTGATGTGCTCCAGCGCAGGCTGCACATTGTTGGTGGGGTCAAAATCTACCCAGCCCAGCACCGGACAAAACACCGAAACCCAGGCATGGGAAGCATCTGCGCCAATCAATCGTGGCTGCCCCGGTGGTGGCTGGGTCAGTAAATAACCACTGATATAGCGCGCCGACAAACCGCGTGAGCGCAAGCAGGCCAGCATCAGGTGAGCAAAGTCCTGACAGACACCACGTCGGGATTCCAGCACTTCCACCAGCGGTGTCGCCACTTGCGTAGCTTCGCCGTCGAAGGTGAATTCAGTGAAGATTTTCTCCATCAATGCCTGCACGCATAACATCAGCGGCTGGCTTGGTACGAAACAATCCGCCGAAAACTCGATGAACGACTGTTTCAAGTGCACATAAGGCGACTCGAAACGATAGCGACAAGCTTCGAGGATATCTGCAGACATCGGCCTGGCGTTGTAGGTCATGATGCTGCGAGTCATTTCCCAAGCGGGCGAATGATCGAAGTTAAGGGGCGCACGCTCCAGGACTTCCACCCGCAGGCGGGCACTCACCTGCAGCTCATCGTGAGGCCGCTCGAACGCCAGGCGCGTCAGCGGGTTGCCGAACACGTCGAACTCATCACGGCGAATAGTCGGAATCGGGCTGACCAGTAACTGCTGCTCGGAACAGCGCTGCCACGGATTAGCCCTTGGCCACAGATGCGCCAACTGCTGCGCCAGAGAAACCGGGCTGTCGTATTTGTAATGCGTGTCATGAAAAATCTGGTAATGGGCACTCATCAGACGGACACCGTACGCTGGCTGATATCGTCGACATGGGCAAAGTGACGCAAGGCCAGACGGTCAGAGACTTGCCCGGCGGCATCACCAATGCTTTGCAGCATGTCCGCAAGCCCCTCCAACACTGCCTGAATACTGCTCTCACCAAACAACGGATTCTCCAGACAACCCAGGTCGAAACTCGACAGTCGTCGAACCAACGTGCCGAGGCTCGCATCTCGCGGCGCACAAAACTCTTCGTTCAAACGATTCAGAGACTTGGATACCAGTTTGAGCTGGAAGAGCACCGCGTGAGGGTTCTGATCATCGAGCAGTAGCAGGTCAAGCACCGGAATCAGTTGCGGCACGGCCAGGTAACGCGAGCGATAGGTGATGCTGCTATTACCCAGTTCCAGCAGCCACTCCAGCCCTGCCTGGTCTGTCACTGCCGCGCTGCGCAAGAATGCCGCGAGGCTGTTGCTGAGGAACTTCAGACGCTCGATACGCCGACCGATCATCAGAAAGCGCCAGCCTTCGTCACGGGTCATGTCGTCCAGGGCGAACCCGGACAGGGCCGCCAGGGACATCACCAGTCGATTGAGGAAATCCAGCAGTTGGCCGAAATCCGGATCCTTGCTGTCCAGACTGATGGCTTCACGCTGCAATTCAACCAGCGCCTGCCAGTTCTCCCGGGAAAGCTTGCCGCGCACCTGAGACGCAGCCCATTGCAAGCGTTGCAGGTTCGCGCGCAGGCTGAACGGCCACTCTTCGCCGAGAAGCCCCGCAAGAAGCCGATCAGGCAACGATCCACCTTCTTCTTCATCAGGCAGCAGGTTCAGACGCTCGCCCAGCGCCACGGCGGCCTCAAGAGCCACAGGATCATCGCCGTCCACATACCGCGCGAGCATGATGCGCAGCAAGCGCGCGCTGTTATCACAGCGCTCGCAATACCGACCGAACCAGAACAGGTTCTCCACCACGCGTGACGGCAGGTAAGGATCGCGACGAATCAGATCATGTACACCCAGGGTGCGCTGACCTTTCCAGGGTTCGCCGGTTTGCGAGAGTTCGCCCAGCACCCAGGTATCCTTGCTGGCACCACCGCGCTGCATCGATACCACTTCGGCATCCGCTTCGGCGGCGACCCGGGTCAGACCTCCTGGCAGAACGCGATACCCTTCGGAACTGGCCACTGCGTATACACGCATGCCAATCGCTCGTGGCTGCAATTGCTCGCCGTCGGCCTGCCAGATTGGCGCATGGGATAGCTGTGCAAGCTCCTGCGCCACGTAAGCGTAAGGCCTGGCCTGCATACGCAGTGCAAGCGCTTCACGTTGGGCCTTGTTCAAGTCCCGGCCAAATACCGGCGCGAAACTCTGGGATGGAAACGCGGGCTTGATCAACAACTCCGGCAGCTTCTCCAGCGCTTGAGCGAGAACAGGAGGCTCGCCACACCACCAGGTCGCCACTGATGGCAGGATCAGGTCTTCGCCGAACAGGTGCTGGGATATTTTCGGCAAAAAGCCCAGCAGGCCCGGCGACTCCAGAACGCCGCTGCCCAAGGCATTTGCGACCAACACCTTGCCCTGACGCACAGCCTCCAGCAAACCCGGTACGCCGAGCGCCGAATCAGTACGCAGCTCCAGCGGATCGCAGAAGTCGTCATCCAGACGCCGCATGATCGCGTGCACCCGGCGCAGGCCGCTGAGGGTTTTCAGGTAAACAGTTGCGTCGCGCACGGTGAGGTCACCACCTTCGACCAGCGGATAGCCCAACTGGCGCGCCAGATACAGATGTTCGAAGTAGCTTTCGTTGAAACGTCCCGGCGTCAGCAAGACGATCAGCGGTGTTTCATTGCTGGCGGGCGCTTGACGGGCAAGGGTTTCCTGCAAGGCGCGGAAAAACCCGGACAGGTGCTGAACCTGCAGATCCCGGTAGGTTTCGGGAAATGCACGAGACACAATCTGGCGGTTTTCCAACGCGTAGCCAGCGCCCGATGGCGCCTGGGTACGATCGGCTGTCACCCACCAACGCCCATCGGGCGTGCGCGCAAGATCGACCGCGTACATATGCAGAAACGCATCTTCCGGAGGCGCGATGCCCTGGCACGGCCACAGGAAATTGTTGTGGCCGAACACCAGCTCAGCGGGCAATAGCCCTTTGGAGATCAGGGTTTGCGGACCATACAGGTCTGCCAGCACGGCATTGAGCAACTTCGCCCGCTGGGCGATGCCCGCAGCCACTTGTTGCCATTCTTCAGCGGGAATCAGGTGCGGCAGCAGATCCAGCTCCCACGGCCGGTCAGCCCCTTTGGGGTCGGCGTAGACGTTGTACGTCACGCCATTTTCCTGAATCTGCCTGGCGAGCAGGGCCTGACGCTGGATCAGTTGTGCGGGAGTACTACGCTGTAATTGCTCATACATGCGCTGCCAATGAGGGCGAACAGCGCCATCGGCATCAAGCATTTCATGATAGGTACCCGCAAACACAGGGTAATGGTCAAGCAAGTCGTGCATGGAAGGCTCGGCAGAGACTAAAAATTCAGAGTAGCGTAGTCGGATGTCAGCCATTGGATGGCTGCTCCGGCTGACGAAACCATTTTTATAAAAACGAATGAATCAACGTGCCCGGTAGGAGCGAACTTGTTCGCGAGACGTCATACCTGATACGCAACCTCGCGAACAAGTTCGCTCCTACCAGTCCGAGCCGGCTGTGACTGACGCCCTTTTATTTATGCAAACGCATATCCAGCGTCATCGGCAGTTCATCATTAACGCTAAGCAGTGGCACTTCCAGTTTGCCGGGGGTATGACCAATCCTGAAGAACCGCGCCAGACGACGGCTTTCCGCTTCGTTGGCATTAACCGGCAGGGTCTCGTAATTGCGGCCGCCAGGATGCGCGACATGATACTCGCAGCCGCCCAGTGAGCGCTGCATCCAGGTATCGACAAGGTCGAATACCAGCGGCGCGTGCACCGGGATGGTAGGTTGCAGGCAGTTGGCAGGTTGCCAGGCGCGATAACGCACACCCGCGACAAACTCACCGACTCGCCCAGTGGGCTGCAACGGTATCGCAATGCCATTACAGGTCAATACATACCGTTTCGGCGGCATGCCGTTAATCTTGACTTGCAGGCGTTCAAGGGACGAATCCACGTAACGCACGGCGCCACCCGCCGAACCTTCTTCACCCAGTACGTGCCAGGGTTCAAGCGCCTGGCGCAACTCCAGTTCGATACCGCTGACCGCATAATCGCCAACCTTGGGAAAGCGGAACTCCAGATGCGCCGCAAACCACTCGGCACGCACCGGGTAACCGGCGCTGTTCAACTCCTCGATAACGTCCGCAAAGTCTTGCTCGATGAAGTGCGGCAGCATGAACCGGTCATGCAACTCTGTCCCCCAGCGAGCCAGCCTGGCGGGCGCATAGGGTTCGCGCCAGAAGCGCGCAACCAACGCTCGAAGCAGTAATTGCTGAGCCAGACTCATCCGCGCATGAGGCGGCATTTCAAAAGCACGCAACTCCAACAGGCCGAGACGACCAGTCGCACCATCCGGGGAGTACAACTTGTCGATACAGAACTCGGCCCGATGGGTATTGCCGGTGACGTCGATCAGCAAATTGCGCAGCAGACGGTCGACCACCCAAGGCGCGACTTCTTCGCCGGGCGCGGGCATTTGTGCGAAGGCGATTTCCAGCTCATACAACGAGTCGTTACGCGCCTCATCGACCCGTGGAGCCTGCGACGTCGGACCGATGAACAGCCCGGAAAACAGGTACGACAGCGACGGATGATTGTGCCAGTAGCTGAGCAGACTGCGCAGCACATCGGGACGCCGCAGGAATGGTGAATCACCTGGCGTAGCGCCACCCAGTACGAAGTGGTTGCCACCGCCGGTGCCGGTGTGACGGCCGTCGATCATGAATTTTTCAGTGGTCAGACGCGTCAGGCGCGCCTGCTCGTAGAGAAACTCGGTGCGCTCCACCAACTCGTCCCATGATGCGGACGGCTGTACGTTAACTTCAATGACGCCCGGATCAGGCGTGATACGGAAATTCGCCAGGCGCGGATCGCTCGGCGGCTCGTAGCCTTCAAGCAGAATCGGGCAGTTCAGCTCTTCGGCACTGGCCTCGATGGCAGCTACCAGTTCCAGATAATGTTCGAGCTTTTCCAGCGGCGGCATGAACAGGTACAACCGCCCTTCCCGCGCCTCAGCACACAACGCCGTACGGGTCAGCCAGTCGGCAGACTCGTCGATCTTAGGCATCCGCTCGGCGTTGGTGTCTGGATGTTCTGTAAGCCCGGTCAGTTGCGCTTGAACCTGCCCGTCATCCGGTAACTCGGGAAAGTCCTGGTTGAAGTCGGTGGGATGGATAAAAGGATATTCCGCCGCCTTGACCCAGGGCTGCGATGCCAACGGCAACCGATAACCGAGCGCAGAATCGCCAGGCACCAGACGGCAGTGGTTGTCGCGCAGATACCAACGGCCGCTCTGCCAGCGATCACCGTCAACGGAGCGCGCCAATGGCAAAACCTGGCCGATCACCTTGTCCAGACCCTGAGCAAAGACTTTGCGCAGTCGCGCACGCTCAAGCTCGTCACCCAGCCGCGAATCTTCCGCGCTAACATTGGCAGGCAGCGCACCTTCACGCCATAAGTAGTAGAAATTGTCTTCGTAGGCCGGGAATACAAAGCGCGTCGGCAGCTTTAGCCGTTCGGCCACGCTGGCGAGAAACTTTCCGGCCAACTCACCGGTTGCACCGTAACTTTCGGTCTCTTCGGCAATCAGCGCGTTGTTATGCCAGACCGGCTGCCCATCTTTACGCCAGAAGCAATTGAGCGACCAACGTGGCAATTGCTCGCCCGGGTACCATTTGCCCTGACCAAAATGCACGATCCCCAGTGGCGCGTAGTGCTTGCGCATGCGCTGGAACAGCTCAGCCGACAAGGCACGCTTTTTCGGCCCCAGTGCAGCCGTGTTCCACTCAGCCCCATCACGGTCGTCGATCGAAACGAAGGTCGGCTCGCCGCCCATGGTCAGACGAACATCGTTGTCAGCCAGATCACGGTCTATCTGATGGCCCAGCGTCTGAATCTCGGCCCACTGTTCTTCGGTGTACGGTTTGGTGACACGAGGTGCCTCCCAGATCCGCTCAACGGACATCTCATGGCTGAATTCAGTTTCGCACGGTTCGACCAACCCGCTGATCGGTGCCGCCGATGAGGGCTCGGGGCTGCAGGCGAGCGGAATATGCCCTTCGCCTGCGAACAAACCGGACGTGGCATCAAGGCCGACCCAGCCTGCGCCGGGTAGATAAACCTCGCACCAGGCGTGCAGATCGGTGAAGTCGACGTCAGTTCCGGAGGGGCCATCAAGGGCTTCAACGTCGGCTTTGAGCTGAATCAGGTAGCCGGACACGAAACGCGCTGCCATGCCGAGATGCCGCAGCAACTGCACCAGCAACCAGGCCGAGTCACGGCAGGAGCCAGAGGCGTTTTCCAGCGTGAACTCTGGCGTCTGTACACCGGGCTCCATGCGGATCAGGTAATCGATATCCTGACTCAGACGCTGATTGAGCCCGACCAGAAAGTCGATGGCGGGTAACGGCGTGCGATCAATGCTGGCCAGATAGGCAGCAAAGCGAGGAGTCAGCGGCAGCTTTTCAAGATACGGCGCCAGTTCGCGCTGCTCTTCGCCGGCATAGGAAAACGGGATTTTCTCGGCGTAGGGTTCGAGGAAGAAGTCGAATGGGTTGAAGACGGCCATTTCGGCGACCAAATCGACTTCAACACGCAACTCATTGGTCTTTTCTGGAAAGACCAGACGCGCCAGATAATTGCCTTGAGGATCCTGCTGCCAGTTGATGAAGTGATTTTCAGGCAGGACTTTCAGTGAGTACGACAAAACCCGGGTACGGCTATGGGCCGCCGGGCGCAGGCGAACAATCTGCGGACCAAGTTCAACCGCTCGTTCGTAGCGGTAGTGCGTAACGTGGTGCAAGGCAATATGAATCGACACGGCGTGCCTCCTGCGAGCCTGGACGGTAATGGAACCGCGCAAGACTTATGCCATCCGGGCAAATACGGCGGTTCCTCGACGGCGAGGCAGAACCAGGCACTATTAAAGCGCCCACCGTGCCCCGCGGTGCAAGCGTTGCACAGAAATAAGGCAGGAGGATGGAAATTTTGCGGAGGAGGTTCTGATTGCGGCTATCGCGGGCAAGCACCACTCCCACAAGGATAAGGTCTCTGTGGGAGCGAGGCTTGCCCGCGATATAGACGACGCGATTTAGCGCGGGACTACTGGCTTGCGCTTGGGCGGCTTGGGGCCTTTACCCTTCGCAGCGTCCATACGCTCTTTGGCAGCCTGCTTGTTACGGGCCATGGCCGCAGCCTTGGCTTCTTCGCGCTTGTCCCATGGTTTGCTGCCGTCACTGCCGCGTGGTGGCAGGCCGGTGTGCTGGGTCTGGATAAGCGTGGTCTTACCCACTTTATGACTGCCAGCAGGCGTCGAGTTCTTGCGACGGGCGCTCTGGTAGCTGTCAGTGGTCGGCTGATGCAGCGGGATCAACTGATGCTTGCCTGGCCCGATCAGGTCAGCACGCCCCATGCGCTCCAGCGCTTCGCGCAGCATTGGCCAGCCTTTAGGGTCGTGATAGCGCAAGAATGCCTTGTGCAGACGACGCTGCTCTTCGCTCTTGACGATGGTGACCGCATCACTCTTGTACGTCACTTTGCGCAGCGGGTTCTTGCCGGAGTGATACATCGCGGTCGCCGAAGCCATTGGCGAAGGATAGAAAGCCTGTACTTGATCTGCACGAAAACCATTGCCCTTGAGCCACAGCGCCAGATTCATCATGTCTTCATCAGTGGTGCCCGGGTGGGCCGCGATGAAGTAAGGGATCAGGTACTGTTCCTTGCCAGCTTCCTTCGAATACTTCTCGAACATGCGCTTGAATTTTTCATAGCTGCCAATGCCCGGCTTCATCATCTGGTTGAGCGGACCTTCCTCGGTATGTTCCGGGGCGATCTTCAGGTAACCACCGACGTGGTGGGTGACCAGCTCTTTGACATACTCCGGCGACTCGACCGCGAGGTCATAGCGCAAGCCGGAAGCAATCAGAATTTTCTTCACGCCAGGCAACGCACGGGCACTGCGATACAGCTGAATCAACGAAGAGTGATCAGTATTCAGGTTCGGGCAGATGCCCGGGAACACACAGGACGGCTTGCGGCAGGCGGATTCGATTTCCGGGCTTTTGCAGGCGATACGGTACATGTTGGCGGTAGGCCCGCCGAGGTCGGAAATGACCCCTGTGAAACCTGGAACCTTGTCGCGGATCTCTTCGATCTCGCGGATGATCGACTCTTCAGAGCGGTTCTGAATAATCCGGCCTTCGTGTTCAGTGATCGAGCAGAACGTGCAGCCACCGAAACAGCCACGCATGATGTTCACCGAGAAACGGATCATGTCGTAAGCCGGGATCTTCTCCTTGCCATAGGCAGGATGCGGGACGCGTGCATACGGCATGCCGAACACGTAGTCCATTTCTTCAGTGGTCATCGGAATCGGTGGCGGATTGAACCAGACGTCCACTTCGCCATGCTTCTGCACCAATGCCCGAGCGTTGCCTGGGTTGGTTTCCAGGTGCAATACGCGGTTAGCGTGAGCATAGAGAACCGCATCGCCACGCACTTTTTCCACGGACGGCAAACGAATAACCGTTTTGTCACGGGTCATGCGCGGGCTGGCCAGAATCTGCACAACTTTGGCTTCGTTCGGATCTTCAACCGGCCCCTTTTCCTGCTCGATGGCGCAGGCCTGGGTGTCCTGGGTATTGACGTACGGGTTGATGATCTTGTCGATCTTGCCCGGACGGTCAATACGGGTGGAGTCCACTTCGTACCAGTCTTTAGGCGTGTCACGGCGAATGAACGCGGTGCCGCGCACATCGGTGATGTCTTCGATCTTGTGACCATAGGACAGACGCTGAGCCACTTCGACGATCGCCCGCTCGGCGTTGCCGTACAGCAGGATATCGGCACAGGCGTCGATCAGGATCGAGTTGCGGACTTTGTCCTGCCAATAGTCGTAGTGTGCGATACGACGCAACGATGCTTCGATGCCGCCAAGCACGATGGGCACGTTCTTGTAGGCTTCCTTGCACCGCTGGCTGTAAACGAGACTGGCGCGATCCGGACGCTTGCCAGCCATGCCGCCTGGGGTATAGGCGTCGTCGGAGCGGATTTTCTTGTCCGCGGTATAGCGGTTGATCATCGAGTCCATGTTGCCAGCCGCAACACCGAAGAACAGATTCGGCTCGCCGAGCTTCATGAAGTCGTCTTTGGACTGCCAGTTTGGCTGGGCGATGATCCCGACGCGAAAGCCCTGAGACTCCAGCAGCCGGCCAATGATCGCCATACCGAACGACGGGTGATCCACGTAGGCATCACCGGTCACGATAATGATGTCGCAGGAATCCCAGCCAAGCTGATCCATTTCTTCCCGACTCATTGGCAGGAAAGGCGCTGGCCCAAAACATTCGGCCCAGTACTTCGGATAGTCAAATAACGGCTTGGCTGCTTGCATGTCGGAACCTACGTTTGCACGTTGGAAAAATCGCGGGCGCGGAATATAGCACAAATTTTGATCAAGTCCGACGGTAATGGTCGGAATTGAGTTACTGGTGGCGGGACTGCCCATTACCTGTGAGAGCTGAGCTTGCTCGCGATGAACGATGAGGCGGTATGGCCATGAAACCGAGTCGCCAGTATCGCGGGCAAGCCCGGCTCCCACAGGGATTTGCGATCCGCCTGAGACGGTTATCTGTGGGAGATTCCATGGTGGCCTGCAAAGGTTGATCCCGGTGGGAGCGAATTCATTCGCGAATGCGTCTTGTCAGGCGACAGAAGTGTTGAATCTGCCGGCCCTTTCCCGAATAAATTCGGTCCCACAGGTTTTGCATAAGCTTGAGATGCTACCAACCCACGCACCGCTCCCACGTAAAACAGTCACCGTATATTATTCGTCGTCGAAGTTGTAACTGCCCGGCGCGAGATTTTCGAAACGGGTGTACTTACCGATAAACGCCAACCGCGTGGTACCGATCGGCCCGTTACGCTGTTTACCGATAATGATTTCAGCGATGCCTTTATGCTCGGTTTCCGGGTGGTACACCTCGTCCCGGTAAACGAACATGATCACGTCAGCATCCTGCTCGATCGCTCCGGATTCCCGCAAGTCGGAGTTGATCGGGCGTTTGTTCGGTCGTTGCTCCAGGGAGCGGTTGAGCTGCGACAGGGCAACAACCGGGCAATTGAACTCCTTGGCGAGGGCTTTCAACGAGCGGGAAATCTCGGAAATCTCGTTAGTCCGGTTATCACCGCCGGAGCCGGGGATCTGCATCAACTGCAGGTAGTCGATCATGATCAAGGCAATGTCGCCATGTTCCCGCACCAGACGGCGGGTCCGGGCGCGCATCTCCGACGGGCTGATACCCGCCGTATCGTCGATGAACAACTTACGCTCGTTGAGCAAATTGACCGCCGAAGTCAGACGCGGCCAATCGTCATCTTCCAGGCGACCGGCACGGACCTTGGTCTGATCGATGCGCCCCAGGGACGACAGCATACGCATGATCAGCGATTCACCTGGCATCTCCAACGAGTAAACCAGTACTGCCTTGTCGCTGCGCAATACAGCGTTCTCCACCAGGTTCATGGCGAAGGTGGTTTTACCCATGGACGGACGACCGGCGACGATGATCAAGTCAGCCGGTTGCAGGCCACTGGTTTTTTCATCAAGGTCGGTATAACCGGTGGACAGGCCGGTGATCGCGTTATCAGTGTTGAACAGCGTATCGATACGGTCGATGGCCATGGTCAACAGGTCAGTCACCGCGACCGGGCCACCGGTCTTTGGCCGCGCTTCAGCGATCTGGAAGATCTGACGCTCGGCCTCATCGAGGATCTCTGATGCGTTACGCCCTTCCGGGTTGAACGCACTGTCGGCGATCTCGGTACTGATACTGATCAATTGTCGCAACGTCGCCCGCTCACGGACGATTTGCGCATAGGCCTTGATGTTGGCAACCGACGGAATGTTTTTCGCCAGCTCACTGAGGTAGCCCAGACCGCCAACTTGCGAAGTCTGGCCTTCCTTTTCCAGCTGCTCGGCCAGAGTTACCACGTCGATTGGCTGATTCTGGTCAGCCAGACGTGCAATGGCACGGAAGATCAAGCGGTGGTCATGCCGATAGAAATCGCCGTCCGACACCTGATCAAGCACACGTTCCCAGGCGTTGTTGTCCAGCATCAGACCGCCGAGTACTGCCTGTTCGGCCTCGATGGAATGCGGCGGCACCTTGAGGGCAGCGGTTTGCAGATCATATTGCTCGGGGGCGGAGATATCGTTCATATCCACTCGAAATCAGGGATGGTAAAAACCATCGGTACAGAAAGACAAAGGGCACGACCTGTAAACAGGATCGTGCCCGATGTTAATCCTCTGACGAGCAAGTCGCCAGACGATTACGTACTGCTTAAGCAGCCACCACAACAACGCGAACGGTTGCTTCTACGTCGCTGTGCAGGTGCACGGCTACGTCGAATTCGCCAACGTTACGGATGGTGCCGTTCGGCAGACGAACTTCGCTTTTTGCAACTTCAACGCCAGAGGCGGTCAGTGCATCAGCGATGTCGTGGGTGCCGATCGAACCGAACAGCTTGCCTTCGTCACCAGCAGTGGCAGTGATAGTCACTTCCAGCTCAGCCAGTTGGGCAGCGCGAGTTTCGGCAGAAGCTTTTTTGTCTGCAGCCAGTTTTTCCAGCTCGGCACGACGCTCTTCAAACGCAGCAATGTTAGCAGCGGTCGCAGCGGTAGCCTTGCCGTATGGCAGCAGGTAGTTACGACCGTAACCGGCCTTAACATTTACTTTGTCGCCCAGGTTGCCCAGGTTCGCGACTTTTTCCAGAAGGATCAGTTGCATGTGAAAATCCTCTTAACTTTTAACCTTCACCGTTCGCGCTATCGGAGTCTTTCGATCCCAGACGACCGCGAAAATCAATCAGGCTGTCGACAATGGCAATAACCACGAGCAACGGACCTATCAGGTGCATGAATGGCACTAGCGTGACGTACATCCCCACCAGCCAGAAACCGGCCAGTTTTTTCTGCGCCACCAGCCCGTGAATCAGGGCCAGCCCGGCGAAGGCCAACGGTATGCTCAACAACGGCAACAAAATCAACATCTGTACGCCAATCATCGGCCCTACAAACATCGCTGCCAGCAACAATAACGCCAGTCCTTTCGGGGTTCTGATCTGACGAAATTCGCGACCAAAACCACCGGGGTTGTACAACAACGCCTGCCAATAGCGCCCAAGAATCAGGCACAACACACTGAAAACCTGAAGCGTAACCGCCATCGAACCGATGATCAGGGGTGGAATCAGTGAAGCGAAGGTAACTCGCTGGTCAGCCGAGAGTTTCTCGTAGACCTCACCGAAAGCCTGAGGCATGAGTTTCTCGAACTCCTGACTCAAACTGTCAACCATGGGACTGAACACCGTTCCCAGGCTCACTGCACACAACAACCCGACTACCACGCTGACCAGCAGCGCGCGATTCCAGGTGTGGCCTGCGCGTAAAACCAGCGACAGACCACAAGCCCCCAGCAACACTAAAAGTGCACCGGGATCTTTCTGGAAGTACCAGCAAACCAACGCTGAAAGCACTCCCACACCAATGACGCCGATGGCGTCCGAACCGCGCCGCAGTAGTACAAGACTAGCTGCAGCGGCACTCACACAGTACAACAGCGGCAATGCCGCAAATCCGGCCACAACCAGCATGGCCTGCAAACGTCCCCGCATGATGAATTCAGCCAAGGCGCGCATGCATTAGATCCTTACTACTTTGTCGACTGCCCGGTCTCAGCGGCCGTGGCTGTCGGTGTAGGCCAGCAGGGCCAGGAAGCGGGCACGCTTGATAGCGGTGGCCAGCTGACGCTGATAACGTGCTTTGGTACCAGTGATACGGCTTGGAACGATTTTGCCGGTCTCGGATACGTATGCTTTCAGAGTGTTGAGATCTTTGTAGTCGATCTCTTTCACGTCTTCAGCGGTGAAGCGGCAGAATTTACGACGACGGAAGAAACGTGCCATGTGATTGGCTCCTTAAAAGGTCCGTGGATTACTCGTCAGCGTTATCGCTGTTGTCGCTGTCATCACCATCAACGCCATCGGCGCTGTCGGAGTGCTCAGGACGGTCGCGACGCTCACGGCGCTCACTGCGGTTTTCTTCAGCCTTGAGCATCTCGGACTGGCCAGTTACGGCTTCGTCACGACGGATGACCAGGTTACGGATCACTGCATCGTTGTAGCGGAAGTTGTCTTCCAGCTCGGCCAGAGCCTTGCCAGTGCACTCAACGTTCAGCATCACGTAGTGAGCCTTGTGAACATTGTTGATTGCGTAAGCCAGTTGACGACGGCCCCAATCTTCCAGACGGTGGATTTTGCCGCCGTCTTCTTCGATCAGCTTGGTGTAACGCTCTACCATGCCGCCGACTTGCTCGCTTTGATCCGGGTGGACCAAAAAGATGATTTCGTAATGACGCATGAATGCTCCTTACGGGTTGTAGCCTGCCGCCAATAAGCGGTCAGACAAGGAGTGAATGACACTGTTAGTCTTGCTCAGGGACAGGCACATGAGCGCCTGCCGTGACAGCAAGGGGCGCAATTGTAGAGAAGGGGATGCAGAGGTGCAAGGTAATTGGTGATTATTTGAGCAATTACCACAAAGCCTATGTAGGAGCTCACGAAGGCTGCGAAGGTCCGAAGAACCCTCGTCGCGATTGAAGGCCAATCGCAGCCTGCGGCAGCTCCTACAGGGATATTACTTCTTGGTTCCAGCCGCTTTTACGTTGCGCTGACGCATGGCCTCGAACAGGCAGACACCTGTCGCAACCGATACGTTAAGGCTGCTGACACTGCCAGCCATCGGCAGGCGAACCAGATAATCGCAGTGTTCACGGGTCAGACGACGCATGCCTTTGCCTTCGGCCCCCATGATCAGGATGGTCGGGCCGGTCAGGTCCTGCTGATACAACTCCTGCTCAGCCTCCCCCGCCGTACCGACAACCCAAAGACCGCGCTGCTGGAGTTTTTCCAGGGTGCGGGCCAGGTTAGTTACAGCAACCAGAGGAATGACTTCAGCAGCGCCGCAAGCAACTTTACGCACGGCCGGAGTCAACGTTGCCGACTTGTCCTTGGGCACGACAACTGCCAAAGCACCAGCAGCATCAGCCGTGCGCAGGCACGCACCGAGGTTGTGCGGATCGGTGACGCCATCGAGCACGAGGATCAGCGGGGCACCCTCGGTACGATCCAGCAATTCATCGAGCATTGCCTCGCCCCAGACCTGGCTAGGGCTGACATCCGCAACAACACCCTGGTGAACACCTTCAACCCAGGCGTCCATTTCGCGACGCTCGGCCTGACCGATCGAAACACGATTTTCACCGGCCAGCGCAACCAGCACCTGAACGCGAGGATCATTACGACCCTCGGCCAGCCAGATTTGCTTGACCCGCTTAGGGTGGTGACGTAACAACGCTTCTACAGCATGCACGCCGTAGATTTTTTCCAACGAACTCATGACTTGGCCTTAGGCTTGCGCACCCCGCCGCTCTTCGCAGCGGGTGCAGAGCCCGCTTTAGGCGGGCCTTTACGGTGTTTACTGGGCTTAGCAGGTCTGTCCGACGAAGGGGCAGAACCAGCTTTACCGGACTTTCCCGACGATGCCTTGCTACCACCCTTCGCTTCAGCCAGCAGAGCCTGTTTCAGTTCGCGGCTTTTACGCACTTCAGCGTTTTTCGCGGCTGCATCGCTAGGCCGGTAGGCCTCTGGCTCGGCACTGGCCTTGGCTTTAGCCTTTGCCGGACGCTTGCTCGGCGCACGCTCCGGAGCAGCGGCTTTTTCAACAGCCTGCGGCTCGGCGCCGCGACGCTTGCGGCCAATCGGCGCGCTGATGGTTTTTTCGGCCATCTCGAAGTCGATCTTGCGCTCATCCAGATCAACACGCATGACGCGCACTTCAACGGTATCGCCCAAACGGAAGCTGCGACCGGTGCGCTCGCCCGCCAGGCGGTGATGCAGCGGATCGAAATGGTAATAATCGCCCGGCAAAGCGGTGACGTGCACCAGACCTTCGACATAGATATCAGTCAGTTCAACAAACAGACCAAAACCAGTCACAGCCGTGATCACCCCAGGGAAAGACTCGCCTACGCGGTCTTTCATGAACTCACATTTGAGCCAGTTGACCACGTCACGCGTAGCTTCATCGGCGCGGCGCTCGTTCATCGAACACTGCTCACCCAACTGCTCGAGAATGGCATCGTCGTACGGATAGATACGAGCTTTCGGGATTACGGCAGCACCCGCTCGGCGCACGTGCGGCGTGTCCTGCTTCGAGCGGATCACACTGCGGATTGCGCGGTGAGTCAGCAAGTCAGGATAACGGCGAATCGGCGAGGTAAAGTGGGTATACGCCTCGTAATTCAAGCCGAAGTGGCCGTTGTTGTCAGAGCTGTATACCGCCTGACTCAACGAACGCAGCATGACGGTCTGAATCAGGTGATAGTCCGGACGATCCCGAACAGTCTCAAGCAGTGCCTGATAATCCTTCGGAGTTGGACCGTCCTTGCCTTTGTGCAGAGACAGACCCAGCTCACCGAGGAACGCACGGAGTTTTTCCAGACGCTCGGGTGGCGGACCATCGTGCACGCGGTACAGAGCAGGAATTTCGTGCTTCTTGAGGAACTCGGCAGTGGCTACGTTAGCAGCCAGCATGCACTCCTCGATCAGCTTGTGAGCGTCGTTACGAGTGGTCGGGCGGATTTCAGCGATCTTGCGCTCGGTACCGAAAATGATCCGGGTTTCCTGCGTTTCAAAATCGATCGCGCCGCGCGTATGACGAGCACCCAGCAAAACCTTGTACAGCGCATAAAGCTGCTTCAGGTGAGGCAGCACGTCCGGGTATTCACCACGCAACTGGCGAGCGTCGCTGCTTTTCGGCTGCTCCAGCATGGTGCTGACTTTGTTGTAAGTCAGGCGGGCATGGGAGTGGATGACAGCTTCATAGAACACGTAATCAGTCATCTCGCCAGTTTTGGAGATGGTCATCTCACAAACCATGGCCAGGCGATCGACGTGCGGATTCAGCGAGCACAAGCCGTTGGAAAGCTGCTCAGGCAGCATTGGCACGACCCGCTCAGGGAAGTAAACCGAGGTGCCACGCACCTGCGACTCGGCATCCAGAGCAGAACCGATCTTCACGTAGCTCGACACGTCAGCGATAGCGACGTAGAGCTTCCAGCCGCCCGAGAACAGGCGCAGTTTGCCGGGTTTGGCTTCGCAATAAACCGCATCGTCGAAGTCGCGAGCATCTTCACCGTCGATGGTGACGAACGGTAAATGGCGCAGGTCGACGCGATTTTCTTTGTCTTTTTCTTCAACTTCCGGCTTTAGTTTGGCGGCTTCTTTAAGCACGGCCTCTGGCCAGACGTGAGGAATATCGTAGGTGCGCAGCGCGACATCGATTTCCATACCGGGAGCCATGTAGTTGCCCACGACTTCGACGATATCGCCCTGAGGCTGGAAGCGCGGCGTTGGCCAGTGGGTGATTTTCACCTCTACGAACTGACCGATCTTCGCGTTGCTGTTACGACCCGGTGTGACCAGCACTTCCTGCTGGATTTTTGGATTGTCAGGAATGACAAAACCAATGCCGGCCTCTTCGAAGTATCGGCCGACAACGGTTTCGTGGGCACGGGAAATCACTTCGACGATCACGCCTTCGCGGCGACCACGACGGTCCAGGCCGGAAACGCGCGCCAGAGCACGGTCGCCGTCGAACACCAGACGCATCTGGGCCGGACTCATGAACAGGTCATCACTGCCGTCATCGGGTACCAGGAAGCCGAAACCATCACGATGCCCGGAGATACGCCCCAGGATCAGGTCCAGCTTGTCCACCGGGGCATAGGTGCCACGACGGGTGTAGATCAACTGAGCGTCGCGCTCCATGGCTCGCAAACGGCGGCGCAGGGCCTCGAACTGATCTTCAGTTGTCAGGCCAAATTCTTCCACCAGTTGCTCACGACTCGCAGGCGAACCGCGATCGGAGAGGTGAGCCAGAATCAATTCACGGCTGGGGATAGGGTTTTCGTATTTTTCCGCTTCACGAGCGGCCTCGGGATCGAGGGACTGCCAATCGGCCATTAGATAGTTTTCACCTTGTCTATATGCGGGCTAGTTTGGCATACACCTATTGAAACGGGAAATTTCAGACTTCAACAGCGCAGGAAAAGCTGCGACAAGATGCAAAAACGTCCCGGAAAACGCCGTTCGCGAATTTTTCCGAATATTTTTTACACCGGGGGTTTACAGTACAAATTACGCTCCGTATAGTGCGCGCCATCGACAGGCAGACGCTTGTCGATGCTGCCCAGATGGTGAAATTGGTAGACACGCCAGCTTCAGGTGCTGGTGACCGCAAGGTCGTGGAAGTTCGAGTCTTCTTCTGGGCACCAATTCAGAGCAACAGATTTCAAAATCTGGTGACTCACCAAAAACCCGCGAAAGCGGGTTTTTGCATTTCAGGGTTTGGGTTGGCTTTTAGTTTTATGCTTTTTTGTTTCCTGAAGCTGAAAAGCATTTATTAAAACCAAAACAGGGGTTTACAGATCAAAACCCGCTCCGTATAGTGCGCTCCATCAACGGCGTGCAACGCTGCTGATGCTGCCCAGATGGTGAAATTGGTAGACACGCCAGCTTCAGGTGCTGGTGACCGCAAGGTCGTGGAAGTTCGAGTCTTCTTCTGGGCACCATTTCAAACAAAACCGAGCCATGTGCTCGGTTTTGTGCTTTCTGGGGTTTGGAAAGTGACAGTGCCTTTGTGGGGACAGAGCCTGGCCTGCTCCCACAACGTTACCCGCTTGTAATCAAGCCCTGAACTGACCCAGACTCGCCTTCAACTGCGCAGCCAGGCCATCCAGCACTTTGCCGCTCGCCGTAGTCTCTTCAACGACCTGCGCCGCACGCTGAGCCTGGGCATGAATCACCTCGACACGCCCTCTCACCGCGTGAGCACCTTCGGCCTGATGCACTGCCGCCTTGGTTGCCAGACCAATCGCCGCATGCACCTGCTCTACAGATTCTTGAACCGTCTGCTGCAATCTTGCGCTGTTGCGCAGCACTGTCAGCCCCTCATTAGCCTGCCGTCCAGCCAGACCAATGGCCGCCACCGCCTCTTTCGCACCCGACTGCAAAGCACCGATGTGCGCCTGAATATCCCCAGTGGAGCTTTGCGTCTTGCTCGCCAGTGCACGAACCTCGTCTGCCACCACAGCAAAGCCTCGACCCGTCTCCCCTGCACGCGCCGCCTCAATGGCTGCGTTCAACGCCAGCAAATTGGTCTGTTCGGCAATGCCATGAATCACTTCCAGCACCACTTCGATCTGCTCGCTTTGCTGAGCGAGCCGCTCAATGACTTTAGAACCCGTCTCGACCTGACCGGCCAGAGCCTCGATCAACCCACCGACCTGATTTGAGGTGCGCGTGTTTTCATCGGTTGCCTGACGAATATCCACTACCTGCCGCAAAGCTGCCTGCATCGCGTGGCTCTCGGACTGAGCCTCTTCAGCCATATGCTCAAGGGCTTGCAGACTCGCAGCAACTTCATCGCGTTGCAGCGCTGCAGCAGCTCCCGCACCGGCGTTACGCTGGCTCATCGCATTGATTTCAACACCCGTGCGCTGCGCCACATCCCCCGCCTCGCGGACAATCGGTTGAAGCTTGGCGACAAAACGATTGACCGCTGCCGCCATGTCGCCAATTTCGTCATTGCTGTCGAGCTTGACCCGCTTGGTCAGATCACCCTCGCCAGCTGCCAGATCATCCAGCGCTGCGATCAACAACAGCAGCTTGTTGACGACCCGACGACCCAACACTACCGCCAACACCAACAGTACCCCCAGCCCGACCAGCGCCAGACCCATGCCGATCCGCCAGCGCAGTGTTTCAGATGCTTCCTTTACTGCTGACGCCGTGTTGGTCGCCATCGCCGAAGCCGCAGCTTGAGCGGAATCCAGACGCGCTCGCAGTGCCGCCGAGCTATCTTTCGAGGCACCACCAAGACTTTCAGAGACCAACTGCCCACCACTGGTGATAAGCGTTGCAAAACGCTTGTCCAGAGCAGCAAGGTTCTCTTCGACTGCGGAAGTGGAAACACCCATACGCACCTTGCCGATTTCGACCCCGTTCGGGCTTATCGAAGCCTCAACGTAGTAAACCGATGCGTCGTTTTTGGCCGCACTAAGCACCTTGTCCATGGCCCGCTCACCTTCTCCCTTGGCAAGCAACGCCTGGATAAGAGGGTTTTCGCGATTCAGGTAGCGGGTTAGATGCTCTCCTGCCGCATCGTCATAAACCACGAACAACACATTGGGATTACGCTGCGCGCGACGGGCAAACTCGGAGAGCGTTGGCGTATCGTTATCCCACATGGCGCGAGGCGCCACAGCAGCGAGAAGCTCCGCCATATCAGTGGCGGACTCTTTCAGGTCTTTTTCAAGAGTGGCACGCAATTGCCCCTGCTCGCCTTTCAAGCGATCAGCCAGGCCGGCACTCAGACGCTGGCTGGTACTGGTCGAGAGACTGTCGAGACTGGAGGTTACTTCGCGACTGGCTTGCTCCAGTTCGGTAGACAAGTGTTGCGAATCTACCCCAAGACGACTCGCAAGGTCGGCTTCAAGCGCCGTAACAGTGCTCCGGGTAAGAGCGACCGCAACGAGCACCTGCACCAAAAGAGCGACACCCAAGGCAATAAATACAGGACGCAGCAAGCGGCTGCGCAAAAGAGAAAGGACAGCTGACACGGGGAATCCCTCCACCATCGGCGCCATTAAAATGATGGCACCTTTTCTGACGCTTATTACAGCAATCGCCGTGCCGTTCCGGTGGTCACGGGAAAACAGAAAAAACAAAGGGCCGCATAAGCGACCCTTTGTTTTTATTTCAACGACTTATCAACCAAACGGGTGACGCAACACGATGGTTTCGTTGCGATCAGGACCTGTCGAGATAATGTCGATTGGCGCACCGACCAGCTCTTCCAGACGCTTGATGTAAGCGCGAGCATTGGCTGGCAGCTCTTCAAGCGTCTTGGCGCCCAGCGTCGACTCAGACCAGCCCGGCACTTGCTCGTACACAGGCTTGAGGCCCAGGTAGCTGTCGGCATCGGTAGGCGCTTCGATGACTGCGCCCTGCTCGTTCTCGTAACCTACGCAGATATTGATGGTTTCGAGGCCATCCAGTACGTCGAGCTTGGTCAGGCAGATGCCGGAGATGCTGTTGATTTCGATAGCGCGACGCAGGATCACGGCATCAAACCAGCCGCAACGACGAGCACGGCCGGTAGTTGCACCAAATTCGTGCCCACGCTTGGCCAGGAAAGCACCCACGTCATCGAACAGCTCTGTCGGGAATGGACCCGAGCCTACACGAGTGGTGTAAGCCTTGGTGATGCCCAGGATGTAATCCAGGTACATCGGACCAAAACCCGAACCAGTGGCAATACCGCCAGCGGTGGTGTTGGAGCTGGTGACATACGGGTAGGTACCGTGGTCGATGTCCAGCAGCGAACCCTGAGCACCTTCGAACATGATGTCTTTGCCGTCACGACGCATTTCATGCAGCGCAGCGGTGACGTCGAGCATCAGTGGCTTGAGCAGCTCGGCGTATTCCATGCACTCGTCCAGAGTCTTCTGGAAGTCGATGGCAGGCTCTTTGTAATAATTGACCAGCACAAAGTTGTGATAGTCGAGCAACTCGCCCAGCTTGGCCGCGAAACGCTCGCGGTGGAACAGGTCGCCAATGCGCAGGCCACGACGTGCAACCTTGTCTTCGTAAGCCGGGCCAATGCCACGACCGGTAGTACCGATCTTGAACTCGCCACGCGCCTTTTCACGCGCCTGATCCAGCGCAACGTGATACGACAGGATCAGCGGGCAGGACGGGCTGATGCGCAGACGCTCACGCACCGGGATGCCTTTCTCTTCCAGCTTGATGATTTCGCGCATCAGTGCGTCCGGCGCAACCACCACACCGTTACCGATGAGGCATTGCACGCCTTCACGCAGTACACCGGACGGAATCAGGTGCAATACGGTTTTTTCGCCGTCGATCACCAGAGTGTGACCCGCGTTGTGGCCACCCTGGTAACGCACTACAGCGGTAGCATGTTCGGTCAGCAGATCAACGATCTTGCCTTTGCCCTCATCACCCCATTGGGTGCCCAGGACTACGACATTCTTACCCATAACACTTGTCCTCATTCACGCAAACTTGGTGTCGGCGGCCGCCGACAGGAAAACTCAAGAAGCCAGCGGCACGACTTGCCAACGCTCGCCATGCTGAATCAATTGCCGATCACAATCGGCCTCACGCGCTGCAGCCACAAGCTGCCCAGGCAATGCCTGCACAACACGCTGACCTTCACTGCGCAACTGACAAACCTGCTGCCAGAGTGCTGCATCCGTACTGTCCGGCATCCAGATACCGCCGGAAGGCAATTCGATTTCCGCACGACCCAATGTCACGAGGGTTTTCAGGTCCGTGGAAAAACCGGTGGCCGGGCGAGCCCGACCGAAATCCGCACCGATGTCGTCATAGCGACCGCCCTGAGCAATGGATTGACCCACGCCCGGAACGAACACGGCGAAAACAACACCCGTGTGATAGTGATAACCGCGCAGTTCACCGAGGTCGAAGTACAACGGTAGCTCAGGGAAGCGGGTCGCAAGACGCTCAGCCACAGTCAGCAGGTCATCAAGCGCTGCCAGCACCGGCGCCGGCGCACTGGCCAGACGATCGCGGGCCGCAGCCAGCACTTCACGACCGCCGCACAGATCGACCAGCGCACGCAGCATAGACGCCAGGTCAGCAGGCAGACTGGCAGTCAGCTCGATCACTTCGTCGATAGCCTTGCGCTGCAGGGCATCGAACAGCAATTGCTCGACCTCGCCAGACAAGCCAGCTGCGCGTGCCAGGCCACGGTAGATACCCACGTGACCAAGGTCCATGTGCACATCTGGCACATCGGCCAGTTGCAGCATGGCCAGCATCAAGCTAATGACTTCAACGTCGCTGCTTGGGCTCGCATCACCGTACAACTCCGCGCCCAGCTGAATCGGGCTGCGAGAAGAAGACAGGGCACGCGGCTGCGCATGCAGCACGCTACCGGCGTAGCACAGACGGCTCGGGCCTTCACGGCGCAGGGTATGCGCATCGATGCGCGCCACTTGTGGCGTGATGTCGGCACGAAAGCCCATCTGGCGACCGGACTGCGGGTCGATCACTTTGAAGGTGCGCAGATCCAGGTCGGAGCCCGCGCCAGTGAGCAAGGATTCAAGGTATTCGATATGAGGGGTAACTACGAATTCATAGCCCCAGCTCTGGAACAGATCCAACACCTGACGACGCGCTACTTCAATGCGCGCCGCTTCAGGTGGCAGTACTTCTTCGATGCCATCTGGTAGCAGCCAGCGGTCAACCGTTGCCATTACGCCTTTCCCCTATGATCCGGGCGACCCGCGCCGAGGCGGGCCTTGAGTAAAGCAGAGAGTGGTCAGGTGCTGCGCGCATTCTTGCGGGCACGGCGAGCGCCCGAGAATGGCTCTTTCAGACCACTGTCCTCGAAAATCATGCCACTGCCGTGGCCAATCAATCGTGCAGACGCAAAAAAGCCGGGAATTTCCCGGCTGCCGCATCATACACACGTTTTACCGCATGATCACCCCGCCAGACGGTTTTGCCGCCCGGCGGGTGAATTGCAGCTTTCAGATCACGGCTTGGATTTTTCCAGGTAGCGGAAGAAATCACTGCTTGGATCCAGAACCATCACGTCGCTCTTGTTCGCGAAGCTTTCACGGTAGGCGCGCAGGCTGCGGTAGAACGCATAGAACTCCTGATCCTGGCCGTACGCCTTGGAGTAGATCGCGGAAGCTTGTGCATCACCATCACCGCGCGCCTCTTCCGACTCGCGATAGGCTTCAGCCAGCAACACACGACGCTGACGATCGGCGTCGGCACGAATACCTTCAGCCAGCTCGTTACCCTTGGCACGATGCTCACGCGCTTCACGTTCACGCTCGGTACTCATCCGCTCAAAAACGCTGCGGTTCACTTCCTTCGGCAAGTCGATAGCCTTGACCCGAACGTCGATAACCTCGATGCCCAGTTCCTTGCTCGCCATGGCATTCAACGAAGCAGTGATGTCAGCCATCAACGCGTCACGCTCGCCCGACACAGCTTCGTGCAGGGTGCGCTTACCGAACTGGTCACGCAGACCGGATTCGAGACGACGCGACAGACGCTCATCAGCGATTTGCTTGAGGCCGGATGTAGCCGTGTAGAACACTTCTGCATCCTTCACACGCCACTTGGCGTAGGCATCAACCATGACCGCTTTCTTTTCCAGCGTCAGGAAACGTTGAGTCGGTGCGTCCAGCGTCAGCAGGCGACCATCAAACTTGCGCACCTGGTTGACGTAAGGAATCTTCACGTGCAGACCCGGTTGAATATTGGGCTCAACCACGCGGCCAAATTGCAGCATTACGGCACGTTCAGTCTGGGACACGATAAACAAGCTGTTCCAGGCAACCACTGCCAGCACCACAGCAACAATCAGGGCGATCAGCGATTTATTGCTCATCAGCGAGTCTCCCTTGTACGCGGCTGCTGAATCTCTGCGGCGCGGGCACCAACATCAGCTCCAGCAGTGTTTGCACCGGTAGTCGGGGCAGTGCTGTTACCACTACGGCCATTTTCGATCATCTTGTCGAGCGGCAGATAAAGCAGGTTGTTCTGCCCTTTATCACCGGTCACCAGCACTTTGCTGGTATTGGTGAACAGCTCTTGCATGGTGTCCAGATACAGACGCTCACGCGTCACTTCCGGAGCCTTGCGATACTCGGCAACCAGCTTGGTAAAGCGATCAGCTTCACCTTTAGCGCGCGAGATCACTTCGTCACGATAGCCGTTAGCGTCTTCGATAATGCGCTGAGCCTGACCACGTGCTTCCGGGATTACACCGTTCGCGTAGGTTTCAGCCTGGTTACGCGAACGCTGCTCGTCTTCACGGGCACGAATCACGTCATCGAATGCTTCCTGAACTTCACGTGGCGCAGCAGCGCTTTGTACGTTCACCTGAGTCACGGTGATACCGGTGCGATAGGTATCGAGGAAGCGTTGCAGACGCTCCTTGATTTCACTCGCCATCAGCTCACGACCTTCAGTCAGCACCTGGTCCATGGCAGTGGAACCCACGACATGGCGCAGGGCACTTTCAGTGGCGTGCTGCAGACTGACTTCCGGCTGATCAACGTTCAGCACGAAATCACGCAGGTTGGAAATCTTGTACTGCACGGTCAGCGGCACTTCAACGATGTTTTCGTCTTCAGTCAGCATCTGGCCTTGTTTGCTGTAGGCACGTTCGCGAGTCACGTTTTCCATGTACTTGCGATCAAACGGCGGGAAATAGATATTAAGACCCGAGCCTACTGTCTCGTGGTACTGACCGAAGCGCAGCACGACGGCCTGCTCCTGCTCGTCCACAACGTAAATGGCGCTGTACAGCCAAATCGCGACCAGCACGACCAGACCAATGCCCAGCAAGCCGAAACCGCCACCCTTGCCAGGGTTGCTGTCACCACCACCGTCACCACCACTGCGTTTCTTACCACCACCGAACAACCCATTCAGGCTTTCCTGCAGCTTTCGGAAGGCCTCGTCGAGATCCGGTGGCCCCTTGCGGTCGCCGCCCTTGCGCTTACCACCCCAAGGATCCTGATTATTCGAGTTGCCACCCGGCTCATTCCAAGCCATAGCGCTCTCCATCTGATAAAGCAAAGACGCGCCCGCGGCGCGCCGACCAATGCTACAGAATGCCCAAGAGAGCCGTACAACGGCTTTCTCACGCTTTTATTGCAAAGTGTGTTGCTCGATGAATTCCAGCGGCTGCAGTCCTTCGCGACTCACCAGACGATTGAACTCAACGCGCGGTAAACGTACTGCCAACAGGCTGCTGCCTTGCTCGTCATATTCTTCGCTCTGCACCGCACCCAGCTCGAAGAACTGGGCACGCAGCCGGGCGAAATCCTGAGACAGATGCAGGGTGCCGACAAACAAGTCATCACCCAGTAATTCCGCAACCGCCTGCTTGAGCAGATCCAGCCCTCGACCATCACGGGCGGACACCCAGACACGTTGCGGTTTGCCATCGGCATCACGCTGTATCTGCGGCTCTACCCCTTCAAGCAGGTCGAGTTTGTTATAGACCTCAAGTATCGGCAAGCCCTCGGCACCGATCTCGCCAAGTACAGCCATAACCTGTTCGATCTGCTCCATGCGATCAGGCTCGTGAGAGTCGATGACGTGAAGCAGCAGGTCAGAGTTGCTGGACTCTTCGAGCGTAGCGCGAAAGGCCTCAACCAGCTTGTGCGGCAGGTGGCGAATAAAGCCCACGGTGTCAGCCAGCACGATAGGCCCCAGGTCGTCGAGTTGCAGACGGCGCAGGGTCGGGTCGAGCGTGGCGAAGAGCTGATCCGCAGCAAACACGTCGGAATCGGTCACAGCATTGAAGAGTGTCGATTTGCCGGCGTTGGTATAGCCCACCAGTGAAACCGAAGGGATGTCGGCGCGCTTGCGCCCGCGACGAGCCTGCTCACGCTGGCTGCGAACCTTTTCAAGACGGCCTTTGATCTGCCGCAGACGAACCCGCAACAGACGCCGGTCAGTTTCCAGCTGGGTTTCACCGGGACCACGCAGGCCAATACCACCGCCCTGACGCTCAAGGTGAGTCCAGCCACGGACCAGCCGCGTACTCATATGCTCGAGCTGAGCCAGCTCGACCTGCAATTTACCTTCATGAGTACGCGCACGCTGCGCAAAGATGTCGAGGATCAAGCCCGTGCGATCAAGTACGCGACACTCGAAAACACGTTCGAGGTTACGTTCCTGACTGGGTGTAAGCACGTGATTGAAGATGACGATATCGATTTTTTCAGCTTTGACCTGATCGCGAAGTTCCTCGACCTTGCCGCTGCCAATCAGATATTTGGCCGATGGCCGATGACGCGGCACGTTGACGAACGCGACGGTATCGGCGCCAGCCGATATGGCCAACTCCCGAAACTCCTGCGGATCTTCGCGCGCCTCAGGGTCCTGACCATCCAGATGAACGAGTATCGCGCGTTCACCACCACTGTGGCGCTCAAAGAACAAAGCAGACTCCTATCAGGCGTTACCTGGCTCGGCGTCGCCCTGTTCACCTTCGTTTGCACTTGGCAGACGAATTGGACGAACCGGTACAACGGTAGAGATGGCGTGCTTGTAGACCATTTGGCTGACAGTGTTCTTCAGCAAAATAACGAACTGGTCAAAGGACTCGATGGTGCCTTGCAGCTTGATACCGTTGACGAGATAGATCGAAACCCCAACCTTCTCTTTACGTAGGGTGTTCAGGTAAGGGTCTTGTAGCGAATGCCCTTTTGACATGTGCCGCACTCCTTTAAGGATCAATAATAATTCGAATTCAATTGGCTTGAACCGCCACCCCCCAAGGATAGACGGCTATTGCAAGGACTCAGCTCAATATGGAGACCGACCCCAGGTATTTCAAGGTGCGTGGCAAATTGTCGCTGGCCAGACTGTCTAGCCAGTGTAAATCGTCCCAACTGCGTAGCCAGGTAAACTGTCGTTTGGCCAGTTGGCGCGTGGCAATGATCCCACGCTCCTGCATCTCGGCCCATGTCAGTTTTCCATCCAGATGATCCCAGACCTGGCGATAACCGACGGCTCTTATAGACGGCAAACCCGCATGCAGGTCGCCTCTTGAGCGTAACGCCAGAACTTCGTCCAGGAATCCCTGGTCCAGCATTGCTGAAAATCTTGACGCTATACGGCCGTGCAACACCTTGCGATCTGCCGGAGCAATGGCCAGGCTGGCGACAGTATAGGGCAATTGCGGTCTACCAGAAGCCGCAGCATCAGTAGTTTGCGCACTTTGTTGTTCTCTATGTGCTGTCATGTTTAACCCACTGACCCGATAAACCTCCAGCGCGCGTATCAATCGCTGCGGATCATTGGGGTGGATTCTAGCCGCAGATACCGGATCCACTATGGCCAACTGGTCGTGTAAAGCCTGCCAGCCATGGGCTGCTGCCTGCGCTTCCAGCTCCGCCCGAACACCTGCGTCAGCGGCTGGCATATCTGCCAGCCCGTCCAATAGAGCCTTGAAATACAACATAGTGCCGCCAACCAGCAGCGGAATTTTACCCCGAGCGGTTATTTCAGCCATCGCAAACAGTGCATCCGCGCGAAAATCAGCCGCCGAATAGCTTTCGGTCGGATCAAGAATATCCACCAGTCGGTGAGGAAATTCGGCCAATTGTGCCTTGGAAGGCTTGGCAGTTCCGATGTCCATGCCACGATAGACCAGCGCCGAATCGACACTAATCAGCTCGCAAGGGAGGACTTTACACAGTTCCATGGCCAGATCGGTTTTACCCGAAGCCGTCGGCCCCATCAGAAAGATGGCCGGAGGTAGAGCGCTCATTCAACGACCGCGCAGGAAGAGTTTGTCCAGATCATCCAGGCCCATTTGGGTCCAGGTAGGTCGGCCATGGTTGCATTGACCGCTGCGCTCGGTGTTTTCCATGTCGCGCAGCAGACCGTTCATTTCCGGGATCGCCAGACGGCGGTTGGCCCGGATTGCGCCATGGCACGCCATGGTGCCCAGCAATTCGTTCATGTGAGCCTGAACACGGTCACTGGTGCCGTATTCCATCAGATCGGCCAGCACGTCGCTGACCAGCCGATTGGCCTCGGCCTGCTTCAACAAGGCCGGAATCTGCCGGATTGCCAGACTTTCAGGGCCAAGACGTTGCAACTCAAAGCCCAGGCGTTGGAATGTCTCGATGTGCTCTTCAGCGCAATCGGCTTCACGCTGACTCACCGCAATGGACTCAGGCACTAATAAAGGCTGACCGCTGAGGCCTTCACTGGCCATCGCAATCTTCAGGCGCTCATACATGATGCGCTCGTGTGCGGCGTGCATGTCTACCAGCACCAGACCGTGAGCGTTTTCCGCCAGAATATAAATGCCTTTGAGTTGCGCCAAGGCGTAGCCCAAGGGGGGAATATCGCCCTGAGTTTCCGGTAGCGAAACGGCAGGCGTGCCGGGCAACGGTGCATAAAACTCGCGATAGGCACTTTGCGCCTCGGCGGCAGGCAACGTCGCCGTAGGGCGCGGCGTGTACTGATATTGATAACCGGCGCCCGCACCTGAACCCGCTGGTGGCGCATAGGGCTGAGCCTGCGGCTGCTCCAGTAAATTATTGGCCAGACGCATTTCACCCTGCGGCCCGAATTCACCGGCTTGTGGGCCAGTCGGGCGCTCCACGGCGGTAACCGGCACTGACCCAGCCAACTGATCTTCAGGCCGAACATCGCCTAGCGCCCGGTGCAAAGTGCCGTACAGGAAGTCATGGACCATCCGCCCGTCACGGAAGCGGACTTCGTGCTTGGTCGGGTGCACGTTGACGTCGACGACCGCAGGATCAACCTCGAAGAACAGCACGAAAGTCGGGTGACGGCCATTGAACAACACATCGCGATACGCCTGACGCACGGCATGGGCCACAAGCTTGTCGCGCACTGCCCGACCGTTTACAAAGAAATATTGCAAATCAGCCTGACTGCGGGAAAACGTCGGCAACCCGACCCACCCCCACAGGTGCAAGCCATTGCGCTCAATCTCGATGGGCAGCGCCTGCTCCAGAAAACCGGGACCGCAAATCGCTGAAACGCGTCGGGCTCGGGCAGTGTCGTCGTTGGCTTCGTGCAGGCTGAGGATCGTCTTGCCGTTGTGCCGCAGGTGGAACGCCACGTCGAAACGTGCGAGCGCCATGCGTTTGATCACTTCCTGCAGGTGATCGAATTCGGTTTTTTCCGCTTTGAGAAACTTGCGCCGCGCCGGGGTGTTGAAAAACAGGTCACGGACTTCTACCGACGTACCCACAGGGTGCGCAGCAGGCTGAACACGGGAGGCCATGTCGCGCCCCTCGGTTTCAACTTGCCAGGCCTGATCGGCATCGCGAGTTCTAGAGGTCAGGGTCAGCCGCGCTACGGAACTGATCGACGCCAGCGCCTCCCCCCGAAACCCAAGGCTCATGACCCGCTCAAGGTCTTCCAGCTCGCGAATCTTGCTGGTGGCGTGGCGAGCCAGAGCCAATGGCAGGTCATCTGAAGAAATGCCACTGCCGTCGTCACGCACCCGCAGTAACTTGATCCCGGCCTGCTCGACGTCGACGTCAATACGTTTGGCGCCCGAGTCCAGGCTGTTTTCCAGCAACTCTTTGATGACGGACGCTGGCCGCTCAACCACCTCACCCGCCGCGATCTGGTTGGCCAGTCGTGGGCTGAGCAATTCAATGCGCGCAGCATTGAGGGCTGCACTGCCGGTGTGCGCCTGTACGTCAGGCTCAACACTGTCGAGTAGTAGATCGGTCATGGTTGAGCCGCCACCTCGGAGCTAGGGATTTTCAGGTCCTGCCCGATACGCAGTTCATCCGTCTTCAGGTTATTGGCGCTGCGCAATGCGGCAGGGCTCATATCGTAGCGGGCAGCCAGCATCGAAAGGCTTTCGCCCGAGCGAACTACGTGGTTGCGCGGCCCCTGAGCGAGCTTGCCGTTATCACGCAACCAGGCAATGTAGGTGCCTTGTGGCGGGTTTTGCTGGAAGAACTGCTTCACGCCGGAATTGATCGAGCGCGCCAGTGCCTGCTGGTGCGAGGCGGCGCTGAGCTTCGCAGCTTCGGCATTGTTAGAGATGAACCCGGTTTCTACGAGGATCGACGGAATATCAGGCGACTTGAGCACCATGAAGCCCGCCTGCTCGACCCTGGACTTGTGCAGCGACGTCACTCGGCCAATGTTGGTAAGAACCTTCTGTCCGACATTGAGGCTTGAGGACAGCGAAGCGGTCATGGACAAGTCCAGCAACACGCCCGCCAGCATCCGGTCCTTGTCATCAAGGCTCACCGCGCCAGCACCACCGATCAAGTCAGAGCGGTTCTCACTGTCTGCCAGCCAGCGTGCAGTTTCAGATGTTGCACCACGCTCAGACAACGCGAACACCGAGGCACCAAAAGCCGCGCGCGAAGGCGCAGCATCCGCGTGAATCGACACAAACAAGTCCGCGCCTTTGGCCCTGGCGATCTCCGTCCGCTTGCGCAGCGGGATGAAGTAGTCGCCAGTACGGGTCAGCTCGGCACGGTAGCCCTTTTCAGCATTGATCTGCCGCTGCAGCTCTTTGGCGATAGCCAGAACGAGGTTTTTCTCTTTCTGCCCGCTACTGCCCGAAGCACCCGGGTCTTCGCCGCCGTGACCAGCGTCGATCACGATCACGATGTCGCGCTTGCCGTTAGGCACTGGCGTGAGCTTTATCTCGGGCTTGGCAGGGCTGACCGGTACAGCAGGCGCTGTATTCGCGGCCGTATCTGGAATGGTCGGACTCGGGTTGGCATCACCCGGCTCATCGAAAAGGTCAACGACAAGGCGGTTACCGTATTGCTGATTCGGGGCCAGGGTGAAGCTTTTGGGCGTCACGGCCTTTTTCAGGTCGATGACCACCCGCAAATCCGTAGCCGTGCGCTGTGCCGAGCGCATGCTGGTAATCGGAGTGTTGGCCATCGGGACGTTCAACGGGCCGCCCAACGTGGCGCCGTTGATATCAATCACCAGTCGATCAGGAGAAGTCAGGGTGAAAACGCTGTGCTGGACGGGACCGGACAGGTCAAAAACCAGCCGTGTGTTATCCGGTGCACGCCATAAGCGAACACTTTTTACCTGTGTTGCGGCCAGCGCATCAACAGCCAGGGCTGTCAAAAGCAGACCCACTACAGTAACCAGCGCGCGCATGCGCATACCTAACCCCATATCTATTTGAATTCCTGCGCCAAAGCGGCACACCAGGTTTCGCCACGCGAGCCAATTGGGCTCAAAGTCAGTGCTCGACCTTGCGCATGCGGGCTAATGGTAATGGTCAGGTCAGGCTTTGGCAAAAAGCCTGCACCGAGCTGGGGCCACTCGATCAAACAAAGGGCATCGCCTTCCAGATAATCACGAATGCCCATGTACTCCAGTTCCTCGGGATCAACCAACCGATAGAGATCAAAGTGGAACACGCGAATGGAGCCTATTTCATAGGGTTCCACCAGGGTAAACGTCGGGCTCTTGACCGCACCCTCATGCCCGAGCCCACGGATGATGCCGCGCGAAAGCGTGGTTTTCCCCGCCCCCAGATCACCTTCAAGAAAAATCACGCCGACCCCTTGAGTCACTTGGGCAATGCGCTCACCAAAGCGGGTCATGGCCTCTTCACCGGCCAAATGCAGCGTTAACTCAGACACGGTTGCTGCTCCTCCAATAACTGACGAATGGCTGGAATAACATCACTGGCCGCCAACCCGCGACCCGCCTCGCCGACTTGCTGCCCGGCACTGGCATGCAGCCACACCGCCAGACACGCCGCGTCGAACGGCTTCATTTTTTGCGCCATCAAGGCGCCAATCAGACCTGCCAATACATCCCCCAGACCACCGGTGGCCATGGCGGGATGGCCGCGATCACATAACATCAGTCGACCATCGACGTCGGAGATCAGGCTGCCCGTCCCCTTCAGAACACAGACCGCTTTGAATTTATCGGCCAGCGCCCGCGCGGCAGCAGGGCGATCAGCCTGAATTTGCCGGGTAGTGATCCCCAGCAGGCGCGCCGCCTCTCCGGGGTGCGGGGTAATGACGCTGTTTGCAGGCAACGAAACCCATCCCTGAGCCAACTGATTCAGTGCGTCGGCGTCCCAGACTTGCGGCTTTTGGGCATTGGCCGCAGCGGACAGCAGGCTACGCCCCCAAGGAGCCCGCCCCAACCCGGGGCCGACCACCAGAATGCTGGCTGGCTCGATCAACGCCATCAACTGGTTAGCGGACCGGATCGCCGCGCTCATGACTTCAGGCAAACGAGTCAGCGCCGCAGGAATATGTTCAGCGCGTGTTGCCAGCGTCACCATGCCTGCGCCGCTGCGCAGCGCGCTTTCGGCAGTCAACAGGCTGGCACCGCCAAAGCCATGATCGCCGCCGATAATCAGAACACGACCGTACATGCCTTTATGGGCCGTGCGCGGACGGCCGGGCAAACGCGGCAGATTGAACGTATCCAGACGGATAGCGCTGCGGGGTGCCTGAGCAACGATAGCCGGGTCTGCCTGCAAGTCGTCAAAGACCAGTTCACCGATAAGATCGGCCGCATCGCCGGTCAGCAGGCCGAGTTTCAGGCCTATATAAGTCACCGTAAGATCGGCATGTACGGCCACACCAAGGGTGCGCCCGGTGTCAGCGCTCAGGCCAGAAGGGATGTCGACAGCCACGACGGGCTGACCGCTGTTATTGATCGCATCGATAACAGCCGCGTAAGGCTCACGCACATCACCGGTCAAGCCGGTGCCCAACAGCGCGTCCAGTACAATGCCGCGTAACGGTTGGCTGGCCCAGTTCTGGACGTCTACACCCGCCGCGAGTGCCTCGGCATGGGCATTAGCGGCATCGCCAGTCAGCCCAGCGGGGTCTGTCACGGCAAACACCTGCACATTCCAACCCGCATTGCGCGCTAGAACAGCGACCAGATACCCGTCGCCAGCGTTATTCCCGCGTCCGGCCAAGACGCTTAACTCATGCGCATCAGGCCAGCGTCTGCGCAGTGCTCGCCAGGTTGCATGGGCTGCGCGCTGCATCAATTCACTGCCGCAAGTGCCCGCAGCGATGAGCTGTGCGTCGAGGTCACGGACCTGCGCAGCGCTATACAGCGCGTCGGGTAATTGGGGTTTCGTATTGACCATGCGTCTCTTGGCTCCGATGTCTGGCAGAATTATACGCACCTCCACCCGGTTTCTCCTTGCGCATGCCCGTTATTACTGTTGATTCACCCAATACTGTTGACCTCGCCACCCTTGCTCAGTCGATCAAGGAGTGGGGCCGCGAGCTGGGCTTTCAGCAAGTCGGGATTGCCGGGCTCGATCTCGCCGAACACGAGCAGCACCTTGAGCGTTGGCTCGAAGCGGGCTATCACGGCGAGATGGACTATATGGCAGCGCATGGCAGCAAACGTTCGCACCCTGAAGAACTGGTGCCTGGCACCTTGCGGGTTGTGTCGTTGCGCATGGATTACCTGCCCGGCGATACCGAGATGGCTCAGCGTCTGGCTGAGCCGGAAAAAGCCTATGTGTCGCGTTACGCCCTTGGCCGCGACTATCACAAGCTGATTCGCAAGCGTGTGCAGCAATTGGCCGAACGCATTCAGCAAGCCATTGGAACGTTTGGCTATCGGGCCTTCGTTGACAGCGCCCCGGTGCTGGAGAAAGCCATTGCTGAACAGGCCGGGCTGGGCTGGATCGGTAAAAACACACTGGTGCTCAATCGCAAAGCCGGAAGCTTTTTCTTTCTGAGCGAGCTGTTTGTCGACCTGCCGTTACCGGTGGATCCACCCCATGCGACCGAGCATTGCGGGCGCTGCACCGCGTGCCTGGACATTTGCCCCACCGCAGCCTTTGTCGGGCCTTATGTGCTGGATGCCCGGCGTTGTATTTCTTATCTGACCATTGAACTGAAAACCGCGATACCCGAAGAGCTACGTCCGCTGATCGGCAATCGGGTATTTGGTTGTGATGACTGCCAGATTGTCTGCCCGTGGAATCGCTTCGCCCGTCCGACCGATCAGAGCGACTTCCAGCCACGACATAATCTGGATAACGCAGGCCTGGCCGAGCTGTTCATGTGGGATGAGGATAAATTCCTCAGCAGTACCGAAGGCTCCCCCCTGCGCCGTGCGGGCTATGAGCGCTGGCTGCGTAATCTGGCAGTCGGCCTGGGCAATGCACCGTCGACGATTCCGGTGCTGGAGGCGCTGGAGGCGCGACGGGAGTATCCGTCGGAGCTGGTGAGGGAGCATGTGGAGTGGGCGTTGCGGCAGCACCAACACCGCAGTTAATGGTAGGAGCGAACTTGTTCGCGAGAAATTATTTCAACCGATGAATTCGTGTTGCCTGACAGAAATCCTCGCGAACAAGTTCGCTCCTACCGGTTAGTGCTCATCACCCTTGTAGACAAACTTGGGCATGTTCCAGTTAAACCGGATAGCCAATAGCCGCAGCAGCAAGCCGCCAAACAACGTAATCAGGATGCTCTGCTCTTCAGGCAACTGCAGATGCTGACACAGCAGAAAGCACCAGGCCGCGAGGAACGAGACGCTGGCGTATAGCTCGCGACGGAATACCAAAGGGATGTCGTTGCAGAAGATATCCCGCAGGATGCCGCCAAAGACCCCAGTGATCACGCCACAGACAGAGGCCACCAGCAAGCCGGTCCCGGCTTCCAGTGCGGTCATCGTGCCGATCAGGGTGAAAGCCACCAGACCAAGCGCGTCGAGTACCAGAAACAGCGAGCGCAGATGGCGCATCAACGGTGCGATGAAGATCGTCAGCAAGGCTGCGACGCTGGTCAGGATCAGGTATTCCGGGTGCTTGACCCACGTCAGCGGGTAATGGCCCAGCAATACATCACGCACCGAACCGCCGCCAAGGGCTGTGACGCAGGCGATCAACACCACCCCAAACCAGTCCATGCCCCGCCGGCCAGCAGACAGCGCGCCGGTCATGGCTTCAGCGGTAATAGCGATCAGATAGAGCATCAACAACATGGCGGCAGTCCCTGCGACGAAGCCGCGCAGTTTAGGGCAAGCACCAAAAGAGGGCAAAGCCGTCAGATCGACAATTTCCCGTGGTAGCGCGCTTGCCCGCGATTCGATATCAGGGTCGACAAATTAATTGCCTGATCCATAGCCATCGCGCGCGCTCCTGCAAAAGCAGAAATCGACGCGATGGAAGCATCAGCCTTTAATGAAATGCTCGCGATAAAAGCGCAGCTCGGCGATCGACTCGCGGATGTCATCCAGCGCCAGATGGGTGCTGCCCTTCTGGAACTTCAGCTCAGGCGACCAACGGGCAGCCAGCTCTTTGAGCGTGGAAACGTCCAGATTGCGGTAGTGGAAGTAGTGTTCCAGGGTCGGCATGTGCCGATAAAGGAAGCGACGATCCTGGCAAATGCTGTTGCCGCAGATCGGCGAACTGCGCTCCGGCACCCATTGCTTGATGAACTCAAGGGTCTGAGCTTCTGCTTCAGCCATGCTGATAGTGCTCTCGCGAACCCGCTGGGTCAGGCCCGAACCGCCGTGCTGACGGGTATTCCACTCGTCCATTCTGGCCAGGGTTTCATCACTCTGGTGAATGGCGATGACCGGACCTTCAGCCAGGGTGTTGAGCTGGCTGTCAGTAATGATCGTGGCCATTTCGATAATGACGTCGGTGTCCGGGTCCAGGCCGGTCATTTCCAGATCGATCCAGATCAGATTCTGCTTGTTCTGCATATTTGGCTCCTCAGCGTAGGCGCGCAGTTTAGCTCACCCCGGCGTGCTAGACTCCCCCGCGTTTACTTATCAGCTGCTTTATCACTCGGAACACCCATGGCCAAACGCCAACTCAATCGTCGTCAGAACTGGCGCATCGAAAAAATTCAAGGCGAGCGCGCTGCACGTGCCGCCAAACGCGAATCACAAACTCTGGAAACACTCGAGGGCGGCGACCTTGGTCCTGAGCAGACCGGGCTGGTGATCGCCCACTTCGGCGTGCAAGTCGAAGTCGAAGCGCAGGACGGCGATCAGGCCGGTCAGGTTTTCCGCTGCCACCTGCGCGCCAACCTTCCTGCACTGGTGACCGGCGATCGAGTGGTCTGGCGCGCTGGCAACCAGGGCATCGGCGTTATCGTCGCGCAACTGCCGCGCACTACTGAGCTGTGCCGCCCCGATAGCCGCGGGCAACTCAAGCCGGTTGCCGCCAACGTCGATCTGATCGTGATTGTGTTCGCGCCAATGCCAGAACCTCATGCCAACCTGATTGACCGATATCTGGTCGCAGCCGAGCACGCAGGCATTCGCCCGCTGTTACTGTTGAACAAATTCGACCTGATCAACGAACAGAACGCCCCGGCGCTTAATGCGTTGCTGGAGGTTTACCGGACGCTGGGTTATCCGGTGCTGGAGGTTTCTGCGCATCACGGCGACGGCATGCAGCAATTGCAGGCTCAGCTGGACGGGCATATCAGCGTCTTCGTGGGTCAGTCCGGCGTGGGCAAGTCATCGCTGGTCAACAGCTTGCTGCCGGAGGTCGAAACCCGTGTGGGCCCGCTGTCCGAGTTGTCTGGACAAGGTACGCACACCACGACCACCGCCCGTCTGTTTCACTTCCCTCGTGGCGGCGACCTGATCGACTCACCGGGTATCCGTGAATTCGGTCTGGGCCATGTCAGTCGTGCGGATGTTGAAGCTGGTTTCATCGAGTTCAACGAGCTGATCGGCACCTGCCGCTTCCGCGACTGCAAGCACGACCGTGAACCTGGCTGTGCATTGCTGATTGCACTGGAAGAAGGCCGCGTGCAACAACAACGCATGAACAGCTACCGCTCGATCATCGCCAGCTTGCCGGAAAGCAGTTATTGATTTGAAGCTACAAGCTAGCCGCTTCGCCTGGCAATTTACAGGTTGAACAAAAAAGCCCGGACTCTCACGAGTCCGGGCTTTTTACTTGCAGCTTTAGGCTTGCAGCTTGCGGCTGAACCTTAGTTCTTGGTCTCATCCAGCTTCAACGTGCCGTCTTCGAACAGGTTCAGCTTCTGGCGCAACTCACGTGGCTGGGCATATGCCTGCGGGTCAGCTGGCTGTCCGTTCGACGCACCGGGCGCTGCGCCCGGAGCAGGGGTCGGCGTTTTTGGTGCTGAATCCCCGGCGCCGCTGTTCTGGCTGCCTTCCATGCGCTGCAACGCTTTCTTGGTCATGACCACGATGTCGATGCGGCGGTTGACCGGGTTGAGCGGCAGGTTGCGGTCATACAGCAGCGATGACGCATAACCCACCACGCGCGCCACTTGACCTTCAGGGTAAGTACCTGCCACCAGAGCGCGTCGCGCTGCGTTGGCGCGGTTGGCCGAAAGCTCCCAGTTACCGAACTCGCCATTGCCTGCATACGGTTTGGCGTCGGTATGACCACTCACACTGATCTTGTTCGGCACTGCTTTGATGGTGTCAGCCATGGCCAGCAGAATGTCTTCGAAATACGGCTTCAGTCGCGCACTGCCCAGATCGAACATCGGACGGTTATCCGCGTCGGTGATCTGGATCCGCAGACCATCCTGAGTAATCTCGAAATGGATCTGATCCTTGAATTTCTGCAGTTCAGGGTTCTCGTTGACCTTGTTCTGCAGTTCTTGAAGCAGCAGTTCCAGGCGCTCCTGCTCTACCTCTTCCGCTTTTGCTTCAGCTGTCTCGGCTTCGATTGGCACCGTGTCCGGCGTCGGCGTGTTCTTGATTTCCGGGTTCAGGGTCTGGTCAGGGGACATTTCCGGCGAGCCGCCCAAATCAATTACATAGGGCGAGCCACTTTCCGAGAACCCGACCGGGTCCTTGAAGTAACCGGCAATAGCGACCAACTGCTCCGGGGTCGCCGAAGACATCAGCCACAACACCAGAAAGAAAGCCATCATGGCCGTGGCAAAGTCGGCGAACGCAATCTTCCATGCGCCGCCGTGGTGCCCGCCCTCATAGCGCTTGACGCGCTTGATGATTATCGGCTGATTATTTTCCATGACTCAGCGACCGCGAACCGCTTGTTCCAGCTCACTGAAGCTGGGCCGATGCGCTGGATAGAGAACCTTGCGACCGAACTCGACGGCCAGCGAAGGTGGCATGCCGGAAGCCGAAGCGACCAGCGAAGCCTTGATGGATTCGTAAACGTTCAGTTCTTCCTTGGCGTCGTGAGCCAGGGATGTTGCCAGCGGGCCGAAGAAACCGTAAGCCGCCAGAATACCGAAGAAGGTACCCACCAGTGCCGCACCTACGTGGTTACCGATCGCTGCCTTGTCACCATCGCCCAACGAAGCCATGGTCACAACAATACCCAGTACCGCCGCCACGATACCGAAACCGGGCATACCGTCAGCAATACCGGTAATGGCGTGGGAAGGATGACCCAGCTCTTCCTTGATGCTTTGCAGCTCCATATCGAACAGGCCTTCCAGTTCGTGAGGAGCCATGTTGCCCGACGACATGATGCGCAGGTAGTCACAGATGTAAGCCGTCATGCGCTCGTCTTTGAGCACGCCGGGATACTTGGCAAAAATCGGACTGGCTGCCGCATCTTCGATATCCCCTTCAATCGCCATCATGCCTTCACGACGACTCTTGTTGAGAATTTCGTACACCAGACCCAGTACTTCAAGATAAAACGCGTGGGTGAAGCGAGTGCCGAACATCTTCAGCGACTTCTTCATCACGTGCATGGTCATGTAGCCAGGGTTGGCCTGCAAAAACGCGCCAAATGCCGCACCACCGATGATCAACACCTCGAAAGGCTGGATCAGCGCGGCAATTTTGCCGTGTGAAAGGACGTATCCCGCAAGCACGCTCGCGAAAACGACGATGATGCCGATAATTTTAGCCATAGGTAGAAAGTACTTACTGAGTCGGGTTCAGGGACATGTGCGGAAGTTCTTGAAACTCTTCTTCTACTTATCGGCATATGTGAGCCAGACTATAGCCAGATAAATCGAAAAGCCAGTTGACCGGTGAACGGGGGCCCTGACACAGGGGTCTTACCCATTGATTTCGCAGTGTCCACTGCCTAAATTTTCAGTCGCACGGGCCTTGATGCATGCCTCCAGAAACGTCGTCACAGCTTCCCGTTCCGAACACGCTTGATGCGTGGATCAAACAGTTGGACAGCATTGCGTTGCCAGTGCCTCTCGCCAGTCACAGCAAAGTCCGCAGCGCGCTGAACGATAGTCGCCGCTCGCTGCGGGACATCGCCGACATGATGCAGGACAGCCCGGCCCTGGTCCTGAGCGTGATGCGCGAAGCCAATAGCAACGGTACCGGCCTGACCGAACCTGCTGAAAGCCTGGAAGTGGCAATAACTCGCCTGGGTCTGGCGCGCACCGAAGTGCTGCTTAATCGACTGCCCGCGCTGGAGAACGAAAAAATCCCGGTGACTTTTCGGCAATTACTGCTGATCAGCCAACACGCCACACAGCAGGCCAACGGTCTGTTTGCCAGCCGTCTTGCTCGCCTGTGGCAAGACATCCACCTCGGTAGTTTGTTGTTTCTGGCGCCGCTGTGGCCGATAGCCCTGGCGCACCCGAAATTGCTGGATGAGTGGGAACTGCGGGTGATCCATAAAGGCGAATCATCACGCACGGTGGAGAAAGCGCTGTTTGGTGTCAGCCTGCTGGAACTGTGCATGGAGCTGGCAACCTTATGGCGCCTGCCGTTGTGGGTCACTCAAGGTTACAAATTACTGATCAGCGAGCGACGCCAACTGGTCAAAGCGCTGCATGTGGCCCGGGCTAACGATGACCCGCTACAGCAACAGCAACTGATGGACGCCGATCCGAACCTGCGGCGCTGGTTCAACCAGCCGGCCAACACGGTTCTGCTGGGCAATGGCCTTGCACTCTCGGCTCAACAGGCCTGGGACAGCCCGCACTGCCTGCGCTGGGAATTACTGTGCAGCCTGTATCTACAACAAACTATGGACAGTGTGCAGCAGCAGGCCCACCAGAACGCCGCCAGCAGCGCTCGCAACCATAACGACCCTGTCCTGTGGCACCCGGCCGAAGCCCTTATCTGGCCGTGGGCGACCCGCCGGATTCACAGCAAACTGCAGGCGGCCCCACCACCCTCCCCCGATGCCCTGCAAAACTGGCGCAAGCAATGTGCCGAGCTGCTTGCTACACCGAGCCCCTTCAGCAACGCCATGCACTTGACCACAACGGCAAGGGACGCGCTGGTTTCCTGCGGCATGGAGCGGGTGATGCTGCTGATGGCAGACAAGACCGGTACCGTCCTGCGTGTTCACCAGATCGCAGGGCTGCGAAATGAGGCGGCGTCTCTCGCGCTCTCTATAAAGGAAAGCACTGTGTTGCAGCGTTTGTTGGCACAACCAACTCAATTACGCATGACACCTGCCAACATCGAGCAGTTCTCGGCGTTATTGCCGGGCAACCTGCGCGCTCTGTTTCCCGGTAAACACTGGCTGATTCGATCCCTGAGCAGTAACAACAAGGTGTTGATGCTGGTCGTGGCCGATCAGGGCGGCGGGCAGTTTTCGGAAACCTCAGTGCAGGGTTTCGGCAAAACCTGCCAGTGCATTGAACGGGCGCTGACGAGCTTTAGTGGTCGCAAAGCCTGACAGCTGGGCTACAATTCGCCTCTTTTTTCGAATTGGAGGCTGCACATGTCCGTCTTCTCTGACTTGCCGCTGGTCATTGAGCCAAGCGACCTGAAGGATCGTCTGGATGCCCCGGAACTGATTCTGGTGGACCTGACCAGCAGTGCCCGCTATGACGCAGGGCACATACCCGGAGCGCGCTTCGTTGATCCGAAACGCACTCAGTTGGGCCAGCCTCCAGCACCCGGTCTGCTCCCCTCCAAAACCGATCTGCAAGCACTGTTCGGCGAGTTGGGGCACAACGCCAATGCGGTGTATGTGGTCTACGATGACGAAGGCGGCGGCTGGGCCGGTCGGTTTATTTGGTTACTGGATGTGATTGGTCACAGCCAATACCACTACATCGACGGTGGCCTGCTGGCCTGGCAAGCGGATGGTCTGCCTTTATCCACGGATGTTCCAGCCTCGGCAGGGGCGCCTGTTGAACTGCAGTTGCACGATGAACCTACCGCCACCCGCGAGTATCTGCAAAGTCGCCTGGGTGCTGCTGATCTGGCAATCTGGGACGCTCGCGGGCCGCTTGAATACTCCGGCGAAAAAGTCGTCGCCGCCAAAGGTGGACACATCCCCGGCGCGATCAATTTCGAGTGGACCGCAGGCATGGACAAGTCACGCGACCTGCGCATCCGTGAAGACATCGCAGAGATCCTCGACAGCCTGGGGATTACCGCAGACAAAGAAATCATTACCCACTGCCAGACACACCACCGCTCAGGTTTCACGTACCTGGTGGCCAAAGCACTGGGTTACCCTCGTGTCAAAGGCTATGCCGGTTCTTGGGGCGAATGGGGCAACCACCCCGATACGCCGGTTGAACGCTAAAAACTTGCCCACTTTAAGCATTACATTCAGGAATTTTGATGAAAGAGCGTCTGTTTATCCTCAGCCAGTACCTGCTTCCGCACCACTTGCTGTCGCGTCTGGCTGGCTGCGTTGCCGAGTGCCGCGTACGCTGGTTCAAGAATGCCTTCACCGCATGGTTCGCCCGTCGCTATCAGGTGAACATGACGGAAGCGCAGGTCGAGGACTTGAGCGCCTATGAACACTTCAATGCCTTCTTCACCCGCGCCCTGAAACCCGGCGCACGCCCGCTTGATGAAACACCCGGCGCCATATTGAGCCCGGCAGACGGCGCAATCAGCCAATTGGGCCGTATCGAGCAGGGCCGTATTTTCCAGGCCAAAGGCCATAGCTTCAGCGTACTGGAATTGCTTGGCGGTGACCCTGCCCTGTCGGCGCCCTTCATGGGTGGCGAGTTTGCGACCGTTTACCTGTCGCCCAAGGACTACCACCGCGTGCACATGCCGCTCGCCGGTACCTTGCGTGAAATGGTGTACGTGCCTGGCCGGATCTTCTCGGTGAACCAGACCACAGCCGAAAACGTTCCTGAGCTGTTCGCCCGTAACGAGCGCGTCGTCTGCGTCTTCGACACCGAACGCGGACCGATGGCTGTGGTGCTGGTTGGCGCAATGATCGTTGCTTCCGTCGAAACGGTCTGGGCCGGGTTGGTGACACCGCCTAAGCGCGAACTGAAGACTTTCCGCTACGACGAAGCCGCACGTGCGCCAATCCATCTGGAGAAAGGTGCAGAAATGGGTCGCTTCAAACTGGGCTCTACCGCCATCGTGCTGTTTGGCCCGAACCAGGTGAAGTGGGCCGAGCAACTCACTGCCATGACGCCGGTGCGCATGGGTCAGGCTCTGGCAGTACCTGTCGAGGCCTGAAGAAAGCAAATGGTGGCACTATGTGCCACTATTGCTGTCAGTACCGGAGGATTTCGGTGCTGCGACGGCAGGCCGATACTGCTAGAGTTCTAGCACCGGCGCTGTAGGAAACTTCGCATTTTGTTGATGTAGATTTCGGCTCCCGTGCGGGGTAGCTGGTAGTACTGCATTGACCAAAAGCCGCCGTTCGGGCCAGAGTGGGTAGTTGGAGTTAGCCTGTCACATGAGTAATTTGAGCCTTCCTGTGTTGTTGCGCGTGCCTGCGCCAACGCAGTCGAGCCTGACATTCTGTGAAGCGACGCCCAAGGATCTCAAGCGGTGGATCTCCACGCTGCCCAAAGCAAACCTCGGTGAAACCGCCCGTCAGCTCTACCAGGCGCTTGCCGAGCTCAACCAACTGCTCACGCCCAGCGACAATCGCCTGCAACTGCTTGAGCTGCTGCGCCCCGAAGTGCATTTCGTCTGCAAGCACCTGGAACGCCACTTCCTCAATCAGGCCGTCGTGCTCGACGAACGTCCACGCAAGGTCGCCAACCTTTGCCAGGCACTGCAAAACCACTTGGCGGTCGGCTACAAACTGATCATCGAACGTGTCAGCTCACGGCTCAATAAAGACCGGATTCCGCTGCTCGCCACTGCACTGCAACGTGCCCTGCAGTGCCTGAACGGCCCGCTGATTCGCGCCAATCAATTGTATTGTCCCGTGCAGGAGGGTCTTTGGCTTGAGCTGCACAAGATCTATCAAATTGCCTGCGAACACCAATTGCAAAATATGCAGGTCGCGGATGAACAGGCCAGTCACGCCCGCGCGCTGACGGTGGAACAGACCTACATCATTGCGCTGCTGATGGGGTGCTCACGCTGCAACCAGATGCGCCAGCTCAATATTGGCCGCCTTGCTGATGTGTTGGATGCCTGGAGCCCGTTTGTCCGCTTGCAATCACCGGTAGACGAAAACAGCCTCTACGCACTTTCAGCCAGACAGGACAAACCGCCGCTCTACAAGTCGTTGTTTCCGGAGGATCAGTACCCTACTTTGCTGGGCCTTAACACCCAGGCATTGGCAGCCATGATAAGCCGCTATCTGGAAACCCCTATAGATCAGCGAGCGCAATCGCCACTGTTGGTCCCTCAGGGCTTTACCCCCGACCTGCTTGAGCATCTGGCTGCCGCATGGGGTGATGTTGCAGAGAGAACCTTTCAGCGCACGCCCGGCCAAGGCACCCTGAGCCTGTGCATCGGCATGAGTGCCCTGCATTACTATCTGGGCGGTAAACGCTCTTTCAGTGACATGCTGCAAGTACCGGCAACCAAAGCCGCCGAGTTCACCTTGCAATTGGTGGACGATAAAGCCGACGACCCTTGGGGTAAGGCTTTTGACACCCAGCGTGGCAACACCTCGGCGCTGATGCTGCCTTATGAAGAAATCCAGTACGAACAGCCTGAAGCGGACGGCGGTGATGCGGCATCCAACGCCCAGCAGACATTCCCGACCTTTGACCTGAACATCGTCAACCACAGCCCCGGCGGTTACTGTCTGGCGTGGCCCAAGGAAGTGCCACAGCAGTTGCAGGCCGGAGAATTAGTCGGGATTCAGGATGATGCAGGTCAGGGCTGGAGTGTTGCGGTCGTGCGCTGGGTTCGTCAGGTCCGCAGCGGCGGCACCCAAATGGGTATCGAGCTGATCGCTCCATTCGCGCAGCCTTGCGGCTTGCAGATCATTCGCCCCGAGCAGAACAGCCCTTACATGCGTGCTCTGCTGCTGCCCGAAATCCGCGCCATCGGACAACCGGCCACCATGCTGGCGCCGCGCTTGCCCTTCAAAGAGGGCAACAACGTCATGATCAATATTGCCGGACAAGAACACCGCGGTCTGCTGGGCCATCAGCGCACCAGCAGCGGTAGCTACAACCAGTTTGAGTACGAGACCTTCGAAGTGCCCGGTGCAGCGGGCGGCAGCGCGCCGAAGGCGGATCAGGAGTTCGATTCGCTGTGGTCGTCACTGTAAAGATTACAACCCCGTAGGACTGGCTTTAGCCGGGAGAACGTCGGGACATCCGCTAGATGTGCTTCGCCGGGAATACTGCTCTCCCGGCTAAAGCCGGTCCTACGGACATTGAATCGCCCACAGGCCATCCAGCGCTACAAACCTGTCAGCCGCGCCCTTCCCGCTCCCTGACACCCAGCAGATACAGCACGCCATCCAGACCAAGGGTCGAGATCGCTTGTCTGGCTGACTGCTTGACCAACGGCTTGGCCCGGAACGCTACACCCAGCCCGGCAATAGCCAGCATTGGCAAGTCGTTGGCACCATCACCGACGGCGATGGTTTGCTCCAGGCTCAAGCCTTCCTTCGCTGCCAGTTCACGCAACAGGTCTGCCTTGCGCTGGGCATTGACGATGGGCTCAACGGCCACGCCGGTACATTTGCCATCAACCACTTCCAGCTCATTGGCGAAGACATAATCGATACCGAGTCTGGCCTGCAACTGTTTGGCGAAGTAAGTAAAGCCGCCCGACAGAATCGCAGTCTTGTAGCCCAGACGCTTGAGTTCGGCAAAGAGGATTTCGGTACCTTCGGTCAAACGCAACGAAGCACCGATTTCGTCCAGCACGCTGACGTCCAGACCTTTGAGCAAGGCCAGACGCTCTTTGAAACTGGCACTGAAATCCAGCTCGCCACGCATGGCGCGCTCTGTAATTTCCGAAACCCGATCGCCCACGCCATGAGCCTTGGCCAGTTCATCAATGACTTCAGCCTCGATAAGCGTCGAGTCCATATCGAACACAGCTAGACGACGGTTGCGGCGGAACAGCGAATCCTGCTGGAACGCTATATCGACGTTCAACTCCTGCGCCACCTGCAAAAACTCAGCCTGCAGGGCTTTGGCGTCAGCAGGCTCGCCACGCACTGAAAACTCAATGCAGCCTTTGCCCTGTTCAGTCGGCGCATCCAGTGGCATGCGCCGTGAAAGACGATCAATCCTGTCAATGTTCAGGCCGTGTTGCGCCGTAATCGAGCTGACCCGTTGCAGCTGTTGGGCGGTGACCTTGCGAGTCAGCAGCGTCACGATATGCCGGGAGTTACCCTGATCGTCTACCCACTGCTGATAATCCGCCTCGGATACCGGCGTAATACGCACCTGCTGATCCAGCTTGTGGGCGATGGACTGGAGATCTTCGAGGACAGAAGAGTCTTGTCCGGAGTCAGGAATTTCAATCAGAATGCCGAACGACAGGACGTCGTGGATCACCGCCTGGCCGACGTCAAGGACGTTCACTGCGCCCTGTGCAAGCACGCCAGTGATAGCCGCAGTGAGACCGGGACGGTCTTCACCGGTGATGTTAATCAGGACGATTTCGCGCAAGGGACACCCCAGCAGTGGAAAAAAACCGCATTCTAACCACTTTCAGTGACCATCGGGCACAGGCAGCGCTTTGCCGTCACTGGGTCGGTCGTTATACTGCGCGGCAACTTCTTCGAAAGAGCCGTGCTCTGTGAACCGGCCCACGCCCGTTAAAACCGATAATTTCTTCCTGCTGATCTTCCGGGCATTGCGTCATCGCCGTGTACCGATTGCTTTGCGCATTGCCAGCCATAACGTGATCCTCGTCTCTCTGGCGCTGTTGATCTACGCCGGTGTAATGGGTTTGCAATTCAAGCAGGCCATGCACGAGCAGGCTGATGCGCTAGGTCAGGCTCTCACCACGCAAACTGCGACCTCTGCCACAGAGCTGCTGGTGTCCAACGACATCCTCAGTCTTAACGTGCTGCTGGGCAATCTGGTGAAAAACCCGCTGGTGGCCCATGCCGCAATCTACAGCGTGGACAACCGTATTCTCGCGGAAGCGGGTCAGCGCCCGAAAAACGGGCTGCTCGGCGAAGCCGAAGGCCTGTACGAGATCAAAATCACTTTTCAGGACACCATGGCCGGGCATCTGCGCATCAGCCTGGACATGTCACAGTTTCAACAGCCGATGACCATCAGCCTGCAAAGCATGGGCATCCTTGCGGGTATCCTGCTGGCGCTGGCGCTGGCTCTGAGCCTGCGCCTGGGCAGACACATTTCCACTCCGCTGATGCAATTGCGGATCTGGCTGCGCGACATCGACCCGTACACTCCGGCAGTTGAACGCCAGGATGAAATCGGTGATCTGGCCCGTCAGCTACGCGCATCTTTCGCGCCGCCAATGCCGGAGCCGGAGCCCGAACCAGAGCCGGAATACGCTGAAGATGACTCGGACGATCACTACGTAGACGCCGAAGAAGACGTTGAACCGGCTTCCACAGGCAGATCCTCACGCGAGCCGGGCTTTGATGAACCGGCCAAACCGCGCTTGCCGGCACCACCGGTGCAGCGCCGTCTGGTCGCCGAAGAGGATGAAGAAGACGAGGACGATCCTTTTGCCGACCTGCGCGACCACTCCAGCGTTGCGCCTCAGGTCAGCAAGGCGGCAGTCCCGAGCACACCACAACCGAGTGCGGTGCTGGCGATTCAGCTTGGCTCGCAGGATCAATTGCGTCGCTTGCCCCGCGCACGCCTGACAGACCTGCTACAGCGTTATCGCGACTGCCTGGATCAGGCGTCGTCGCTCTACGATGGCGAACTGCATACCCTGAACGACGGCAGCACACTGATGCTGTTCCATAGCCAGGAAAGCGGGGATGACTACCTAACCAACGCTATCTGCTGTGGTGAACTGTTGCGGGCGCTGAGTCACGCATTGCAGATTGAAGTCGCCGATAGCGGCATCACCCTGCAATTGCAACTCGGCCTGACATTGGGCGAAGGTCTGGCGGGGCTGAGTCAAATCGACCTGTTGCTGACCGAAACGGCACAAGACGCATTGGCCCTCTCGCAACACAGCCGCAACCTGTTGCTGGTAGAGCGCAAGATCAATGACGATGCTCTGATCCGTCAGCGCGCACGTATCCGCCCGATTGCCAGCCCTGAAGGCGCCTGCTGCGTAGAGCGCCTGATGGAGCCCTACCCTTCGATGCTTGAACGCCAGTTGGCGCGCATGCACGAGACGGCCCGGAAGGTTTGATTCAACTGACCTGAAGCGCACGAGCACCGCGACGCCGCGATAGCGACGCGCCGTTCTCACCGCGATTGACGGCCGTATGCAACCTTGGCCAAATCGCGGATGCATCTGAAAGACATAGAGCCTGTAGGAGCTGCCGAAGGCTGCGAAAGCGATTTCTCCGAAATACCGCCATTCGCAGCCTTCGGCAGCTCGTACAGCGAATTCCGGATAGCAGCCCACAAAAAAGCCCGCATCGCTGCGGGCTTTTTGTTTGCGCCAATCCTAGAAGCGGAACACTTCCAGATCAGTACGAATTGGAGAGGCCATTGGAATCTTTGGCTTCTCAGGCTCTTTGGCACGAGCCACTGGCGCTTTCTTTGGCTCCTCAGGCTGCCAGGAAATCGGCTTCACCGCAGAACTCACCTGATCCGCCAGACGCTGGAGCAACAAACCCTGAGCTCTTACCTGATCGGCAGAGGTCCCGGCGTGAAGCTCTTCAAGGTGGACAATACGACTGTCACGAACATTACCTTTACGATCCACCAGACGCCATTGAGCATCAAGAATCGCAGGTTGTTTCGCACCGGAGTCCAGACGACTGATGGACAACACCACTTGCACGTCAGGCGTGAAGTTTGCCGCCGCAGGGGCCAGAACAACGCGCTGGCTGTCCAGCTTCCAGGCGAGTTGACGCAACAGCAGTTGATCGATATCCGAAGACAGGCTACCTGCCCAGCGACCATCGCTCGAAGCCGTCAGGCTACCGTCAGGCTGTCGCTGCAGCAGCGTTTCGCGCTGCAGGTAGTCAGCCACTGAGACAGGCCCCAGCAAAACAGCCAGTCCCTTATCATGTGTAGGTTGCCCGGGTGTGCCACTGTCCAGCTGATATAGCGCAGTCGGCTGATGCACACTGCAACCAGCCAGACCCAAAACACCGGTCATCAACAAAACAACGGGAAGGCGTAGAAGATTCATCATCCCATCCAGGTGGCCGCCGTCAGGCAAGCCACAGTGTATAACTCAACAAATTCGTGCAGGCACTCAGCCACGCTTGCGCCTCAAGACGTCATATCATCCGTGAATATGCGTCATGACTCCAGCGATTATGCGTCGATCTTCATGGCAAAACGAAGACCAATAGCTCTAAAGCAGGATTAAGAGGCGTTTTCTACCAAAAGCGCATCGACCCGCTGGAAGCCACGAGGCAGCTTATTACCCCGACGCCCACGCTCGCCCTTGTAATGTTCCAGATCATCAGGTTTGAGTGACAGATTGCGTTTACCGGCCTGCAAGACCAGAGTAGCGCCCTGTGGTATCACCGCAATATCAGTTACATATTCTTCACGGCTGGCGACCCGATCACCCGGCACACCGATGATCTTGTTGCCTTTACCTTTGCTCAACTGAGGCAAGTCACTGATCTTGAAGATCAGCAGACGCCCTTCAGTGGTTACAGCAGCGAGCCAGTTCTGCTCACGATCAGCGACCGGACGCGGCAACATCACTTTAGCCCCGTTCGGCAAACTCAGCAGCGCCTTGCCCGCCTTGTTCTTGGCCTGCAGATCCTCGCCCTTGACCACGAACCCATAACCCGCATCCGACGCGATGACGTACAACGCGTCATCTTCAGGCAGCAACACACATTCAAACGTCGCGCCTGGCGGTGGCTGAAGCTTGCCTGTTAACGGCTCACCCTGCCCCCGAGCAGATGGCAAGGTATGAGCGGCCAGCGAATAACTGCGGCCCGTGGAATCGATAAACACTGCGTATTGGTTGGAACGGCCCATTGCAGCCGTCTGGAAACCATCCCCCGCCTTGTAGGAAAGCCCGGTCGCGTCGATATCGTGACCTTTGGCGGATCGCACCCAGCCTTTTTCCGACAATACGACGGTCACTTTCTCATTCGGCAGCAGATCATGCTCGGTCATGGCCTTGGCTTCAGCGCGCTCGACGATTGGCGAGCGGCGGTCATCGCCATAGGTTTCGGCGTCTTTCAGCAGCTCGGTGCGGACCAGCTTCTTCAGCTTGGCCTCGCTGCCCAGCAACGCCAGTAGCTTGGTCCGCTCTTTGTTCAGTTCATCCTGCTCATTGCGCAGTTTCATCTCTTCGAGGCGTGCCAACTGACGCAAACGGGTGTCCAGAATGTAGTCAGCCTGGATTTCGCTCAGTTCGAAGCGCTCGATCAACTTCGCCTTCGGATGCTCCTCGGTGCGGATGATATGAATCACTTCATCCAGATTGAGGTATGCAACCAACAAACCGTCCAACAGGTGCAGACGGCGCTCAACCTTGTCGAGGCGGAACTGCAGGCGACGGCGCACCGTGCGTACACGGAACTCCAGCCATTCCACCAGCAATGCACGCAGGTTCTTCAGTTGCGGCTTGCCGTCCAGCCCGATGATGTTGATGTTGACCCGGTAGCTGGACTCCAGATCGGTACTGGCGAACAAGTGCTGCATCAGCGCTTCATGATCAACCCGGCTGTTCACCGGAATGATCACAATTCGGCAAGGGTTTTCGTGGTCAGACTCGTCGCGCAGGTCAGCGACCTGCGGTGCCTTGGAAGGCTTGGCCTGCATCAAGGCAGCAATCTGCTCCAGCACCTTGGCACCGGAAACCTGATGCGGTAGCGCAGTGACGATGATGTCGCCGTCTTCAACGTGGTACACGGCGCGCATGCGCACCGAACCTTTGCCGGTTTCATACATTTTCAGCAGGTCGGCACGCGGGGTGATGATCTCCGCTTCGGTCGGGTAATCCGGGCCCTGAATATGCTCAACCAGTTGTTCGACGGTAGCTTTCGGCTCATCAAGCAGACGCACGCAGGCAGTCGCGACCTCACGCAAGTTGTGCGGCGGCACGTCAGTGGCCATGCCCACGGCAATACCCGTCGTGCCATTGAGGAGGATATTCGGCAAACGTGCTGGTAACACAGCAGGCTCGTCCAGAGTACCGTCAAAATTCGGCACCCAGTCAGCAGTGCCCTGGCCTAACTCGCTGAGCAGCACCTCGGAGTAACGCGACAAACGCGCCTCGGTGTAACGCATGGCCGCGAAGGATTTAGGATCATCCGGCGCACCCCAGTTGCCTTGCCCATCCACCAGCGTATAGCGATAGCTGAATGGCTGGGCCATGAGCACCATGGCTTCATAACAGGCCGAGTCGCCGTGGGGGTGAAACTTGCCGAGCACGTCGCCGACGGTACGCGCCGACTTCTTGTGCTTGGAATCAGCGTCCAGGCCCAGCTCGCTCATGGCATAGACGATGCGTCGCTGCACGGGCTTGAGACCGTCGCCGATATGCGGCAAGGCACGGTCCATGATCACGTACATGGAGTAGTTGAGGTAGGCCTGTTCGGTGAAGTCAGCCAGTGACCGGCGTTCTACACCATCCAGACTGAGGTCAAGGGAGTCGCTCATGCGTGCCTCATTATTTCGTGGTCTGACGCAGCAGCATGGTGCCACCGCGCTGAGTGAATTCGAGTTGTTTCATTGCGCTCATACCGAGCAGCACCTGCTCTCCGTCCAGACCGGGCACCACCAGGGCGCGCACGTTGTACAGGACGATGTCGCCCAGTTGCAGACGTTCGATTGACGTTCGAAAGCCCTCACTGCGGCCATTGGCGGTGCTGACCCAAACCGGCGCACCCCGTTGTAACTGCAAGGTGTCTGCCACCTTGCCCGGGACCGCCACATCAGTGGCACCGGTATCCAGCAAAAACTCTACGGGGTGATCATCGATCTTGCCCGAGCTGACAAAATGCCCCTGACGATTGCCCACCAGTTGCACTTCTATATATCCATCACCGTGTTGCGAGGTGACCACCGAGTTAGGGTTTACCTGGCGATCTTCCCACTCGCCAAAAAAGCGCGTCGCCAGAAATAGCGCTGCGCCGCAGGCCATGATCATCAGCACCTTGCCCGCGCGTTTGCCGGGAGGTTGCGAACTCATGGTTGCGCACTCCAGCCGCCAGCAGGTGCTGCGAAGCGCCATACGATCGGGCGCTTCTCGCCATCGGCGCGCTCATCGAAATTGTTATCGATGCCTACCCAGGCGCCCGTTTCATCCACTACCAGAGCCTCGGTCAGGGCGAACGGCTGGTCGTAAAGCCGGTTGGGCATCAACGCCTCTTTGGCGAACGACCAGCATTGCTCACTCTTGCCAGTCTCCAGGGAGCGTCGGCAAATGCGATACGCCGAACGTTCCAGCGTAAACAGCTTGCCGTTGAACAGCGACAGGTCGGCAAAATCACGGGATACCGATTTTCCACCCACCTGCGGCGGTAAAACTTCACTGCCGGGCTCGGTACGCAACACGCAACTGCCCTTGCAGCGCCAGGCATCCTTGTCGCGGCTGACCACCAGCAACCCGCGTTGACTGCGCTCGGCAGCCAACCACAAACGGTCACCTTGCGGGCTAATGGCCAAGCCTTCAAAAATAGCGTTGAAGTGTTGCAACATGCCCTTGGCCCGCGCCTGTGCTACCAGTTCGGGCGGCAATTTCAGCCAGACGGGCGGCCCCTCGGCAGGCACCTTGAGCACCTCCGCGTGGGCCTCGCTGACGACATATTTATTGCCAGCCGCATCACAGCTGATGCCTTCGAAATCCAGACTCCCGCCACGCACGAAGGACGACAGTTTTGCCAGCGAACGCAAGTTGGCCGGCAAATCACTCTCCGGCGCAGGTGGTACATCAATCTTCTCAGACTGAGCCAGCCAGACGGTGCTCGTCATATCCATACGGTAGAGTAAGTCGTCGTCGCGGTCCGAAATGGCCCATAACTGGCCACTGCACACCGCCAGCCCTGACAGATTGCCACCGGCCATGCCGTCCACCGGATGCTCTGAAACGAGCGTCAGCTCTGGCAGTGATGCTGCGAATGCCGGAGCCACCAGCAGAGTTGCAAGCAGCCCGGCCCACACAGATCGCCTGTAGGAGCGCGCTTGCCCGCGATTCGGTCGTTCAACCGTGGCATTCATTGAATGACCCAACGCCTTCGCGAGCAAGCTCACTCCTATCGAAAAAAATCTGGCTACCTGACCTGGAATGCTTTTCTGTAGGAGCTCACGAGCACCGCGAGGCAGCGATGGCGTCCTGTCTGATACACCGCTATCGCGGCCTCGCGCTGCTCGTGCGCTCCTACAGGTCCCAATGTTTGCAACGCGGTTTTGTATCAAACGCGCAATCCTGTAGGAGTGAGCTTGCTCGCGATTCGGTCTGCCAGGCGCTGAATGCGGTGCCTGAACTGACGCTGTCGCGAGCAAGCCCGCTCCTACAGGGGCAGCAAAGGAATCACGCGGTGTCGAAGACACCGTGGGGCCTCGCATCAAGTCAAAACCTCGGCGAGGTTGCCTTTGGACTCCAGCCAGCTCTTGCGGTCGCCAGCGCGTTTTTTGGCCAGCAACATGTCCATCATTTCCGACGCGACTTCAAAATCGTCCAGGGTCAATTGCACTAGACGACGAGTATTCGGGTCCATGGTGGTTTCACGAAGCTGCGGCGGGTTCATCTCACCCAGACCTTTGAATCGTGTGACCTGCGGCTTGCCGCGCTTCTTCTCGGCCACCAGACGGTCAAGGATCCCGTCGCGCTCGGCTTCATCAAGCGCGTAGTAGATTTCTTTACCCAAGTCGATGCGATACAACGGCGGCATGGCGACATAAACATGGCCTGCGTCAACCAGCGGACGGAAATGCTGGACGAACAACGCGCACAGCAGCGTCGCAATGTGCAAACCGTCGGAGTCGGCGTCGGCGAGGATGCAGATCTTGCCGTAGCGCAACTGGCTCATGTCCGCAGCGCCCGGATCAACACCGATGGCGACAGCAATGTTGTGTACTTCCTGGCTGGCAAGCACTTCGCCGCCGTCGACTTCCCAGGTATTGAGGATCTTGCCGCGCAACGGCAGGATCGCCTGAAACTCCTTGTCCCGGGCTTGCTTGGCGGAGCCACCCGCGGAATCACCCTCGACCAGGAACAGCTCGGAGCGCATCGGATCCTGACCGGCACAGTCAGCCAGTTTGCCAGGCAATGCCGGGCCCTGAGTGATGCGCTTGCGCTCGACCTTCTTGCTGGCCTTGAGGCGACGACCGGCGTTGTTGATTGCCAGTTCGGCCAGCTGCATACCCAGATCGGAGTTGGCGTTGAGCCACAGGCTGAATGCATCCTTTACGACACCGGACACAAACGCCGCGGCTTCCCGAGAGGACAGGCGTTCCTTGGTCTGGCCGGAAAATTGTGGCTCCTGCATTTTCATCGACAGGACGAAAGCAATGCGCTCCCAAACGTCTTCCGGCGCCAGCTTCACGCCACGCGGCAGCAGATTGCGGTATTCGCAGAACTCGCGCATGGCATCAAGCAAGCCCTGACGCAAACCGTTCACATGAGTGCCGCCCTGCGCCGTCGGGATCAGGTTGACGTAGCTTTCCTGAACGCTGTCCCCGCCTTCAGGCAGCCAGAGCAATGCCCAGTCGACGGCTTCTTTATTACCGGCAAAACTGCCACAGAACGGCTCATCCGGCAGGCGCAGGAAATCAGTGACCGAATCCTGCAGATAAGAACGCAGGCCGTCCTCGTAATGCCATTCGACTTTTTCACCTGTGGCTTTGTCTTCAAAGCTGACCAGCAGTCCCGGACACAGTACGGCTTTTGCCTTGAGCACGTGCTTGAGGCGGCTGACCGAAAACTTGGGAGTATCGAAATATTTAGGGTCCGGCGCAAAGTAAACGCTGGTCCCGGTATTACGTTTGCCAACGGTGCCGACTATCTCCAGTTCCGATGCTTTGAAACCATCGGTGAAGCTCATTTCGTATTCGTTGCCGTCACGCTTGACCCGGACTTTGACCAGGGTCGACAGCGCGTTGACCACCGAGATACCCACACCGTGCAAACCACCGGAGAACTGGTAGTTCTTGTTGGAGAACTTGCCGCCCGCGTGAAGCTTGGTGAGGATCAGCTCGACACCAGAAACGCCCTCTTCCGGGTGGATGTCCACTGGCATGCCGCGACCATCGTCGGACACTTCCAGCGAATTGTCGGCATGCAGAATCACCTGCACCGATTTGGCATGGCCCGCCAGAGCTTCGTCGACGCTGTTGTCGATCACTTCCTGGGCAAGGTGATTCGGCCGCGAGGTGTCGGTATACATGCCCGGCCGCTTGCGAACCGGGTCGAGGCCCGAGAGGACTTCGATGGCGTCTGCGTTATAAGAGCTAGCGCTGGGATTGGCCATGGGGTCTCGTCATCAGTTGTTCGTGGAGTTACAGAGTTGAAAACCTGTAGGAGCTGCCGAAGGCTGCGATCCGGCATACGCCAGGCTTTCGAACCAATCGCAGCCTTCAGCAGCTCCTACATTTAATCCGGCTATACATTCAAAGCTTGGAAACATCTACCGCCTGTAACAGCTCAGGGGCGAATCCGGCAAAACTCAACAGCGCGGGCAATTGCCCGGCAAAGCCTTGGTAACTGTGGTCGCCGCCTGCCTGTATACGCAACGCGCATGCTCGATAGAACGATTCGGCGCGGCGATAATCAAGGGTCTCATCACCGGTTTGCAGCCAGACCTGAACACGCGCCGGGTCTTGAGGTGCGGGCACTTCCAGTTCGGCCAGAGCCTTGACGTGATCGTGGGTCAGCTCCCAGGTTTCGCCGGTATAAAGGTTTTGCTGCGTACCGACAAAGCCATCGAATAGCTGGTGCGGATTGACTGCCGGGTTGATCAGCACGGCTTTCAGGCCGTGGCGCTGCGCCAAGTGTGTCGCATAGTAGCCGCCGAGCGAGCTGCCGACCAGCAGTGGCCGCCCGAGTTCTTCGATAGCGGATTCCAGCTGAACCATGGCCTGACGCGGATGATGATGCAATTCGGGGACTCGCACCTGCTCACTCAGCCCCAGCGAGCGCATCAGTGCGATCAACTGAGTGGCTTTTTTCGACAGCGCGGAGCTGTTCAGACCGTGGATATAAAGCAGTGTGGGTATTTCGCTGGTCACGCCGTCCGCTCCTGAATCACTGAGTGGTACAAAGCCGCGCAGTTTACAGGGACTAACGCTGAAAGACTCGTCCCCGTGTGTTTCACGACGAAATGATCAGTACCCCTCGCCCCCGTAATCCACTTCGAAATCCATGCCAACGACTCGCGACACACCGGTTTCCAGCTGTCCATCGTCAAACAGACGCAGCCAGCGGTAGCCCGGAGCGGCAGTGTCGACCTTGAAGTCGACACTGCCCGGCGCGAATTGAATGCAGGTCGAAGGCGACGCCAAAAGCCGAATCGTATCGCGCATTTGGTCGTATTCCTGATGCACATGCCCCCACAACACTGCACGCACCTGTGGAAAACGCTCCAGTACCGCAAACAGTGCATCCGGGTTACGCAGGCCAATGGGATTCATCCACTCGCAGCCAATCGGCACAGGATTGTGATGCAGGCAGACCAGGTGATGACGTTCAGGAGCCTCGCTCACGGCTTGCGCCAGCAGTTGCAACTGTTGATCGCGCAAATAACCGGGTACCGAGCCGGGCACCGATGAGTCGAGCAACGTCACCCGCCAGTTGCCAATATCGATAATCGGGTCGAGCAGGTCGCTTTGTTGAGCGGCCTGCTGCATTTCCAGCGACTCGTCATGATTGCCGGGAAACCAGCGCTTGGGGGCCTGAATCTGATCGCTCAGATTCCGAAACGCTTCGTAGGACTCAACGCTGCCGTCTTGCGAGACATCGCCACTGGCAACCACCAGATCCACCTGCGGCTGTTCGACCAGAACCAGTTCGATGACTTTTTGCAGACTCTCGCGGGTTTTCATGCCCAGCAGCGTACCGTCCGCCTTGGCGAACAAATGGCTGTCGGACAGTTGGACCAGCAGGACTGAGTCTTTAACGGGAACGTTCGGCAAAAGCCATCTCCTTGGGCAGAGTCTGGCGATTATGGTGGGAAGCGACCTCATCGGCAAATAAATGGATGAGCACTGAGTCACAAAGCCTGAGCATTGCTTGACAGCCGTTTAATATCCTGATTAAGACAATCAAGTAAACAATCAAACCCTGTCAGAAGTGACAGGTTGCAGACCCCATTAATGGGGGTAGTTTGATAGTCCATGCAGGCATGCAGGCGCTACCCCCTTTATTTATATTGCACGCAGGAAGCACAGCAATGAATGTTCAACCTAAAGAAACTCACACCCGCAACCTTAAGTTCGGAAAAGGCACCACCGGCCCTTATGAGGTTTATCTGAACGGAGAAGGATTCCACGCAGTAGAAGCCAGTATCGACATGGGCTGTTCGCCTTGGGGCTGCTCCAAAGACGTCGCCTTCCACGCTCCGGAGGAAGCGTTACTAAGGAAGTTCATCCTCGTAGGACTGCAACTTGACCTCCCCCCCGGCACCTACCCGATAGAGGGAGACGGGACCACTGCCTTTGGCAGTTATGCAATCGCTCGCCAAAGCACATCGGGAGGCTGGTACCTCACCACCTACAGTTCGTCTGAAGGCTTTATTCAACTAACGGCTTATGACGAAGAAACCCTGCACATGCATGCCAGTTTCGAGTTTGTTGTCATGATTGAAGGGCAGCGCCAGACCGTTACGGGAAAATTTAATATCAAAGCCTATCCTGAACCCTGAAATAATGCGGGCCTGGCAGTATGGATATCACAAAAGTTAACGCAGCACCGGATACAGCACTCACCGCACCGCTTCAAACTCATGCCCACACGCCAGGCAATGGCTCAGCCATTCGCCCAAAAACAGATTGAGTTGAGCCTTCTCGTCCGGCTGATGCATTTCAGCGTTAGGGTATGGATAGATCCCCCGGAAGCGCCGAGCATGTTCGGCGCCGATCACTTCGGCCATGCGCGCATCGTGATAGACCTGCACTTCCAGGCTGGGAACCGGCAGCCATGGCAGGCTGTGTTCCTGACGCACTTGCAGGGTGGTGGTGTATGGGCAGTCGAGCAGCACTTCGACCGCCAGGACGCCGAGCATTTGATCGCCTTGAGTCACTGCAACCCGACGTGAGCGTTGTTCGTTGCGCATGTCCGGCAACAACCGCATCAAGCGCGCGTAGTTGGCCTCGCAGGCAGCTTGCAGCCCGGCAAGGTCAACACGATAACGCTCGCGCAATGGACTCACGACCATAACCCCCTGATTTCGACACGGTTCAGCGCCAGCCATTGCAGCGCGATAATCGTCGAAGCATTGATAATTCGCCCGTCACGCACTGCTTGCAGTGCATCGTCAAAGGACCAGACGGTAACGCGGATATCTTCACCTTCGGACTCCAGTCCATGCAATCCCCCCGCGCCCTCACTTTCACAGCGCCCCAGGTACAGATGAACAAACTCATCACTGCCACCCGGTGAAGGAAAGTATTTGGTGATCGGCCACAAGGCGCTGAAGACAATTCCAGCTTCCTCTTCTGCTTCGCGGTGAGCAACCTCTTCAGGCTCCTCAGCCTTGTCGATCAAACCTGCGACCAGTTCAATCAGCCAGGGATTGGCAGTTTTCTCCAGCGCACCCACACGGAATTGCTCGATCAACACCACTTCATCGCGTTTGGCGTCGTACGGCAGCACACAGACCGCGTCATGACGCACAAAAAGCTCACGACTGATTTCCTTGCCAAGACCACCCACAAACTGTTCGTGACGCAAGAAGACTTTGTCCAGTCTATAAAAGCCCTGAAAGCAGTTTTCACGCCGGGTGATTTCAAAAGCAGTCGGGGTCGATCGGGTCTGTTCGGTCATGTGTTTCTCGCTTTGGGCAAGTCGTAACGTGATGCCATCCTAACGCGCATCGCCAACCAGATGCAGCCCCCTTGAACATGCAGGGTAGACGGCCAATAGCGAAACGAACTCTAATCCGCCCAGCGGCGAACCGATGTCACCGTTTGCAGTCCAAGCAGCCTGAACTCGAACAACGTAACCGTCTTCATTGCCACCGCAAAGGATCAACATGTCGTTATTGAGGATCGCTTCACTGGCTTGCCTGGCACTTATGCTGGGCGCCTGTCAGAGCCTGTTCCAACCCAATTACCGTGCGCCCCTGCAGGTGCAGCGTGATGCCTCCGAACTGATCAAACCGGGCTGCACCGCCGCCGATTGCCCGCTGGTGAATATCGACACCGTGCACTTCCCCGATGAGCCCAAGCTGGACGCCATCGTGCAGAAGACACTACTGCAACTGACTCGCACAGATTCCAGCGGACCGCTGCCGACCTCGCTCAAGGCGTATCAAGAGCAATACCTGCGTGACTCCCAAGGGCGCAACGCCAGCTATTTGCAAGCCAAAGTACGCGAGCAACATGACGGTATCGTAGTCGTCGAGCTGTCCAGCTATCTGGATACCGGCGGCGCACATGGCGCGCCCGGCCGTGCGTTCATCAACTATTCACGTCAGCAAGAGAAAGTGCTGACCCTTGCCGACATGATTGTGCCGGGCAAGGAAGGCGAGTTCTGGCAGAAGGCAGAACTGGCGCATCAAGGCTGGCTGCTCTCGACCAAGATGAATGAAGACGCCGAGTTCATGAAGACCTGGCCCTTCAAACGCACGCCGCATATCGCCCTGACCTACGGCGCGTTCATCCTCAAGTACCAGGTGGACACTATCGCGCCCTACTCAATGGGCCACATCGAGCTGAAGATTCCTTATCCGCAGCTCAATGGCATCCTCAAACCGGAACTGTTCCCAGGTCGCGGTTGAGGTTTTTGCCCAGCAACAACTGCAGCACGCCAGCGACGATGAGCGCTGGCAGTGTTGCGCCGATATCCGGGTAAAGATTGGCCAGCACGTGATAGGTGCTGACTCCGCCAAGCCATGCCAGCAAAGTCATCCATTGAAACCCGACGTTAGCCACCAGGCTGCGGCGACTGCGCAATACAAAATGATCCACCAGCACCACGCCAAACAATGGCGCGAACACCGAGCCGATCAGCAACAGGAAGTTCTGATACTGCGCCAAGGGCGCAAAGCAGGCGATCAACGTGCAGATCACACCGATGGCCAAGGCCAGATGCTCGACTTTCAGCTTTAACAAAATTCCGCTGGATACCGCTGCCGAGTGAATATCGGCGAACGCGTTTTCCGACTCATCCAGCAGGATAAGTAATAACGGAATCCCCAAGCCTGCTCCCGCCAGCGCCAGCAACAAGGCATTAACCTCGCCACTCGGGGCGAACGCCAGCGTATAGGCCACGCCCAGGCTCATCAGCCAGAAATTACCGATGAAGAAGCCCAGCGCGGTACCGCCAAAAACGTTTCGTGCGCGTTTACCGAAACGTGAGTAATCGGCTATCAATGGCAGCCACGAAAGCGGCATGGCGATAGCGATGTCGAAGCCCACAGCGAATGGTAAGGAACCATCACCAGCCTGAGCCCAAAGCGCGGCCAGATCAGCCTTGGCGAACAGATTCCAGGTCAGCCACAAGCAAGCCGCCAACAACAGCCAGATCCCCCACTTGCGCAGAATCTGCCGCACGAACGTAAGCGGGCCACTGACCGCCAGTAACGTTGCCAGACCACCGAAAAACAACGTCCAGAGCAATGGGCTGGTCCACAGGGTGTTGTCGCCAAAAGCCTGGGTGCCGAGCAAGCTTGCTGCATCGCGCATGACGATGATTTCAAACGAGCCCCAACCGATCAGCTGCAACAGGTTGAGCAACGCAGGCAGTGAAGCACCTTTGCTGCCGAGGCTGAGTTTGAGCGCGGCCATGGACGATAAACCGGTGTCGCTGCCGATCACGCCAACAGCAGCGAGCAGCAACACGCCCACCAACGTGCCGAGAAAAATCGCCAGCAGCGAACCCGACATGCCAAGCCCCGGCGCCAATAGCGCACCGGTTTGCAGGACCATCAGGCCGATGCCGAGGGAGAACCACAGAGAAAACAGGTCTCGCCCACCGAAGACGCGCTTGTCTAAGGGGACGGGGGTATCGGGTGAATAGGTGCTGGGGGTGGTCATGGTTTTAGTCCAGGAGAACACATGTAAAGGCGACGAATCCCGGTAGGAGCGAACTTGTTCGCGAGGCGATTTAATGTGAACCCCTAAAGCCGCCTCGCGAACAAGTTCGCTCCTACCAAGACCTCTGCCAGCTTCAGATCAAACCTTTTTGTACAGCTGGCTGCCTTCCTGCTTGAAGCGCTCGGCCTGTTCCGCCAGCCCTTGGGCAACATCGAGGTCGACCGCTTCAATCTTCTGATTGGCCGCGTACTCACGCACTTCCTGGGTGATTTTCATCGAGCAGAATTTCGGCCCGCACATGGAGCAGAAATGCGCGACCTTGGCGGAGTCTTTTGGCAGGGTTTCGTCGTGATACGAACGTGCGGTGTCCGGGTCCAGGCCAAGGTTGAACTGGTCTTCCCAGCGGAATTCAAAACGCGCCTTGCTCAGGGCGTTGTCGCGGATCTGCGCGCCCGGATGGCCCTTGGCAAGGTCCGCTGCATGCGCCGCGATCTTGTAGGTGATGATCCCGGTCTTCACGTCATCCTTGTTCGGCAACCCCAAATGCTCTTTGGGCGTGACGTAACAAAGCATCGCGCAGCCGAACCAGCCGATCATCGCCGCCCCAATACCTGACGTAATGTGGTCGTAACCTGGCGCAATATCAGTGGTCAGCGGGCCGAGGGTGTAGAAAGGCGCCTCGTCACAGCACTCAAGCTGCTTGTCCATGTTCTCTTTGATCAACTGCATCGGCACATGGCCCGGGCCTTCGATCATGGTCTGCACGTCGTGCTTCCAGGCGATTTTGGTCAGTTCACCCAGAGTTTCCAGCTCACCAAATTGCGCGGCGTCGTTGGCATCGGCAATCGACCCCGGACGCAAGCCATCACCCAGTGAGAAGCTGACGTCGTAGGCCTTCATGATTTCGCAGATGTCTTCGAAGTGGGTGTAAAGGAAGTTTTCCTTGTGATGCGCCAAACACCACTTGGCCATGATCGAACCGCCACGGCTGACAATTCCGGTCACGCGTTTGGCGGTCAGTGGCACATAGCGCAGCAGCACACCGGCGTGAATCGTGAAGTAGTCTACGCCCTGCTCTGCCTGCTCGATCAGCGTGTCGCGAAACAGCTCCCAGGTCAGGTCTTCGGCGGCACCGCCAACTTTTTCCAGCGCCTGATAGATCGGCACCGTACCAATCGGAACCGGCGAGTTACGAATTATCCACTCGCGGGTTTCGTGGATGTGCTTGCCAGTCGACAGGTCCATGACGGTGTCCGAGCCCCAGCGGATGCCCCATGTCAGCTTGGCGACTTCTTCTTCGATGGAAGAACCCAGCGCGCTATTGCCGATGTTGCCGTTGATCTTCACCAGGAAGTTGCGGCCAATAATCATTGGCTCCAGTTCCGTGTGGTTGATGTTGGCAGGAATGATCGCGCGACCGCGGGCGATTTCTTCGCGCACGAATTCAGCGGTGATTTCCTTCGGGATATTCGCGCCAAAGCTATGCCCGGCGTGTTGCTGAGTGAGCAGACCGGCAGCGCGGGCTTCTTGCAGCTTCATGTTTTCGCGGATGGCGACGTATTCCATCTCCGCCGTGATGATGCCCTGACGCGCGTAATGCATCTGGCTGACGTTGGCCCCGGCCTTCGCTCGGCGAGGGTTGCGTACGTGGGCGAAACGCAGTCGGGTCAGCTCGGCATCGGCCAGTCGCTGCTGGCCGAAGTTCGAGGTCAGGCCATCCAGACGCTCGGTGTCATTGCGCGAGTCGATCCATGGCGAACGTACATCGGCCAAGCCTTTGCGCACGTCGATGATGACGTTGGGGTCAGTGTAGGGGCCGGAGGTGTCGTAGACGGTGACCGGCGCATTGATCTCACCACCAAAATCGGTTGGTGTGACATCAAGATGGATTTCGCGCATCGGTACGCGAATGTCCGGGCGGGAGCCCTGAACGTAAATTTTTTGCGAGCGGGTAAACGGCTGCACCGACCCTGAGTCGACCTGGGCGGACTCACTCAGATTGGCGGCGTTTTTTAGATTTGTACTCATCACGGGCTCTCCAGACATCATCCAGCGGCGGATTAATTGTCGGAGCGAACCTGAGGACGGAAAGACGCACCAAGGCTGGTGCTGAGTATCGAGCGGAGAGTGTTCGATTCATTTCAGGTTTTCAGAAATGAACCATCGACCCCGGACGACACTCAAGAGGACTCGCCGGGAGACGAGAAATCTTGTTCCCTACGCAGGCGCTAACCTGATCAGGTTCAACGGGATCCGGTTTAACCGATCTCAGCCTCAAAGCAAGGCACCCCGACAAGAACGCTGCCAGTCTAGTCGGGACGGGGCCGGAACGCCAAGCACGTTTTCAAACGCTGGATAAATGGTTGATATGGCGGATTGTTGCCAAGCCCCCCAGCCTCTACACTCGCTAGCCAGCTTCTCGGATATCGGACTGGCACAATAATCATGAACAGGGAACGCCCCATGCTGCACAAACTTTCATTGGCCATTGCCGTGTCATGTGCCTGCAGTCCGATTGCCTGGGCAGCCGACTTGCCGCTGCCGACCAAAACCGGTCTGGTCAGCGTTTATCAGGAAGCGGTCGACAATAACGCGGATCTCGCAGCGGCACGTGCCGATTATGCAGCCCGCAAAGAAGTCGTGCCCCAGGCGCGCGCAGGCCTGCTGCCCAATCTGTCTGGCGGTGCCAATGTTAACAATACTCGCACCAGCATTGACCAGCCCAACGCCATCGCCACCCGCAGCGGCACCGTTTACCAAGCGACGCTGAGCCAACCGATTTTCCGTGCAGATCGCTGGTTTCAGTTGCAGGCCGCAGAAGCAGTCAATGAACAAGCAGCACTGGAGCTCTCAGCCACCGAGCAGAACCTGATTCTGCAAAGCGCGCAAAGCTACTTCACCGTGCTGCGCGCCCAGGACAATCTGGCCTCGACCAAGGCTGAAGAGGCGGCCTTCGGACGCCAGCTGGATCAAGCCAACGAGCGCTTCGATGTCGGCCTCTCCGACAAGACCGATGTACTGCAGGCTCAGGCGAGCTATGACACCGCCCGAGCCAGCCGGATCGTTGCCAAGCGTCAGGTGGATGATGCATTCCAGGCGCTGGTGACATTGACCAATCGTGAATACAACTCCATTGAAGGCATCGTCCACACCTTGCCGATCCTGGCGCCGATGCCTAACGACGCCAAAGCCTGGGTTGATACCGCTGCGCAACAGAATCTCAACCTGCTTGCCAGTAATTACGCAGTGAGCGCCGCCGAAGAAACTCTGCGCCAGCGCAAGGCCGGACACGCCCCAACGCTTGATGCGGTGGCTCAGTATCAACGTGGCGATAACGACGCGCTGGGCTTCAGTAATCCGAACTACACCGGACAGAACTACCGTGGCGACGTCGAGCAACGCAGCATCGGGGTGCAGTTGAATATCCCTATCTATAGCGGCGGGCTGACCAGCTCGCAAGTGCGTGAAGCGTATTCAAGACTGAGCCAGAGCGAGCAGCGCCGCGAGGGGCTTCGTCGTCAGGTAGTGGAAAACACTCGCAACCTGCACCGTGCAGTCAACACCGACGTGGAGCAGGTCCAGGCTCGCAAACAGTCAATCATTTCTAATCAGAGCGCGCTGGAAGCCACGGAAATCGGCTATCAGGTGGGCACTCGCAACATCGTCGACGTGCTGGATGCCCAGCGTCAGTTGTATGCATCAGTGCGTGATTACAACAACACCCGCTATGACTACATCCTCGATAACCTGCGCTTGAAGCAAGCTGCGGGAACGTTGAACCCGGGCGACCTGCAAGACCTGTCCCGCTACCTGAAAGCCGACTACAACCCGGACAAAGACTTCCTGCCGCCAGATCTTGCAGCGGCTGCGAAGAAGAACTTCGAAAGGCCGCCGCAGCGGTAGAGATCACTGTCGCGCCGCAAACGGTGAGCTCCTACGGAAAAGCGTGAGGCAATCTTGCCAAAACTGCGGTAGGAGCGAACTTGTTCGCGAGATGGCGCATCTGAATCATCGCGTCAGCCCCCCTCGCCAACAAGTTGCCTCCCACCTTCGAACGCGGCGTGCCTGAATCACAGCGTAGGTACTGCGCCACGCACAACTGCGGTAGGAGCGAACTTGTTCGCGAGACGGCGCATCTGAATCATCGCGTCAGCCCTCATCGCCAACAAGTTGCCTCCCACCTTCGAACGCGGCGTGCCTGAATCACAGCGTAGATACTGCGCCACGCACAACTGCGGTAGGAGCGAACTTGTTCGCGAGACGGCGCATCTGAATCATCGCGTCAGCCCTCATCGCCAACAAGTTGCCTCCTACCTTTGAACGCGGCGTAAATGAATCACCGCGTAGGTACTGCGCCACGCGCAACTGCGGTAGGAGCGAACTTGTTCGCGAGACGGCGCATCTGAACCACCGCGTCAGCCCCCCTCGCCAACAAGTTGCCTCCTACCTTCGAAGGCGGCCAAGCCCGTCCAGCAACCGCTGCAAAGCGCCTTGATTGGCCTTCATCACCGCCAACCCCGCCTCGGCCATCTCATGAGCCTGTTGTGGCTGGTCAAACAGTTGCTGCACGGCAGCCGAAAGACTCGCCGCATCGCTGCTTTCGACCAATGCGTTGGCATTTCGCAACATCGCGGCGATTTCCAGGAAGTTGAACAGATGCGGGCCGCTCAACACCGGTTTGGCCAGCGCAGCAGGCTCCAGCAGATTGTGTCCCCCGTTAGGCACCAGACTGCCGCCGACGAAAGCGATATCAGCCAACGCATAGAGAAACAGTAATTCGCCCATGGTGTCGCCCACCAACACCGCAGTTTCATCGGTGACAGGCTGTCCGGTTGAGCGGCGCACTGTCGCGAAACCTTGTTGCACGGCAAGATCATGCACGCTGTTAAAGCGCTCCGGGTGGCGAGGCACCAACACCAGCAATGCATCGGGATGGCTGACAAGCAACTGCCGATGGGCCGCCAACACAACCTCATCCTCTCCAGCGTGTGTGCTTGCGGCTATCCATACCGGACGCTGGATTGCGTGCCATTGCTCACGCAGTTGCGCGGCATCGGTCAACAATTGCGGGTCTATAGTCAGGTCGAATTTGATCGAGCCAGTAACCGACACGCATTCCGGACGTGCTCCCAACTCCAGAAAACGCTGTGCCTCGGTTTCCGTCTGCACCGCGAACAAACTCATTTCTTCGAGCATCGGCCGGGTCAACCTGGCAAACCGTGCGTAGCCTCTCGCCGAACGCTCAGATAGCCGGGCATTAGCCAGAGCGACGGGAATGCCGCGCTTGCTGCACTGATGGATATGGTTAGGCCACAGCTCGGTCTCCATGATCACGCCAAGCACTGGCTGAATGTGATTCAGAAAACGGGCCGCTGCCCATGGCAAATCGTAAGGCAGGTAACAATGCTGAACGCGCGACTCATTGGCAAACATCGCCTTGATCCGCTCAGAACCGGTCGGCGTCATACACGTTACGGTAACCGGCAGCTGTGGATAACGTGCCAGCAGCGCACGAATCATCGGTGCAGCGGCAATGCTTTCGCCCACCGATACGGCATGCACCCAGATACCGCCTTTGTGCATCGCAGGAAGGCCGAGGGCAAAGCGCTCGCCGATCCGCTGTCGATAGGCAGGCGCCTTGCGCGCTCGAAGCCACAGCCGAACGGCCACCAGTGGCAGGCCGAGATGAAACAGCAAGGTATATAAGGTTCTATTCATGGGCGCGGAGTTTATCAGCCAATGGCCCGCAAATGCCGGGCAAAACTTTCGGACAGCCACTGCGCAGCAGGCCCCAGAGGTTCGTCGCGACGCCAGACCATCTCCACCACTAAAGGTGGCGGTGTCCATTCGCTGACCAGTTCGGTCATCTGGCTCTGATAGGTTGGGTATTGCACCACATGCCGAGGCAGCCATGCCCAGCCCAGGCCACGCATGAGCAATTCAGCCATCACATAAAAACTATCGGCACGCCACACGTGCGGGCTCAATTGCTCGCCGCCCGGATAACCACTCTGTTGCGGCGCAATAAGCAATTGTCGATGCCGTGCCAATTGCTGCCGGGTAACGCGCGCCTTGCTCGCCAATGGATGACCCACCGAGCAGACCGTGACCATTTCCACACTGCCCAGCCCTCTTCGCTCAAGCGCGGCAGGCATCTGTTCATGATGAAACAGAAGGCCCAGATCTGCGCGACGCTCAAGCAACTTGCGCGCAACATCGCCCTGCGCACCGCTGGCCAACTGGACTTCAAGCGTGGGAAAGCGATCTGACAGCGCCTCCAGGCTGTCGAGTACGGGCTGATAAGGCATGGCTTCATCATGTGCCACACGCAATTGCGCTTCCTGACCACGCATTAACGCCAAGGCGCGACCGTCGATGCGTTCGCACTGACGCAACAGTTCTCGCGCCTCTTCAAGCAACGCCGTGCCCGCCTCGGTCAACCGGGGCTGGCGACCGCTGCTGCGTTCAAACAGGCTGACACCCAAGTCAGCCTCCAGCATGGCTATCGCACTGCTGACCGCAGACTGAGCCCGGTGCATATCCCGGGCTACAGCGGAAAACGAGCGCTGCTCGGCCACGCTGACAAACAAACGCATTTGTTCAAGGTTCCACTGCATCGCCTGCCAACCTATCTCCAAGAACGATAGGTAATGACTTTACCCCATCTCGTTGATGGCTAAAATGCGCGGCATACAAAGAGGAGTTACCGCCATGCCTGCGTACTACCTGCTGGCCATCGCCATTTGTGCCGAAGTCATTGGCACCATTTCCATGAAAGCCGTGAAAGGCTTGAGTACACCGATACCGCTGATGCTGGTGATCTGCGGCTACGCCATCGCTTTCTGGATGCTGATTCTGGTGGTGCGCACGATTCCAGTGGGCGTCGCATACGCCGTCTGGGCGGGCATGGGGATTGTCATGGTCAGCGTCGCTGCGTTCTTCATCTACGGGCAAAAGCTCGACGTTCCGGCCATGCTCGGCATGGGTTTGATCGTGCTGGGCGTCGTGGTGATTCAGTTGTTTTCGAAAACCGCCGGGCATTGAAAACGCGTTCCTCTATAATGGCCGCATTCTTCCGGCCACAGAGGTGCTCATGCCTTCCGTTATTTCCACTGACGTCCTGATCGTCGGTGCCGGCGTTGCTGGTCTCTGGCTCAACGCCCGACTGCGTGGCCAAGGGTTCTCGACCGTACTCGTCGAGAACGCCAGCCTGGGCGGCGGGCAAAGTCTCAAGTCGCAAGGCATTATTCACGGTGGCGCCAAATACGCGCTGCATGGTGCCTTGTCGGGTGCATCGGAAGCGATTGCCGACATGCCGCGCCGCTGGCGTGAAGCGTTGGCGGGCACCGGCGAACTGGACCTGAGCGGCGTACGTGTACTTTCTCAAGCACATTACCTGTGGTCGCCAGGCACCCTGGCGGGCAACCTCACCAGCTTTTTTGCCAGCAAAGCCGTACGCGGTCGCGTTGATCAAGTCAAAGGCACTGACCTGCCGCCAGCCCTGCAGGACCCAAAGTTCAAGGGCAAGGTTTATCGCTTGGCTGAACTGGTCATCGACGTCCCGAGCCTGATTGAGCGTCTGGCTGAACTGGCCAATGGCAGCTTGCTGGCCGGGACCCATCTGGAGCCGTTGATGGATGGCGACGATCTGGTCGGCATGCAAGTTGATGGCCTGGATGTTCTCGCCCAGCGCGTGGTGCTGTGCGCTGGCGCAGGCAATGCCGACCTGCTCAAAAAGCTCGGCGTGGCACAGCCCGAGATGCAACGTCGACCGCTGCACATGGTGCTCGCAAAAGGCCCCAGCCTGAAGCCGCTGTATGCTCACTGCCTGGGCGGCGGCCCCAAGCCGCGCCTTACCGTCACGACTCACCCGGCCGCCAATGGCCAATGGGTGTGGTACGTGGGCGGCGATGTTGCTGAGGCCGATGGTGTGGCGCGAGATCCGGCACAGCAAATCGCTGCGGTGAAGAAAGAACTGGGCACTTTGTTGCCGTGGATTGATCTCACTCAGGTCGAGTGGGCCACCTTGCGGGTTGATCGGGCAGAGCCAGCGCAATCCGGACTGGTACGTCCCGACAACGCGTTCCTCAGCGTACAGAACCGTCTGATGGTCGGCTGGCCGACAAAGCTGGCTTTGGCGCCGGACTTTTCTGACCGGGTACTGGCGGCGCTGTCCTACGAGGAAATCCATCCGACTCCACAGCCACTGCTGACAGGTCTGCCCAAGCCACCACTGGCCATACCTGTCTGGGACCAATTACTGCCATGAGCGTAAAAACCCTTCACGAGCTCCACCGTCCACTGGGCAGCACCGGCATCAGCGTATCGCCACTGGGCCTTGGTACCGTCAAGCTGGGTCGGGATCAGGGTGTTAAATACCCTAACGGCTTCACGATTCCGGACGACGTGCAGGCACAGATGCTGCTGCGGATGGCTCGGGACATGGGCATCAACCTGATAGACACCGCACCCGCTTACGGCACCAGTGAAGAACGCCTTGGGCCGCTGTTGCGTGGTCAGCGTCAGGACTGGGTAATCGTCAGCAAGGTCGGAGAAGAATTCGAAAACGGTCATTCGAGCCATGACTTCAGTGCAGACCACACTCGAATGTCAGTGGAGCGCAGCCTGAAACGTCTGGAAACCGATTTTATTGATCTGGTACTGGTCCATTCGGACGGTAATGATCTGGCCATTCTCAACGACAGCGATGTTTACCAGACGCTGGCTGAGCTCAAGCGTGAAGGCAAAATTCGCGGCTTCGGTTTTTCCGGCAAGACGGTCGAGGGAGGCCTGCTGGCATTACGTGACGGCGATTGTGCCATGGTGACCTACAACCTTACCGAGCAGGGCGAAAAACCCGTGCTCGACTACGCTGCTGCTCACGGTAAAGGCATTCTGGTCAAGAAGGCGCTGGCCAGCGGTCACGTCTGCCTGAGCCCTGGCGTCGACTCGGTTCAAGCCAGCTTTGAAATGCTGTTTGCCCATCCGGGTGTTGCCAGTGCTATTGTCGGGACCATTAATCCGCTACATCTGGCCCATAACGTAGCGACTGCCGCTGCCGTGATTCGCCGTCCAGCCTGATGTAGGCGGCCGACCCCAACGCAAGAAGGAGCCGATATGCCGCGAACCTTGATTCGGAAGAATCCCAGCAACTTCAAAACCCTGCCGTTATTCGTCGAAGCCACTCCCGAAGGCCTGAACTACCAGAGCATCGGGATGCCGCTGAACTTCTCACAGACCCTGCAGCGCCGCCGCAAGATAGAGGTGGCCGATACAGAGCGCTTCTCCACGGAGCTTGCCAACCTTGGGGTTTCAGTCAGGCTGACGCTGAACTGGCAAAACCGTGATTACTGGGTGCTGGTTCGTCAACGCCGCCAGGATCGGGGCGACGTGGTGCTCAAGCTGATTTCGGGGTACGTCCCGGCGCATGAGCTGAACCTGCCGCTGCACACTGCCATTCAGGAGGTTGCCGAGGAATGCCTCATTGAAACGCCTCAGGGCTGGTTAAGCGGACGTTTCAATGACATCTGGCTGCCAGCGCCTTATGCAGCCGCGTTGCATTACCGCGAAGCGATGCCGTTTCGCCTTAGCCCGTTGTCTGGTGCAGCACGGCCGGTACGTTGCGGGAGCATGACCCTGATCGAACGACCTCGGGCTTACGTGCACCTTCCTACTGCATCGCTGCAGCTCATTTACGACATGCGCCTGGAAGTCCCTCGGGAAGCTCGGCCACTGAGCCTTTTCCATGTGGATGAAAGCCTGGAAAAAGACCAATTGGTTGCTCGGTTGAACCGCAGTAAACCTGACCTTTACCTGATGCCGCTCGAGAACGGCGTGCCGCTGCCCGAGCTTTACACCTTGAAGCGCGACAAGCTGACGCCTGCGGGAACCCGCGGCCTGTATCTGGCTGAAAGCTTTGCAGCTCAGGAAGGCTGGGTAGTGCGCGACGAACGAATTCGCTGGAAGGACTGGCTACGCCAGCAAGGCATGACGCCACCGCCGAAGAAAACCGGACTAAAGCGTCTGACCGGCAAGGCCCGGCAGTTGTTGCAGTTGGTGACGTTCAAGAGTTGAGCATCAGTGGCGCCGCAAAGTCGCGGATCAAACACCGAACCTGTAGGAGTGAGCTTGCTCGCGATGGCGCCAGGTCAGGCGATAAATTCGTCGAACCAGAAACCGAATCGCGAGCAAGCTCGCTCCTACAGAGTTATTGCCCGCGGATCTTCTCGACAATCGCAGTAGTAGAGCTGTTTTCCACCAGCCCCAGCACCCGCACTTCACCGCCATAAGCCTGAACGATATCGGCACCCACAACCTGATCAATGCTGTAATCGCCACCTTTTACCAGCACATCAGGCTTGACGTAGCTGAGGAGGTTTTCCGGCGTACCCTCGGCGAAGCTGATCACCCAATCCACCGCACCAAGACCCGCCAGCACGGCCATACGCCGATCGACACTGTTGATTGGACGGCCAGGACCTTTCAAACGGCTGACAGAGGCATCGTCGTTGATCGCAACAATCAATCGATCTCCTTGCGCGCGCGCCTGTTCCAGATACGTCACATGACCGGCATGCAGGATATCGAAGCAACCGTTGGTGAAAACGATCTTCTCGTTGTGAGCACGGGCATCGTCGATAGCCTGTAACAGCTGCTCAAGGCTCAATACGCCTCGCTCTGAACCTTCCTCACGCTGAATGGCGCGACGCAACTCCGGTGCGCTGATGGCAGCGGTACCCAGCTTGCCGACCACTATGCCAGCTGCCAGGTTAGCCAGCGCTACAGCGTGTGGCAGATCTTCACCGGCAGCGATAGCGGCCGCCAGGGTAGAAATAACAGTATCGCCAGCACCGGTGACGTCAAACACTTCGCGGGCACGGGCAGGCAGATGCAACGGCGGGTGCTCCGGACGCAACAAGGTCATGCCGTGCTCCCCACGAGTCACCAGCAACGCGCCCAGATCCAGCTCGGCCATTAATTCTGCGCCCTTGGCAACCAGCTCAGCCTCATCGACGCAGTGGCCGACAATCGCTTCAAACTCGCTGAGATTCGGGGTGATGAGACTGGCGCCACGATAAATCGCGAAGTCTTTACCTTTAGGGTCGGCAAGCACCGGGATATTGCGCTCACGGGCAACCTTGATCAGCGCCTGATGGTTTTTCAGGGCGCCTTTGCCGTAATCAGACAGCACCAACACCTTGATGCCATCAAGCAACCCTTCCACTTCGGCGCTCAAGGCCTCGGCGTCGGTAGCAAAAGGCTCTTCGAAGTCGATACGCAGCAACTGCTGGTGGCGGCTCATCACACGCAGCTTGACGATAGTCGGTTGGCTGGCAATACGCTGAAAGCGTGCCAGAACACCAGCAGCCTTGAGACTGTTGGACAGGCTTTCGGCAGCCTCGTCTTCACCGGTAACCCCCACGAGCGAAGCAGGAGCACCCAGTGCAGCGATGTTCAAGGCAACATTGGCGGCACCGCCCGGGCGGTCCTCGATCTGCTCCACCTTGACCACAGGCACGGGCGCCTCTGGCGAAATTCTCGAGGTGCCGCCATGCCAATAGCGGTCGAGCATGACATCGCCCACTACCAAGACTGGAGCTTGATCGAAACGCGGCATGGACAACTTCATCGAACAACCCGTAACTAGAATGAACAGGGGCGGAATCTTAGCACAGGGTTTGCGCAGGCTTGGGATTGCGCAACATTGAGAATTGCGAAAGCGGCGATCTGTACAGGCGGTGTGGGAACGGATTCGCTCCCACACCGCCTGTCCTGGTCAGATCGCGCCAACCGGCGCAGGCTCATCGAGCCCCATCGCGTGCAGGCGTGCGTAATAGCCATTTTGCGCCAAGAGCTGTGCATGGGTACCACGCTCAACGATGCGCCCGGCATCCATCACCAGAATCTGATCAGCCTTTTCAATGGTCGACAAACGGTGAGCAATCACCAGCGTCGTACGCCCTTTCATGGCGTGATCCAGCGCTGCCTGAATGTGACGCTCAGACTCGGTATCCAGCGCCGAAGTGGCTTCATCAAGGATCAGAACCGGTGCGTTCTTGAGCAAAGCCCGGGCAATCGCCAGACGCTGACGTTGTCCACCAGAGAGCAGCACGCCGTTTTCGCCGACCTGAGTATCCAGACCTTGCGGAAGCTGCTCAATGAACTCTTTGGCGTAGGCATCGGCAGCCGCTGTTTCGATATCGGCACGCGGTGCGCCGCTCAAATCGCCATAAGCGATGTTATTTGCGACGGTATCGTTGAACAGCGTCACGCTCTGGGTAACCTGAGCGATATGGCGACGCAGGTTACGCAACCGGTAGTCGCTGATTTCCACGCCATCAAGCAGGATCTGCCCATTGCTGTGCTGGTAGAAACGCGGCAATAGGCTGGCAAGCGTCGACTTGCCGCTTCCCGAGCGCCCTACAAGCGCAACCATCTGACCTGGCGCCACCGAGAAACTGATGTCATCCAGCACCTGCCGATCCGTGCCCGGGTAGGTGAAGCTGAGGTTCTTGACCTCCAGATGCCCACTGACCCGATCACGTTCAATCGTGCCATTGTCGGCTTCCGGCTCGACATCGAGCTGTTCGAATATGCTCTCCGCGCCAGCAACACCCTTTTGAATGGTTGAGCTGACTTCAGATAACTGACGGATAGGCTTGGGCAGCAAACCTGCCGCTGTGATGTACGCGACGAGATCACCGGCAGTGGAATCGCCACGCAGGTAAAGCACGAGGAACATCAGCACAGCCATCGCCGTGTAGATCACCAACTGCAGCATCGGCGTGTAGATCGCGCCGGTTTTAGTCATGCGCAATTGCTTTTTGGTGTTGTCGTTACTGGCATCGGCAAAACGGGTTTCTTCGTAATGTTCGCCACCGAAGCTGCGAACGACGCGATACCCTTGAATGGTTTCGGATGCCACGTGGGTTACATCACCCATCGCCACCTGGATTTTCTTGCTTTGCTTACGAAATTTCTTGCTGGCGCTGCCGACCATCACGGCAATCACCGGCAAAATCGCCAACATGACCAACGTCAGTTGCCAATTCATCCACAGCAGGTAGATGAACAGAAACACGACTGTAAGGCCTTCGCGAATCACCACTTTGATTGCATCAGTGGCCGCACCTGTCACCATCGTCACGTTGAACGTGATGCGTGAAATCAGATGCCCCGAGTTATGGGTATCAAAATAACGATTAGGTAATACCAACAGCTTGTTGAATAGCTCGACGCGCAAGTCATGGACCAGGCCCAGCGAGACTTTCGCGAGAAAGTAGTTACCCAGGAAAGACCCCAGACCTTGCCAGGCCGCGATCAGTACGATAATCAGCGGCACGGCCTGAAGCAATTGCAGGTCGCGCAGGTACGGAACATGGGGGAACAATACTGCCTCAGGATTACTGAGCCCATCGACGAAGTACTTCAGAATGCCCGCCAGCATAGGCTGGGTCGAAGCAAACATGACAAAGCCGACGATACTGAGCAGGAATATCCCTACATATGGACGCACATAGGACAACAAGCGGAAGTAAATCTTCATGCTTGATTGGCTGGACGATTCGGAGGATGTCATGAGAATCCGTCATGCATAAAAAGAGGCCGAATTGTATCACAAGCGCATTTTGCTACGGCTTGCTGCGGTAACATAGGCGGCTGTCCAAGCCCTAGGGCACAGAAACCGGAGTATCGATGCAAGCGCTTGATCATGCACATTACCTTGCCTTGGTCGCGGGGGCCGAAGTCCTTGAAGCAGATCATTCAGGTGATAAAGTCCTGCGGTTGACCGATGGATCAATGCTGAAGCTATTTCGCCGCAAACGGTTGATCAGCTCGGCAGCCTGGTACCCGTATGCGCGACGCTTTGCTGACAATTGCATCACCCTCGCGCAACGAGCTATTCCTTGCCCCACAGTGCTGAGCGTCGTCAGAATTGCACAGATCCAGCGCGATGCGGTGCATTACACGCCGCTGGCAGGCCTGACGCTGCGCCAAGTCATGCACGCTCCCGAGAGCGATGACAAACTGCGCGCGCAACTGGGGCGCTTCATTGCCGAACTGCACGAGAAAGGCATTTACTTCCGCTCAGCCCATCTGGGGAATGTGATACTCACCCCGGAACGCACGTTGGGCCTGATCGACATAGCTGACATGAAAACCTTCCGCGGCCCACTGCGTAAAAGTCTTCGGCTGCGCAACTTCAAACACATGCTGCGCTATACCGAAGATCGCGAGTGGCTGCTGGGGCAAAACAATCAGGCATTTATTAACGGATACCTGGGTGCACAGGCACTCTGCGCAGCAAACGAGTTGGCCCTGGCAATGCGTTGACCGCTACCGCTACCGTTAATCAGCGCAAAAAAAATGGCCCTCGAAGGGCCATTTTTTTGTCTGGTTTACTGCCGCTCTAGCCTGCGCTCGCGCACGACCTGGGCATAAATCATTGCCGCAGGGAACAGCACCAGAATCCACAACTCGTCAGGGTTACCCACCAACTTGCTGCCATCGAAGTTGAGCATCACCAGCGCACAGGCCAGATAAACGCCCCATGCGCTGCGCAAGCGCCACGCATTCCAGAGACTCAGCGCCATCACAGCAATGAACAACACCAGTGAGGTGGCACCGGTATAGAGCCCCATCGCGATGAAAATGTTATGAGGGTGCTGAATGGGCATGCCGTACTGCAGGGTTTGAGTCGTGTGGAACTCAACCCCACAGCCCATCATCCAGCCGCAATTGCGCCACTCCCCAATCATGATATGGAACAGTTCCAGACGATAGGAATCACCTCGTGCGAACAACTGCTGCACCCATGCTTCATCCTTGACCAGCCAGATCAGAAGCAGAGCCACAAGGGCCAATCCAAGCACCGCGATGACGCCTTGTTTCCTGTAATGACGCATGGCGTGAAGCGCCCATAAACCACCGAGGAATAGTGCGCCAATAATGGCTGTGCGAGTTTGAACGACGAAAAGCACGACAAAAAGCGACAAAGCAATGGCCGCGACGGCCTCTATCCAGCGGCGCTGCTGATGCATCACGGGCAGTGCAAGACCTAGAGCGCAGAACAACCAGATGCTTGCATAAATAACGTTATCCAGGCGCGCGGGCAGCATCGCAACGCGATCGCCAAATCCATACTTCCCGGTGAGCCAGCTATAGATGCCGGAAAGCAGCATGTATAAAAAAACAACCCAGAACTGACTACGGGCAAATAAACCGCTGTTGAAGAAATCGACATTGGTCAGTCCGGCGAGCACAAAAACAAACAATGCAACGTAGGCAATGTGCTTATAGAACTGGAAGTCGCCTGCAAAATAGGCAGGCATGAGAAAACCCAGCATGAATACCAGCCACAGCCAGCCCAAGCGATCGGTAAATAGACCAGCGCTACGCTCTTTGATCAGGAACAGGACACCTGGAAGCGCAATCAATGCATAAAACAAATTATTGGTTAACTTGGAAGAAGCCCCAAAGATGAAGCTCAACAGAAAAATAACCAACGCTGCACTGAAGTAAGCAGCGACCTTCGGGTTCACATAGAATTTTTCAGACAACATTACTAATTACCCAACCTATCACCAGCCCGAGAAACAGTGTCCCCAGTAGTTTGACGCGATCACGTTTCTTACGGCGTTGTTTGCTGACGCGCTCTTGTGGCAGCTCCAGATGATCTCCAAAACCGGTATGCAGCACCGCATCATTTTCCAAAATCAATGCATAACGGTTTTCTGCGGCATAGAGACCCGACAACTTTTTCTCGCCGCCATGAGAGGCATAAGGCGCATGCTGTTTGTAGTCAACAAGGCGGCGCAGTCCAGGGTTGAAAGAAAAACCCTGCCACTCGGGCTTGTGCGAGCCAAGCTTGTAGAAAGGGATGCCCTGAAACACTTCACGCTCATTGAGATAAACGTAAGGGCTGTGAACCTGAAGGTCGTGATTGAAACTGCGCAGCCATACCTGCAAGGCCTGCGGATCGTTCTCCAGCAGCGTCATCGACTCTTCGATGAAGCCCGGGCGATAAAAGTCCCAGTCGTCTTCACAGTGGAACACCCAGGACGTCTCGATCAGCTCATAAGCCGCATCGACCGAACGCATCTGGCCAAGCTTGGGATTGTTGATAATGAAGCGAGTAAATGGCCGCCAGTGCTCTGGAATACAGGCCTCAACCTGAGCGTCGCCCGAGTCTTCGGTAATCAGGACACTGCGTATTGGTGCGGTATTGAAGCGGTCAAATGTCTCAAGCGTGCGCTTTAACAAATCAAACCGCCCACAGCTGGTGACCACCAGTGTGATATCGCTACTTTCGCTTAACACCATCATGTGTACTCAATCATTGAAATTTGAAAAAGGCGATCAAAGCCCCAGCCGGGACCTCAAACGGTCCACCCAGCCCATCGCAGGCATGGTACGCAGTGGCGGACGCATTTCTTCAACTATGGCCTTCCCTAGGGCGTGAAATGTAAAGCGTTGTTCAACCAAAGTCTGCCCATTACGCGAAATTTCATCTGCCAAGCCGGGGTTACCCCTTAGTTGCCGCAGTTTTTCCTGAAGCTGCGGGATGTCGCTGTAAAACACGATGTTGTGCATGTCGACGAAACCCAGCGCGCGATTCTCTTCAGCACCTTGATCGTAGGCCAGCAATACACAACCGCAGGCCATGGCCTCGAAGTTCTTGATCATGTATTCACCCATACCCACGTCGGCGCTGACGAAAAAGCGAATCCGGTTGAGGGTTTCGCAATACTCCTCACCTGACTTGGTACGGGTCACGACCAGCTTTTCAACACGGCCCAATTCGTCCAGTAACGCCTTGCGCCCACTGTACGCCACACTGTTGGTGCTGCCGACGAACGCCAACTCGATATCCCGCTCGCGATCACGCCACTGGAGTAGGCTCTGGTCGTAGCCTTTCGGGACAAATACGGCATCAAAACCTTCTTCGCGCAGCCGCTCACTGACATTGAACCCGGAACACATAACCCTCACCCACGGCAGTTTGCGGTAGTGGGCACTAAACTTTCCGGTGTACTTGCAGGTGATGTAGTTCTGGTAGGCATCGTGTTCGAGGATCACCAGATTGGGGATCGTGCGAATGAAACCGACCTGACGGATTTCATGCTTGAAGCGCAGGAAGAACACAATACGGTCGTATTGAGTAACGTCCACCTCGCGGCGGAAATAACTGCGCAGATTGCGTTGTTCCGCAGAAGTCAGCCAGCGCACATCACATTCGCAATGGGCGGCAATGCCCTCATAGAGGCGATCCAGAATGGCTCGTTGTTCTTTCTGAACCAAAAGTAAAACTTTCATTTTTTTCCTTGCAGTACCGCAGGCTGCTGCTCAGATATCTCTGCGCCAGAACAGCTCATGTCGGCGAACGGCCTTTCTGAAAAATTCGTTTTCGCCCTCGGCAGGCCAACGCCGCCCGGCCAGCACCTTTTGCAACCAGCGACGCACGCGCCGCTTGAACGGCATGGGTGGCTGCAGATCATGCATCATGCCTAGCGCCATGGCTTTATCACGCTGCTGCTCAACCGACAGTTCAAGGCAGTAGGGGATCATCTTCAACGAAGCATCAAATAATGGTGGCAAACAGACACCATTATAAGCATTACCCATGGGCCAGCGGTCATTGTCGTGCAAATGATTGGCATACCCCAGGATCACTTCAGGCTGCCACTCAAGCCCTTCCAGTGCCTCAAGGACCGCAGCCTGAGCGCAAATATGATCAGGATGAGGGTCGATGGCAGGATGAGGCATCACCAATACCTGAGGTCGCGCCTGCAAAAGCAGCGCCCGCAAATCTGCCAGCAAGTTGTGCCAGGTCGGCGCGCCGTCAACGTCGCCGGGCAGCGTCATGCTGTTGAACTGACGAAACATCCGCGTATCGGCAAGCTGCGCTTCACGTGAGGCAACAGGCTGGTCCGGCGCTGCCTGCATGGCTGGCAACTGCAGACAGAAATACCCCAGCTGAACACACTGAGATTCAGGCACTCCGCCCCACCGTGGCACGGCGATACTGTCCCAGGCTCTCAGCCGCCCCTTGATACGCGCAGCCTGGGCCTGATCCATGCCCATTTGCTGGTAATGCCCGGCTTCGATTTCGCCCGCCGTCAGCGTGACAATCCAGGTATCGGCCGCCTGGCTGTACAAGCCGAAAGCTGCCAGCTCTGCGTCATCGGCGTGAGGCGCGATGACCATGACCCTTTGCTGGCGGGCATCTGTCTGCCGGAACACCCACAGCCGAGGCTCACCGCGCAGCGTGCAGAAGCGACCCCGCAAGCGCAACGAACCCGCGGCCAGCCCCCGCCCAAGACCGGTCAGATTGAGGTATCGCATACCGCCAACGCCCCGCTCGAAGGCCTGACTGTCCGCGACATCTGCTCCAGTCAGCTCAACGCAAGGATCAAAAAAACGCCCCAGCCAGGAACTCTGAACATCAACGCCCAGAACAAGGGTTTCATCCCCGACCAGCTCCAGAGGCGCTTGCAGGTGTAATGTCTGGGCCTTGAGACTCACCCCCGCTACCTCCGCCTCTGCCGGAAAGTCATAGCGGTAATCGTCTTTCGGCGAATAGAACAGGTGATCGGCAAACCAGGCTTCGTGGGCGATCCAGCCAACGACAGCCAACAGCAGCGGCAGCCACCAGGCAACCAGCACACCGACGACAATCAGTAGAAGCAGCCCGACCAGCAGTGCCACGCGCTTGTTACGGCGATGGCGCTTGAGTAAAGCCTGCTTGCGGCTCAAATCTGGAATACCGGCACGGGGTTGCACCAACGATCCTTGTACTCTCGGTCTGAGCGACCGAATGAAAAACGCAGCGGCTTGCCCAGATTGCGAGCATCTTCCCAAGCGCTTTGCGTGTTCAGGAAACTCAGCACGCTGCCAGGACTGAACTCACGGGTTTCGGGGTCAACCCCACCGTTGATGTACTCGACGCTGATCCACTCTGGCGCCTCAACCCGATAAACCAGCTGGATGGCAATCGGCGAATCATTGAGAAAAACCACCGAACCAATCAACAGTTCGCGCAGCAGCTCAATGACCTCGGCCATACGTTCGGCACCGGTGGCAGGAAACCCCCAACGGCGCTGGAACAGGTCGCAGTACATACGGGCCAGCTCGGCACTACTGAAATCGGTTACTGGACGCACAACGCCGCCAGCTTCCTCCAGCAGTCGCAGCTCACGACGCTGGTTGTAGCGGAACTTCTTCGACAGTTCTTCTGGTGTGCGAGCCATGGCCAACGACTCGGCCTGAGGCTTGAGGGTGCTGATGCGCCCTTCATTGAGGGCAGAAAAATAACGCCCGCGGTGACGAACCGGTACCTGTACATCGGCGGCAATCGGCACTATCAACTCGGCATTACCGAGATCAAACAGACCTTTCTTGCCGTGGCTTTTCAGCACGTCTTTCGACAATGCGAGCGACCGGCCCCACGTAGGGATCGCCGCCTTGATCTCACCGTCTTTTTCCCAGCCGAGGTAACGCACCGGGATTTGCGCCAGACCCGCCAGACGCTCGACCACCACCGGGTGAGTCGCCACGCTACCGCCATAACGGTGCCACGCCTGTTGGTAAGCAGCCGCATCAATCAGCGTCCAGCCACGCTCGCGCCAGCCTTGAAATCGATTAAGCATCAGGACTCCGCAATCAGGCTGGTGACCTGAGGTAAACGCCAGAACACTTCACGTACCGCCTGATCAGAAAAGCGTTCGCGCAAACGCAGCAGCATCAGTTCAGCGCACTCGCGACGCTGGTCGGCATCGAGAGCCGACAAATGAATCAGCCCGTGAGCAAGGCGTTCAGTATCGCCGAGCGGGAACAGCACACCCACGCCCTCGACCACTTCCTTCGCCCCGCCACAGGATGTCGCCAACAAAGGCACACCTGCCACCATCGCTTCAAGCAGCACCATCCCGAACGGCTCGTGATCGGAGCTCAGGGCGAACACATCAAACGCTTTGTAATAGAGACTGGCCTGAGGCACTTGCCCCATGAAAAGCACCTGAGAGCCAATGCCCAGCTCCAGCGCCAAAGCCTTGAGCTCCTGTTCGAGCGGGCCTCTGCCAAGAATCACCAGTTGGCTGTTTGATGGCAGGCTTGGCAGCACTTTCGCAAAGCCACGCAGCAGACTGGCTTGATCCTTGTCTGGATGCAGCCTGCCAACGTTGCCGACGATCCAGGCGGATGAAGACAGACCCAGCTCGTTACGCGCCTGCTCGGCGCTAAGCTGGCTGGCTTGCAAGTGCTCGATATCAACACGGTTGTAGAGCGTCTGGATACGACCGGTCGGCCACGCGGGCAGACTTTTCTGCATGTCGTCACGTACGGCGTTGGACACGCCCAGCAAACTCAAACGCCTGCGAAACAGATGTGCAAAGAGTTTGCGGCCGCGACGTCGATAGTCAGCGAATGCATGGTGCACACCAATGACCGGCAGACGAGTCGCCAGAAGCGCGATGTACACCGGTTTGAAACGGTGCGCGATGCAGAAGCTGAAATTGCGTGAAGCAACGATCTCGCGCAAATCACGAATAGCGCGCAGCTTCAGGCCCCGGATCGCCGCAGAGCGGTACTCCATGAACAACACTTCATCGGACGCACAACCGGCAGCAGCATCGGCATCAGCCGCGCCGGTCAGGAATACCGTAGTTACCCGGTATCCCTTGCCAACGAACAGACTCGCGTATTGCCGGGCACAGTCTAGAAACGGGCCATCATAACCGTGACAAAACTGCAGCACATGGCGCTCAGCCGAGCGTGTCATAGGCTTCCACGCCGTCTTTGACCACCAGAATATCTTCCATGATCAGGTATTCGAGGTCCGAGCCAAAGAACATGTTCAAGGCATCGGTAGGCGAGCAGATCATTGGCTCGCCGCGACGGTTCAGCGACGTGTTCAGTGACACGCCGTTACCGGTCAGGTTTTCCAGCGCTTTCATCATGTCGTAATAGCGCGGGTTGTATTCACGCTTCAGGACCTGGGCTCGCGAAGTGCCGTCTTCATGGACAACCTCAGGCACGCGGGTTTTCCACTCTTCAGCCACTTCAAAGGTGAAGGTCATGAACGGCGCAGGATGATCAATCTTGATCATTTGCGGCGCTACAGTGTCGAGCATCGACGGGCAGAAAGGCCTCCAGCGCTCGCGAAACTTGATCTGATGGTTGATGCGATCAGCCACGCCAGCCACGCTCGGGCAACCGATGATCGAACGGCCACCCAATGCACGAGGACCAAACTCCATACGGCCCTGGAACCAGGCCACAGGATTGCCTGCAACCATGATTTGCGCGATGCGCTCCGGGGTGTTTTCGATCTGACGCCACACCGGCTTGCTCGGGTGACGTGCACAGGCGGCAATCACATCCTCGTTGGTGTAAGACGGGCCGAGGTAGACGTGTTCCATCTTCTCGACCGGCACACCACGAGCGTGGGAAACATAAGCCGCAGCACCGACCGCAGTGCCCGCATCACCCGAAGCTGGCTGCACGAACAGCTCTTTGACTTCAGGACGAGCAATGATTTTCTGGTTCAACTTGACGTTCAGCGCACAACCGCCCGCGAACGCGATCTTGCCGGTTTCCTTGAGGATGTCGCCCAGATAGTGATCCATCATCTGCAGCGCCAGCTTCTCGAACAGCGCTTGCATGCTTGCGGCGTAGTGGATGTAAGGCTCGTCGGCGATGTCGCCTTCGCGCTTCGGACCCAGCCACTCGATCAGTTTTGGCGAGAAGTAGAAACCTTTGCCCTTCTCTTTATAACGACGCAGGCCGATGACGTTGGCCAGCTCGGTGTTAATCACCAGCTCGCCGTTTTCGAAGGTCGCCAGACGCGAGAAATCGTATTTGCTGGCATCGCCGTATGGCGCCATGCCCATCACTTTGAATTCGCCGTCGAGCATCTCGAAGCCGAGGAATTCGGTGATCGCGCCATACAGGCCGCCCAGGGAGTCCGGATCGAAGAACTCTTTGATCTTGTGGATCTTGCCGTTTTCGCCGTAGCCAAAGAAGGTGGTCGCGTACTCACCCTTGCCATCGATACCGAGGATCGCGGTTTTCTCTTTAAAGCCGGAGCAGTGATAGGCACTGGAGGCGTGAGCCAGGTGGTGCTCGACCGGCTCGATCTTGATCTTCTTCGGATCGAAGCCCAGTTGCTCAAGGCACCAGACGATCTTGTTGCGATAACGCTTATAGCGACGGTTGCCCATCAGCAGCGCGTCGAGCGCACGATCCGGGGCATACCAGTAACGCTTGGCGTAGTGCCAGCGTGCCTTACCGAACAAGCTGATCGGCGCAAAAGGAATCGCCACTACATCGACGTCCGATGGCTTGATGCCAGCCTGCTCAAGACAGAACTTCGCCGACTCGTAGGGCATGCGGTTCTTTGCATGTTTATCGCGAACGAAGCGCTCTTCTTCAGCCGCTGCCACCAGCTTGCCGTCTATGTACAGCGCCGCGGAAGGATCATGGCTAAGGGCGCCGGACAGGCCAAGAATCGTCAATGCCACTGGGGTCTAGCCTCTTTAGTCTGCATGCAGGCGGCAAACGCCTGAGAAAAATATGTGCCCTCGCAGCGGGGCGAGGAACAGCTAAAGGGCGGGATTATAGCGTAATGACACGCGGATTTGCTTGGCTGTGAGTAAATCTGGCGCAAGCCGCAGGTTGGTTAGCGGGCGTATGAATCTACGACGCGCTGCGTAGGGCTTTTCCCAAAGTGATTTCCGGGGATTGAGGGCCCGCCGCGCATCAGCCACTCTCCCGCCCTCGCTCAGGGTCGGGCTCAAGTATTAAGCGCTCCGCCATCTGGACCCTGGCCTCCTCGAATCGCCAGCCCAAGGCAAGGAGCCTGCATGACCACCCCTCATATTACGCCGCGTGGCCATATGGCCAATCTGGTTGCCAAGGCCAGACCCGCCGAGGCACCTGATGCGGGCGGATTTTGTCCGTTGATGAGTCAGACCCTGCAACTGCTGCCGGTGCGTTACGGGCTGGTGGAAGACCTCGACCCGTCCATCGAAATCACTATGCCGTACAAATTGCAGGCCTTGCCCTTGGGCTTTCGCCTGCTGCGCGATGGCTATCTGTACATCATCGACAGCGCCACCGGCATGCTGCACGAGTACCAGATAGCCCATGGTTCAGTGACTGCGTTGCTGTTCAAGGGCGATCAGGTCACCGGGGATCGTCGGACTGATGTGATTGAAACTGATCCAGCGCTGGCGTTCTCTCGCAGCAGCGTGCTGCACGTCGCCTTTTCCGAGGTCCAGTGGACGGCTTTCAAATGCGCGCAGGTGATGAAGGTCGCCACCGAGCGTGAGTACTTCATGCAGCGAGTCAGCTTTGAAGGTATTGAAAAAGATCAAGCCAGGGACTTGATAGACGATAAACGCATGGCCGTGTGGCTGGCTGAAAGCAGTGGGGCCTGGACCGATAAACCGGACGATGCGTCGACGAAGATTCCCTACGTCTGGGAACACACACCGCTGTATCGCCAGACGATTATTGAAGAGTTCACCAGCCAGATCACTACCGCCCATAAGCGTGATTTTCTGTTTCTCGCTGTTCGCGATGACGTCGGTGTGATGCGCGATCTGGCGCATTATCAGGATCAGGTGGTCGGCCAGATCGAAAAATGGGCTAACAGTGGTACCGAGGAAGGTCGCGTCGAGCGCGACTACTTGCTGGGCTGCTACATCGAATCGCTCACTCAGATCAGCGAGGCCGATCTCGGCAAGCGGGCTGAGGCTGATCCCGCTTTTGCATCCGTGCTCGATGATATTGAGCAACTTGCCGAGCCGGAACGCAGTGATACCCGCGCAACCTTGCGGGAAGTGATGAGCGAGGACAACAGTCAGCACCCCGCGCCCAGCGTCGATGACCCATCGTTGCCCGCCGAGCTGCAAGTCAGGCTGAAACAGATCCCGCCCAGCGCTGATCCGTCGAATCCATATGCCGGGGAGGCGGATCGGATACGCACCCTTCAGCAGTATTACCTTGAGCAGCATTTTACCAATACCAGCCCGGCGTTTATTGCCCGACATCGCCAGCCCCTCTGGCGGCTCTATCGCCAGATGGACAAGCGCACGAAGGAACTGCTCCTCGGCGCCAAATTCGGCCAGCGCGGCATCAATGACCTGATCGATCGCCCGCGCATGGATGCCTTTCTCAAGCAGCAACGGGCAATCCTGCAGCCACTCAACGAGCTACTGGAAAAGATCACCCAGGATCGAATTGATCTGCTGCTCAAAAACCGCCTGCATCGAGCGATCTGGTATTACGACGTCGAAGACAGCGAGCAGGTTGATCACGCCTTGCTCACCGAATACGCCTGCCTGAAAGATATCTGCCGCAGCGACAAAGCCGTTGATTCGGTACTGGATTGGCTGAACAACAACCCGACCATGTCCCGCCCCATGTTCTACGCCGCGCCGTTGAGCGCGCAAACCGAGCTGGGCGTGCAGTTTGCAGTATTCACAAATGCGAGCTGGCTGTTTTTCAAGGACGCACCGCAATGGCTGGAACGCCTAAAACAATGGGGAGCAGGGCTGGTGCTCGACACCGGGCGGCTATCCCCCGCCTCTCAAGTCAACCTCACGGCTGCCTGGGGCACACTGGCTCCAGCGTTGCAGATGGGCATCCAGCAGGCGGTGCAGGCCTTCTTGCAGCAGATGGAAAAAGGCCAGCTGCCGGATATGGACGCGCTGTTTCGCAGCCTGCCCAAGGCGGCGGGCGTAGCGATTCTTGATGCAGCACGCCGGGAGAACGTGACCTTTCAGGTGGCCAGCGCCGAAGACCTGCAAAACCTTGGCAAGACCGTCAAAGCCGTGCAGCAGCATCGTGATCGCCTGCGCACCTTGACCAGCATGTCCCGCGAGCGCAGGGCCGCAGACCGTTCCTGGCACCTGAGTCCCGATGCCAACTGGTTTAAAGAGCAACGCCAAACCAAACGACAGTCCTTGGCTGAACTGGAACAACAACTCGCCAAGGCCATGAGCCCGGTGGCAGAGCTGCCGACCGACTCAACTCACCTGCAATTCTCGTCACCCGGCAAGCCGGGGTTAGCGTTGGTATTCCCTGCGCAACAGCATCGTGAGGTTCGGTCGGTGCTGGAGAGTTATCGAAAGGGTGTGGTGGTGGCGCCGAAGGCCGGGCTGCTCGGGGATGGGGCTGGGTTGTTGGTGTTTGTGGCGCAGGCGGTGAATTTGATGGTGGTGAGTAGAGAGACCTTCTCTGGCGCGGAAAAACAAAGGCAACTGACAGCATTTGCCAGCAGCCTATTTGCAACTACCGCGGCTGGATTTGGTGCAGCGCAAGGCATTGCCGATACAGCACTAAGCGCCCATGCCGCAGAGATGGCGAAAAACTTTAAGAAAGCTGAACTGCTGGGCGTTCATGTGCAAATGGGAAAATTGCATATTGGTTTAGGAGGGGCTGGCTATATTGCGGGGTTAATTGCCGCAGGTATGAGCCTAGCTAACTCCCATAGCAATTGGCAGGACGCGGTTCGCAACGGAAGCAGCGAAGCACTGAATGGTGCCGTGATCAGCATGCTCGGCAACAGCGGTTTTCTGGCCAGCAATAGTTATGGCGCAATACAAACAGGTATTGCCTTCAAAAATGTCCTGGCTACCGCTAGTAACTCCCCTACCCGGATAGCAGCATGGGCAGCAGCAGGTACTCGCCTGTCCACGGTTTTTTTACGTTTCAACCTGGCAGGGATTTTGTTTACTGCCCTGGAGCTTTCCGGCAGTTGGTACTTCAACCGCAACAACCTCAGCCGACACGATCGCTGGCTGCTGAACACACCATGGGGCCAAGGCAAGGCCCCTGATCTGTGCCTTTCTTTATCTCTTGATCATTATTTGAAAGAACTACGCGCGCATTACCAGGCCCCGCGTATACAAATTATACCGAGAAGCGATGATGCACCTCGCCGGTTCTTGCTGCATTTCCCGACACTGTTTGCTGCTGAACTGACAAAGCCCCTTGGCAGTCATGCCAGTGCTTCCGTGCTCAATATTGGCGGCTATCAATTGATACGCAAGATCGAAGGCCGAATGGGCAGGCCAGAGCGATGGAGCCCCTTGGGCACAGCCCTGGAGGATCGTCTACACATCAAAGCGCGCAACCCACTGATCGTGGAATTGACGGATGTGCGCAGCCTTATCAATTCAGATCTGTCCAGCCACACTGACATCGTGCTCTCAATCCAGCTGGGACCCATCACTTCAAAGGGGCAGCACGAGGCCAACGTGTATGAGGTGCGATTCCCGGTGTTTGGCGAAAGCGGCGACTTCCCGGCGATTGACCTCGATCCACCGGGAGAACAATGCGAATACTTCGCTATCCATCCCGGCCTCATGCCAGAGGTGAAAGAATAAGATGGCAAAAGACATTACTGGCCCGCCGCCCATCAATCACGCGCCGAGCGCTGGCATGCTGGAGATGTTCCCGACCGGCCAGGTGACCTATCTGGCCCCACTACCATTACCCACCGATCTGCCGGCGCAGGACTACGGCGGCGCTGTAGGCGAAGTAAACGATATTTATATGGACTTTGGTGTAGGTTTGCCTGCCGTGTTTGGATGGCAGATGACGCTGGGCTTACCTTTCTGGGCCGTCTGGTTCTCTGGCCTTTTTGCTCCAGCACTCATTTGGTTCCTGACACTTACCTGGGGTGATGGGTTTGATCGAGCAGCGGAAAATGCTCTGTATTACCTGCCCTTTGGCATGGAAGTTGGCTGCTGGGCCGCCGCAGTCGCCCTGACCATGTACCTCGCCATAACCTTCCACCACCTCCTCAAATACAAAGAAGTCATCCCCACCCGCTTCAACCGTCAACGCCGGGAAGTTTGTTTCGTCCCCCGCGGTCATACCGAGCCTATCTTCGTGCCATGGGAATCGCTATCAGCATGGGTCGTTCAAGCGCAATCGGTCACGCAGTACGGCATGGACATCCGCTACGCTATGGGCGTCGGGTTTTATCATCCGCCCCACGACGAGCATTACAGCCTGGAGTTTTTCTGTGCCGGGTTTGATCTGGCGGTGTGCAACTGGGAGGCGATTCGGGCGTACATGGAATACGAGGTTCACACCCTCAAGGAAATCCAGGACCCGCTGGACCTGCAAAACCCTGGTGATCCGCCTCATGAAGGGCTGCATACGTTTTACAACGCACGGGAGCGCATGCGGCGTCGGCGCAAGAATCGCGAGGTGGGCTTCTTCTATCCGTTTTGGTGGTACATGTACCACGTGCTGACCTTATGGACTTTGCCCAATCACCTTACCGAATGGGAAATCCGCCGCATCAAAAAAATCCGCCGCGCCGGCATTCCGCAGGCGATGCAAAGCTGGTCAGAGCCACTGCCAGAGGAGCAATGGGCCAAGCCCAGTGGAAAGTTAAAGCGCATGAGCCAAGCGGTCAAAACGCTGCACGGACAAAAGCCTGATCAAAACATTGCGGCGCGGTTTACCGAGGTACAGCAGGCGAGCACTCTGTAGCTCACGAGCAGCGCGATGCAGCGATTAAGTTAGGTCTGACACACCGCGATCGCGACCGTCGTAAACTCCGATGGCTCCTACAGATCGGGTTACCACTCACGTACTGTAGGAGTTGTCGGAGGTAACGACGGCAGCGATGGCAACCTGTCTGAAACACCGCCATCGCTGGCTTGATAAGCTCGGTCAACGCCTACAAATTTCCAGTTCCAGCGATCTCTGCCGCCATCGTCGCAGCGTGCTCAACACGCTCCAGCATGCTTAGCTCCGAACGAACTGTCAGCAACTCAGCAATGTCCGGGTACTGCTCGAGCACGCCATCCCCCAGAAAACCGAAAACGTTGGCGTACAACCAGATTTCCTGCTCGGTCTCGAAGCCCTTATCGATGGCGGAACGAGCAAGCCGATGGATATGTTCCAGGCGCAGCTCAGGTGTGAGCTCTGCGCAATAGTCGGGGAAAAAGCGCTGCATGTGCTGGTAAAGCTCGCCCATGGATTTGTCAAAAGCCACGCCTTTCAGAGCAGCCCATTGCGCGTCACTTGCCACAAGCGGTTTGTCGTACTGCGGGATGTACTTGTCGCCGGGGCGTTTGAGTTGTATCCATCCATCACGGGCGGCGCTGCTGACAACAATCTGCTGGCAGGGGCCAAAAAGGTCCGGTCCCGGATCGCGCTCTGCTGCAAATAACGCACGCGCTACTGCGGGATCAGAGATGCGTAAATACATGTCTTCGCCGTGAGGGGGCTTGAAACAGGTCAGCCAGCGCATGTGCGCTAATAGTTCATCCCATGAACCATCGCAGATCAACAGATACCCCCACAACGCCTGAGTGTTGGCCAGAAACTGCAAAAGAACGGGGTCATCAGCATCATGCAAGCGCACCAGACACGGTGAAAGCCGACTGATTTCAGCCCACCGGGTCCCGTGATAAAGCACGCTCACCTTAGGTGCCGGATTCCACTGATACAGGCGTTGGAGCAAGTTTTTGACCTGAATGGCATCAAGCAGAAGTCCGACCGTCTGGCCCCAGGGGAAATCGTCAGGCAGTTGAGATCGCACAGAGCGCTCGCTGCTCATGACGACGCCTTCCTGGCGTTGTCACACGCCTGGCAAAACGAGGTACCGCCTACGATAGCCTTGCGTTGTGCATCTGGAATCAAAGACGGATTCGCGGGCAACGCCACTTGGGGTATCAACGCTGAAGGCAAGCCAGGAATCACAGGCATTCCCTGTACCGGCACTCCGCCGAGCTGTATGGGCACACTGCTGAAAATTCCGGCCGGGCTAATGCTTATCCAGTGGCCACCGGCTTTGATCGTGGCGCTGAGTCCCGCATCAATGACCACATCTGCGTTTGACTGAAGATGCACCTGTGTAGCAGCGCTGACCAGATGATTGGCCGCTTTGATGTGCTGACTGCCAATTACCGTCAACGAGTCATCGGCCAGCACCTGGGTTTTGCGTGCCCCATGGGTGAGGTGGTGTTCTTCGCCATGCAGCTCGTGGCTGGACAGCCCGGTGACGTTGACCTTGCGTTGGTTATCCACCTGAATCGACTGATCATTAAGTATGCGCTCAGACCAATCGCGTTGAGCGCGGATGGAAATGGACTCGGCACCTTTGCGGTCTTCGATGCGCAACTCGTTAAAGCCTGCGCCGCCTGGGCTGGTTTGGGTCTTGAGCACGGTCTGGGTGTTTTGCGCGGGCAGGTTCAGCGGCGCTCGCGTACCGGCATTGGGCAAACAGGCCTGAACGTAAGGCTGGTCGGGATCGGCTTCGAAGTAACCGACGATCACTTCCATGCCAACTCGCGGAATCATCACCGTGCCGTATTGCTCATGGGCCCAACCGGTGGCGACCCGCAGCCAGCAACTAGAATGCTCGTTACGCTTGCCTTCACGATCCCAGAAAAACTTGACCTTCACCCGGCCGTACTCGTCGCAATAAATCTCTTCGCCCTGCGGGCCAGTGACCACCGCGTGCTGGCTGCCTAAGACCCTTGGTTTGCGGTGTCTGAGAGGTGGACGAAACGGCACCTTGCCGGGGATGGCTTCAAAACGGTTGCGATAGTCCTGTGTAAACGCTCCCGACGTCCGAGGCATCGACTCTTCCAGCACCTGCGGCTGTTTGCCCTCATGAAAAACCGAGGTTAATAACCACTGCTGATTCCACTCCTGATTAGGATGCGTCAGTTCAAACAAGTGGCCACTGATCAGCGCACTTTGGTCACTCGAACCACTGGCCAGTTGAACGTCACTGCGGTTTCGCTCCAAAGCCTTTTGCGCCTGACGCGTACCGACGCTGAGATCAGTGAACGGCGCCGGATACTGGTAATCCTCCAGCTCCTTACGCCCATCACTGCCCGCACTGCTGAGCAGGTCCACCTCAGGCAACTGAAAGTGATAAGTCTGGTGGCTGGCCTTGCCCGAGCGCGTGGCGAGGCGCACGTTGAAGCTATTGATGACAGAACCTTCTGCGACCAGACCGCTGTTCTGCACATACGCGACAGCAGGCCTGAGCACCGGCAATTGAATCGGGTCGTCGGCAAACACCAGCAAATGTTCATCTGCGCTGTGCTGGAAGTGAAAATGAATACCCTCTTCCTCACACAACCTGCGCACAAAATGCAGATCGGTTTCCTGATACTGGGTGCAGTACTCGCGAGGCTTGCAGGGCTCGCGCAACCTGAACGCAAACCCATTGCTGAAGATGGCGTGATCCTTGAGGACCAGCGCAATGATCTCCGGGACCGTCTTGCCCTGAAAGATCCGATGATTGCGGCGGTATTCCAGACGCTTGAAGCTGGGCACCAGCTGAATGAAATAGTGGTTAAAGCGCTTGCCGGAATCACCCTGAGCGATTTCGCCGATCTGCCCGTGAAGGCCATTACCGTCGGCGTCGAACCTCAGAAACGCCAGGCGGTGCAGCAGGTCTTCCAGTTTGAGATTGGCGCGTTCGCTGACCAGCTCAATGCGTACGCTGAACGGACGGCTGATGGATTCCTTGGCGGTAAAGGCCAGCACTCGCAATTCATGCTCAACCCCGGCGATTTCCAGCGTGAACGAGGCGCGATTGGCGGGGTTGAACATGGGCAAGTCCTTGGCCTGAATAAAAGGCGGGACTTTGCACTAACACGCGGTAACAAGAAGTCAGGCTTGCGGCGCTTGATCTGTGGGACGTTTCTGCAAATGCATATTCTCCTCAGCACCTCCAGGATTGCCCTCCCCACTAACTATCTAACACCCCCACCCACCCCACTCCTGATTGATTGAACTCAAAGCGGCACAGCTTCTGGGCCGCATTTTGATCAATCTGTCATTCAGGATTCTTGAACCTTATGCAACAACTCACTCAGCTCCCTCCCACGCCAGCAGAGACCTTGCCATTGGCGGTTGCCGCACTGCATCGACTCAGCGCGCTAGACATCATGTTCACCGAGGAACTCAAGTCATTGCCCAAGGCCAGCGCCGCGACACTTGAAGCGCTTGGGGGGCAGGACGACACGGCCAAAGAAAGCGCAGTCACCGCCCTGCTCCAACAGCTCAGCGATTTCTGGCAAGCCCCCGGAGCCAGAGGCCAGAGCCGTAAAGCCCTGTTCATTGATGGCATGGAACAGGCACTGCGCAACGAAGTGATCATCAAAAACCACGAGCGCAATCTGGGCCCGCAATATGCTGCTTGCTTACCTCTGCCCCGGGTCAGCAAACAGGTTGGCCGCTCTCTGGAGGTGTTCACCCTGCATGTGCAACTTAATAACCGGACGACGGTTGAGATTGCTGGCGCTCTGGTGTTCATTTCAATGACAGGCCTGACTTTGCTGGCACTGCCCGGCATGGGTACAGAGGGTTTTGCGAGCCGGACCGCCTTTGCTGAAACGCTTGTTCAGTACCTCAACAACGATGTATTGCGTCATGCGTTTTTCAACAATGCGCAGCAGCGCGACCAGCAATTGCTGGAGACGATCACTCAAGATCCAAATCTCTATCTGGAACCCTTCACCGCAGCTGACCTGCAACTGCAGCCTGTTACCGGTAACCCTTTTGCACACGCCTTCGAGCGCCAACTCGACAAGCAACGCAACGATGTGCGTCACGCATACCTCGATGCACAGGCGGCAGAGCACAGGGCGGCGCGACTGGACGCAGCGGTAAGTATGCAAGGACTGATTGGTCCTGGCGCCATGCTGGCACAACGTGAAATTGCCTACTGGGAACGCAAGCAGCGCAAGACGTTGCCCCATTGGGTCAAAGTCGCCAGTCAGAGCGACCTCACTCAATATCAGCAGCGTCTGACCCATTACGAGCAGTGCCGCACCGCGCTGCTCAGCGCCTTGGGTGGGGCGGCGTCCCATGAACAATTTGCCCGGATGCGACTGCGCGCTCGTATCGCTTCTGACCTCGGGTATGAGCTGGAGCCAGCGCAAGTCATGGTCACGACGCAGCGTCGTCTGGCAATCACTGGCGAACTCTATACAACCCGGCGCTCACTTTTGCAGTTCGCGTTGTACGGATTGCATCCCGGGGATCGGGATGCAAGTTCGGCGTTCCAGACCCTGACCACCTTTCGCCTGGACGGTCTGGACATGCAGACCAGTCATCCACTGATGACCCCGGCTTACGTGGCGACTCTGGTGGACGACCTGAACCTGAGCACCGCCTTTCGCGAATACCAGCGTACGACCTACGCCACTGAACACCATCAGCAACTGATGCGCAGCCTGACGCGTAAACAGGTTGTCGCCCTGGCGTACGCAGCGAAGATGCAGGCGCATATAACTGCGGAGGACTTTGCGATCATTGAACAGACCGACGGCGATGCGACAGGACAGACAACGCCCGGTCTACAGGTTCAGCAGATCAAGCTTGATGACGCAGAAACGCTTGGCGGGCTGTTGGTGTTTCGCAAAAACGACAGCCAGGGGCGGCTTGAGCGACTGGTGATGTTTGCCTCCGACGCACCGAGGGCACAGCGTTTTCAAGCCTTCGACAACCAGACCCAACTCACCCATGAACTGGTCAGTTGGACAACGTCGCCGGAGATGAGCCAATACCTGCTTCAACAGGTGTCTGTTTCTAGTCGTGAAAACCTGGAAGCTCGATTTGCCGCGTTGCGCCTCAAACCCCATCCGCCAGCCAATTATGTTCAGCTCATCACCCGCAGCCATTACAACCAGGCCCTTGGACAGTTCGTGCGCCAACACGTGCGAGTGGCCGCCGCCGATCAGGCGCAACGAACGCCGGACTGGTACATGCGCGCCAGCCTCGTCGAGCGACAGGAACTGCTGGCCCTGGAAGACTCGATAGCCGGTGCCACAGAAAACTTCCACGCGAAACCGCCGACCAAGGCTCAGGATTTCGAGGATTATGTTCATCAGCGCGCCAGCAAGAAAATCAGTGAATTGTTGGGAGTGGCTGAAGGAAGCGTCGATCCCGATCAGATCATCATTACCTCGCAACGTGAAACGCTCAGCTACACCCAGATGCTGCGCAACGGCTATGACGATACCCTCGGATTCCTGAACGGTGGCGCCGACACCCAAGCCACATTCAGCGGCCCGCCCCATGTTGACCTGACGCCACTGAGCGCCCAAAAAGTCGCCCGTTCGGTGCATGGCAAATGGCTGAGCGACGACTACATCAAACTGGTGAGGGATACCCTGCTCGCGCCGGATTCTCCCGGCTACGAGCATCGCCGACGCAGCAGCCTGCAAATCACCGTGCTGCAGATGAAAGCGGCTGCGCTGCGCAGTTATCTCAAAGGTCAGCTCAGCTCACCGCAATATCAGTGGCTCAGGTTATCCATGGATCATCTGCACCAGACTGACAGCCAGGCGCGACGCCAATACCCGTTGCACACTGTGCAACTGCGTCTGGAAAACCCGCTGATAGGCACCGATATTTCCGTGGTAGGCGAAGTTGCGAAGGATCTCTACAACGCCGCTTCCCCCATCAAAGTCGAGCTGACTCAGGTAGAAACTGTACAGGGGTGTTACCTGCTGTCATCCACTGATTCGACTCAGGCAACAATGCTCTATACACCGCAAGCACCGGATGGCCTGGAGTTCCGCCTGCTGAGCGAATTCAAAGCCTCACTCTCCAGCGCAGGCATGATCGATTACTACAAAGACCGCTGCCGGATTGATGCCCGCCGCAAACTGTCGTTTTTTCTGCGCGACATGGAACAAGGCGGTGAGAGCAAACCGCCTGTTGTACCTCGTGATGCGGTGAGCGACTTTCAGGACATCTGCTTCAATCGCCCCCTCGAACGACAACTGCGCGATGTCGAAGACACCACCACCGGCCGCAGTGACATGCTGGCCAGACTGGCCTGGATCACGTTTGAACTGGTCGCCACTGTGGTGACGTTACCGTTTCCGCCCGCCAGCTTTGCAGTGGGCGCGCTGCTTTCCCTGCACGACAGCATGAAAGCCCTGCAAGCCTTCGCCAATGGCGACCGGGAAACCGCCAGCGCCTACATTCTCAGTTCGCTGTTCAACAGCCTGGGTGCCGCAGGAGATTTGTCTGCCGGCATGAAAGGCTTCGGTGCGCTGCGCCAACTCGGGCATAGCGGCAAACCTTCGTCAGTCATTCCTGCAGCGAACAACGTTGCGCGAGTACCAAACCCGACGGATTTGCGCCCCGTGCAGCTGGAAGGTGAAACCTTCTGGCGCAGCAAGCCAAACGCGAATGGCCACGCGTCGGTGTATCGCATGGGCAGCGATCAGATCAAGGCAGCGGAGGCTACCGAACAATTCGCCCGACGCGACCTCGACGGAACATGGCGTCCTTTGAGCCATCCTGCCGGTCAGACCACCCTCTTGAATGCGGACGGAGTAAAGCCGGTAATCCCGGTGAATGTCTCGCTGGAAGACGTGATCCCGCTGTCATCAGGCCACGGTAAAGGTGTCAGCCAGGTGAACGGCAAGTACTACATCGAACTCGGGACTCAGGTTTTCGAGGTTCACTTTGATGCAGGTGCGCGCTACTGGAACATCATCGACCCGCAGAACCCGTTCGCTTTTTTTGGGAAGCGCCCGGTACGGCTGGACGCACAGGGCAAATGGCAGTTAGTGCGTCGACTCAATCTACGTGGCGGGATGGACGACACTTTCAGGCCGCTGGTGAGTGAAGCTGCGACGTCCGCTGATCCGATTACCAGTGCGGTTGTGCCCTATGAACTGCCGCTGCAATCACGCCCATATTTCAGCAGCCTCATTAATCCCGGCAACTCGGTGGAGATGTTGGGGCTGGATCTTGAAGAGTATTTCACGGCAGTGTTCGCCGAGATGCGCTCGAAGTTCTCTGCTCAAAGAGAAAAGCTCTATCGTGATGCACAAGCGTTTTTCACGACCGCCACTCCAGCACCACGCCCGGTGTTACCGCTATTGGACGTGAACGCCGGAGCAACCGGGCTGATCAGGAAAATCTTCGAAAACAGCAACGCGATGGTCATCAGCGAGGCGCCAAGGTCCCTCGCCAGCAAGCGTCTGCTCATCGAAAACATGGCCGCGCTGGCTGAACAGGACGTAAAGGTTTTGTACATCCAGCATCTGTTTACTGATCTGCATATGTACAAGCTGGAGAAATACCGAAAACTGGGGGCCAGAAGCAAAGCAGGCTCAAGTGATCTGAAATTCTGGCTGGAAGACCTTAATAGCGGCGCCCTGAAAAACCGCAGCAAGGAATACGACTACTACCACTTGATAAAGACCGCGCACCACCACGGCCTGGAGGTTCGACCGATCAGTTCTTCGGTCAGCTACCCGTTGCACAACAACCCGGTGGCCATAGCAGCGGGCGACCTTGCAACCGAACAAAAGATGAGCAACTTTTTCGCACATACGGTCATCAGCGCCGACGTTACGTCTCATCCATCACGGCGCTGGGTGGCCTTACTTGATCAGAAGCTGGCCAATACTTATCAACAAGTCCCAGGCATCGCCGAGCTGCAAGGCGCGATCAGCGTACGCGTACATGACGTGCCCCTCGGTCGACCCACCGTTATCAGCAGGGAAATTGAAGAAACCGGTACTGCGTTCGGCAAGTCCGATTTCCGGGTCGAAATGGCCAACCCGTTGATCAATGATCAAGGCACATCGAGCCTTGCAACAGCCCTGACAGCCTCGCCACCCAGCCGACTGGATGACGCTCTTTATCAGCAGGTGCACGGCAAATCAAGAGTCGCAAGCGAGAACCCGTACACGGGCAAGCCTGGTTTTGAATGGAATGACGCCAGCGGCTGGCAACCTGTCGATGCGCAGCGCTGGCCGGCTGAAAGTCCACCCACAGCCATTCAGGTATCCTTGCATGACCCCGCTTATTCAATGCCCGCCGACACACGCGACACCCTGCATGAGTTGATCCATTTCGAGAATCGCGGGCTGGACTCGCGTTATTTCAGCGTCAATAAGCAACACTCTTTGGTCAGTGACCAATTCTTCAACCTGCGTCACGCATTACAGAAGGATGCTCGCACCATCATCGTCAAAGAACTGCCGCCTCGGCCAACACTGCCGGCGGTCGCGCCAGGTATCAGCCATAGCGACTTTCTCGAAGACCTGTATCAACACGTCGATGGCGTAGTCATTGGAGAGTCTCACTCATCGATTGCCAGCAAAAAGCTGATTATCGATAACTTGCCGTTACTGGCCAGACAAGATGTCAAAACGCTCTACATCGAGCACCTGCTCAGCGACGTGCATCAGGCCGATCTGGATCGTTTTGTCGACACCGGTTACATGAGCAAAACCCTGCTCCATGACCTGAAAAAGCTCGACCGAGGCCATCACACCGACGTCGACGGCGTTTACACTTTTGAGCAACTGATCAACAAAGCAAGAGCTCAGGGTCTGGAAGTCAGGGCCCTCGACTGTACGGCCAGTTACTACCTCAAAGACCTTGAAAGTCTGGCGCCGACCACCCGCCAACAGATGTTCAGCCACGTCGCTTCGCGCACAGTGCGTAAACATCAGGACGTCATGGGCGCCCACAAGTGGATTGCACTGGTCGGTAACAGCCATGCCAACACCTTCGAAAAAATCGTGCCGGGCCTCGCCGAACTGGAAGGCGGCATTGGCGTACGAGTGATCGATGTAAAGCCCGGTCAGGCCCGAGGCATCTCGATAGATTCTGGAGAAAAGCTGACCGATAACTTAAACAGCCAACAGAGCTTCATCAAAAGCGACTTTCGGATAGAGATGGAAACATTCAAACCCACCGTTGCCGTCAGACCCGCACAATCGTTACCGGTCGAGGAACGACTGATCAGGCCTGGCATGTTTTTCGTCGAAGAGAGCGATAACAGTTTGCCGGTCATCGTCCATCGCTCACGGGACAATACGATTCATCGCACTCCGGTGAAGGTTAACGCCCAAGGGCAGGTGTATGTGGAGCGAGCCACCTGGGCCTCGGTCCACCTGCACCCTTACGAAGACATGGATGCCCTGATCGTCGGGCTGGAGGAAATCAATCTGACGCGAGTTGCGTAAGGCGCGATGATCTTGTGGAGCCGGGCTTGCCCGCGATGAACGAGAACGCGATGTGTCCGACGAACCGCGCTTTAGCTCTTCGCGGGCAAGCCTCGCTCCAACGCAGCTCACTGCTACCCAAAATAACTAAACCTTCGGCAGCCGCTGCTCCAGCAATTGGTGCAGCGCGCTGCTCTCAGGCCAGTTGCGCATGAAGCGTGCGCGGTCCCGCGCGAAAGCGGTGGCGAACGAGGCCTGCGAGGTATGCTGGCACATCGCATCCAGATCGATCAGCGCCCAACGGTCCTGATGCCAAAACACGTTGTGGCCTTTCAGATCACCATGGCTGATGCGTTCCCGTATCAACTGTTCGAAAAGCTGATCCAGCGCCACCAGCTCGTTTTCCGGAGCATCCCCCGAGGCTACATACGGCGCAAAGCGCTCGATGATATCCGGCCCCGGCAAAAACTCGGTGACCAGGTAAGCCTTGTTCCGCAAACCGAAAAAGCGGGTTTCCAGCAACGCCAGCGGCTTCGGTGTGGCAATGCCGAGGAACATCAGACGATTGCCTTCGCGCCATGAATGCCAGGCACGGCTCGGACGCCAGAACCGCTTGAACCAGTGCGCCAGATCCTTGATGTTGTATCGTTTGATCACCAGCGCACGGCCATCGACCTCAACCCGGGCGACACTGGCCGCGCCACCGGTCTTGTAAAGATGCCCCTGGTCCAGCAGTGCATCGGCATTGGCCAGTATCGGCAGCATCGCTGCCTCTTCTTCCCGCCGAATCGCACGCAACTGTGAAGGCTCGTCCACCACAGCAAACAGACTGCAATCACGCCCGGCCTTTTCCAGGTAATCCTTCAAGCGCCAGGCGCGCACTTTGTCGATCTGCTTTTGCAACGCTTCCATGGGCAAACCATGCTCGCCATTGCTCAGCAAATAGTGCACCAGCAGTTCTTCGGTGAAAGGCTCAAGTGACTTGGGCAACTGAGCGAAAAACACGCCGAGGTTTTCCAGCACTTTCTGCCGGGACAGCGGTTTACCCGCTTCTTCAGTACGAATCCCCGCGCCATCGATCAAGTACAACTTGCCGTTGCAGCGCAAAAGATTGTCCAGATGCAGGTCTTCCTGCCACAGCCCTTTGAGGTGTAACTGAGCGATGGCCGATAACGCCTCGCCCAACACCTCCTGCTGCGCGTCGCTCAAAGGCGTCTGATCTGCCACTGCGAGCCAGGCATCCCCCAGGCTATTGGCCTGTTCAAGGAACTCGAAAAGTAGCCAGCCGCCTTCACCGTCCTGCAAGCCGTCGGCCAGCAGCAGCGGCGTGGTCATGCCCTGCGCTGCCAGCGCGCGTACGCCTTCCAGTTCACGTTGAAAATGCCGTGCGGCTTTAGGGCCGACCAGTAACTTGGCCAACACCGGTCGACCGCGCCATACTCCTGCGCCCACGTAACGCTGTCCGGGCAACACCCGTAGCAACGTCAGCAACTGCAATTCAGCAGCGCCAGCGGCATCGGCCAGCGCCAGATTGATCGGCAGGACAGGCGTGCGTCCGGCCTCTTTGAGTTCAGACAGACGCATCAACGGATCTCTTCATGTTCATTGCGCCGCGCAGCGCGTTTGTGACTGCCGCGTTTACCGAGCAGCACGTACAGGTCTTCGACCTTGGGGCTGTCGATCCCCGATTGCAGGTATGCCGCCAGCAGCTCGCGGACCTGCGCGCTGCTCCACATAGGCGCTCGGCGCAGCAACGGCTCCAGATCCTTGATCCGGTCACGCTGCCCCAGCAGCAAGGGCCGGGTTTTCTCCAGGTCGATCAGCTGCGCGCGATACAAGCCTGCCTTGGCCCGCATGAAAATATGCTTGGGGTAGAAACACCCATGCACCTGCCGGGCAGCATGAAGCGTGCGTGCCAACTCACCGCAGGCCTGCAGAATCGCTGACTGCTGCTGACTTTCCAGTTCAGGCCACTGCTGCAGCAGCGTGTCCAGATCAGTCCAGCCATCCAGCGCACGCGTCATGAGGATTGCACGGCGCTCGCCATTGACCCGTTGCTCACCGTAAAACACCGCCTGCAACGCCGGGATACCCAGTTGTTGATAGCGGCTGATATTACGAAACTCACGGGAAAACGAAGGCTCGCCGAACGGATGGTGCAAAGTGCGAGTCAGGTAGTTGCTTTGTCGCTTGAGATAAAATCCGGAGCCTTCCAGCTCCATGCGGAACACGCTGCTCCAGCCACCGCGACCGGTATTGGGCTCATCCACAGCATCAAGCTGGACCTCCCAAAGCGAGTCGAAGTCGGCCAGGCCGTGCCGTTCAAGCAACGGCCGCTCGCTGGGTGCAATAAAATCGGTCATTCGCGGCCCTCAAAGAAACTGATGACATGGCGGATGCGTTTCTTGTCGGACTCGTTCAACCGCGCCCGCTGTCGATACTGCAAATAGAAGCGCAGACGCTGGGTGTTGGACAGATGATATTTGCCCAACTTATCCAGACACGCCAGATCCTTGGTAATTCGATACCGCAGCATGAAGCTCCACCAGAACGCGCCATTAGGGCAATCGATCAGGAATACCGTGGCCTTATCGTCGACCAGCAGGTTGCGCCACTTCAGATCGTTATGAGTGAAGTTCTGGTCGTGCATCGCGCGAGTGTAGCGGGCTACCTGACGGCTTATAACGTCAACCCACGAACGGTCGGCCAGCCGCGGGTCTTTACGCCCCGCCAAAGCAGACAGGTCTTCGGTATTGGGCAGCTCTCGGGTAATCAACGCCCCCCGATCATAAGCAGTACCGCGGCGTTCAAGGCCCCAGGCAACCACTTCAGCGGTAGGGATACCCCATTTGGCGAAACGCTTGAGATTCTGCCACTCGGACTTGACCCGCGGTTTCCCCAGATAGCGACGCAAGCCTTTGCCCGCGCCGACGTAGCGCTTGACGTAATAATTCACGCCTTCGCGCTGAACCTTGATCACTTCGGACAGCGGGTCACGAGTCAGTTGCTCGCCCTGCAAGGCAAACACCGCATCAAGGCTGCCGAAGTCTTCGTTCAGGGAGGCGTAAGCCGGCTCCAGATTCCAACCCGCCATCAGAGCGCGTCCCCGTAGCGGACTTTACGCTGATAGAGCTTGTCGGCTTTGACTTCCAGCCAGCGCAGCAACCGGGCTTGTTCAGCCAGAATCTGGCGCAACGGCTGCTGGAAATAACCTTTGAGGAAGCGCAATTTGTCGCGTCGGGTCAGGCCGATATCCAGCGCCGAAAAGTACAGTGCAGCCAGATCCTTGTTGCGCCAGCGCGGGGTAATCACCCGGCGCGTCTGGGCACGGTGCAGGTCGATCACCGAGAGACGGAAATCATCAGCGGTCACCGGTTTATCGGTGTGCAGCAGGAAGTGGCAGATGTAACAGTCACGATGGTTGACCCCGGCACGATGCATCATGCCGACCATGCGTGCCACTTCAGCAATAAAGGCACGCTTGAGCCGAGGCTCGGGCGGCTCGTTGCGCCAATTGATACTGACGTCTTCCAGGCTTTCGGTAGGGGCCAGCTCTTCAGTCACGATGAAGGAATGCTGCGCCGCAGGATTGCTGCCGCGCTCGCCGTAGGCCACGGCAGTCATGGTCGGCACGCCAGCCTCTTTCAGGCGGGCAATGGCCTGCCATTCCATGCCTGCACCGAGCACGGGCAGCTTAGCGGTGAGCAGGTTTTTGCCGATTTCGCCCCAGCCAATGCCACGGTGAATCTTGACGAAATAACCGCGACCGTCGACTTCGGTACGCAACGTGCGCCGACCTTCGAGTTCGCGATAGACCTGACCGCTCAGCGCCTCCACTTCGACAAAGGCATCGCGCCCGGCCCAAAGCGTCTTGAACGGTTCAGCAAGGAACAACTTCATGCGTGGTGCTCCGCCAGAATCACATCGGCCGCGTGCTGCGGCATGCTGTACAGGTCTGCTGTGTCGGCGAAAGCCAGACCATTGCGACCCCAGTCAGCGCGTGCGCTATCGTCGGCCAGCATGGTCGCCAGGTATTCGTTGAGTTGTGCCTGTTCAAACGGCTCATCCAGCACCAGCCCACTGTCGGCCTCGGCAATGTAATGAGCATATCCGCACACCGCACTGACCAGCACAGGCAGCCCGGCCACCAGTGCTTCGAGCAAGACAGTACCGGTGTTTTCGTTGTACGCCGGATGAATCAACGCATCGGCCCCCATCAGGAAGCGCGGGATATCGCTGCGCCCCTTCATGAAGGTGACGTGATCACCCAAGCCCAGCGTAGCGCTTTGCAGCTGGAATACTTTGGGGTCGTCCTGACCAATTACAAACAGTCGGGTACGTTTTTTAAGGTCGGCAGGCAATGCGGCCAGTGCTTTCAGGCTGCGGTCCACGCCCTTGGTCTTGAATCCGGAGCCAATCTGCACCAGCAGCAGGTCATCATCAGCCAGCCCGAATTCCTTGCGGAACGCGGCGCGAATCTGCGGCGCGTCAGGCGGAGCGCGACGATCCTGAGCAATGCCCGGCGGCAATAGATGAAAGCGCGACAACGGGGTGTCGTAATACTTGATGAACAGCGGCTGCTGGACTTCGGAAATCATTAGCACCTGGGTTTTCGCGTCTTTGGCGAACACCGCTCGCTCGTACTCGGCGAAGTGGCGATAGCGGCCCCATTGGCGATATAGCGAATGGCGCAACGTCTGCGCCTTGTCCTCGAAGCAACCGTCTGCAGCGTAGTACACGTCCAGGCCCGGCATTTTGTTGAAGCCGATCAGACGGTCTACCGGGCGCTTGGCCAGGTCTGCTTCCATCCAGGCGCTGAGCTTTTCATTGCGTCGGTGATTGAAGAACGCCTTGACGGGCGCCACCAGCACTTCAAACCCCAGCGGCACTTCGCCTTCCCAGATAAGGGTGTAAACCCGGATCTGATGCCCACGCTGCTGGCATTCCAGAGCGATACGCATGAAGTCGCGTTGCAGCCCGCCGAACGGGAAGTATTTATAAAGTACGAATGCCAGTTGCATCAGCCGGGCTCCTTTGCCAGCAACAGCGTGCCCAATTGGCGCGCTACCCGCTCGGGATTCAAACGAGTGAAGCACATCGGCCACTCGCGTTTCAGATCGAACTGACGGCGGTCTTCATCCGTCGGTTGATAGGTGCATTTCTTTTGCAGGCAAGGCGCACAGGCCGGGTAATCACCCGCCAGATGAACCTGTGACTTACCGTAAGCGCCCGTCAAACCAGGGTTGGTCGGACCAAACAGCGAGACTGTCGGCACATCCAGCGCCGCCGCCAGATGACCAATGCCAGTGTCCACGGCCACACAGGCCTGTGCGCTGGCCAGCACCTGAGCGACACCGGCCAGATTCAACTTAGGCAGAACGACCGCGTGTTCCAGACCTTCAGCGATACGCTCGGCACGGGCCTTTTCTGCGGGGTTCCCCCATGGCAGGCGTACCTGCAGGCCCTGCTCGCCGATTCGCTCGGCCAACTGCCGCCAATACAGCTCGGGCCAGTGCTTAGTGTCCCAAGTGGTGCCATGCAGAAATAGTACGAATGGCGGCTTATTTGCGTCGGCACCCAGTAAGCGTCCACGGTCCAGACCGTAATCGCCCAGGTCGGCAGGCACTGCATAACCAAGTGCCTGAGCAAACAGCTGTCTCAAACGCTCAACCGCATGCTGTCCACGCGCAACCGGATAAGCCCGGTCATAAAAACGACTCGCAAGCGGTTCGCGGGCCGAATCCTTGTCCAGCCCGGCGACAGGCGCGCCAACATAGCGCGTCAGCCAGGCGCTTTTCAGCAAACCCTGCGCATCAATCACCAGATCGTATCGAGTGCCGCGCAAACGCTGCTTGAAGCGCCGCCACTCTCCCGTCTTGAATGTCTGCCAAAGGTTCTTGCGCCAGCGCCGGATGGCGACCGGGATCACTTCGCCAACCGCCGGGTGCCAGGTCGGAATCTCAGCGAAACCTTCCTCCACGACCCAGTCAAAGCGGATACCCGGCAAGGCTCGTGCCGCGTCGGTCAACGCTGGCAGCGCGTGAATCACATCACCCAGCGATGAAGTTTTGATCAGCAATACCCGCAATCAGGCAACCTCCACCGGAGTGGCGCCCAGATTACCCAGCGCCTGTACCACCGAATCGGGTTCCAGCAGGCGCATGCAGTTGTAATGACCAAAACGACAGGTGCGGTCGAAGCACGGGCTGCACTCGATGCCCAGTTGCACAACCTCGACCTGATCAGCCAGCGGTGGCGTGAAAGCCGGCGACGTCGAGCCGTATACCGCCACCAGCGGGCGGTTCAGTGCCGCCGCAACGTGCATCAGACCGGAATCGTTGGACACTACGGCATCGGCACACGACAGCAGGTCGATGGCTTCAGCCAGCGACGTGTCACCGCTGAGGTTGACGGACTCTTCGCGCAGCCCCGGTATCAGCCGGTCACGAATGCTTTCGCCGACCGGATGATCCTTTTTCGAACCGAACAACCAGACTTGCCAACCTTCACGAATCTTGGTTTCGGCCACTTTGGCGTAGTGTTCGGCGGGCCAGCGCTTGGATTCACCAAACTCGGCACCCGGACACAACGCCAGCACCGGACGGTCCAGGCTCAGGCCAAACTTGGCGAGCGCTGCATCGCGGGTGGTGAGATCAATGCGTAGATCAGGTTTTGGGTACGGACGCGGCAGCTCGGCACCGGGTTCATACGCCAGCGCCATAAAGCGCTCGATCATCAGCGGATACCGCTCTTTGTCGAGGGTGCGCACGTCGTTGAGCAGGCCGTAACGAAACTCGCCACGCCAGCCGGTACGCTTCGGGATACCCGCAAAAAAAGGCACCAGCGCAGACTTCAACGAGTTGGGCAGCAGGATGGCCTGATCGTATTGCCCCGCCAGGGACTTGCCGATCCGGCGACGCGTAGCCAGTTCCAGCGCACCGTGGCCCAAAGGAAAGCTCAGCGCCGCGCGCACTTCAGGCATACGCTCAAGGATCGGGCGACTCCATTCAGGGGCCAGAACATCGATGACGCATTCAGGGTGGCGCTGTTTCAGGCACTGGAACAGCGTTTGCGCCATTACCATGTCGCCTACCCAGCTAGGCCCAACGATCAGAATTCTCATGTTTCATCCAAAACGACAGAAACGATCAGGGAGGCCGATCGGCTTGCGTGACGTTCCCACACAACCCGACGCCTCCCTGTCATAGCTTTATATAGATCTACCAGAACATTCAGCGTTTCCACTGACGTCATCGCGGGCAAGCGCGCTCCTACAGCACAACGCGGACCGCCTGTAGGAGCGCGCTTGCCCGCGATGGGGGCATAAGGGGCGCTGAAAAAACTAGCTCAACCCCATCTCCCCCCAGACCCGCATCACTTCACGCCGCTGGGTTTCAAACTGATCCCCCGGCACGACACCGGCCTGGTTCTGCAAGGCCTGACGGTGAGCGGCCGAGCGGTAGATCTTGTAGACCTCGCGCAACAGGCTGGCATCGCTGGCAGGTATCAACCCGGCCTCCTCCAGCCCTTCAAGAATACGAATGTTATCGGTGTAACGCAGCAGTGCCGGATGTTCCCGGGACCACGCCAAGGCCGCGTATTGCACCATAAATTCGATATCGACGATACCACCGGCATCCTGCTTGAGGTCGAAGGGCACCGTCGCCAGGAAGGCATTCGCCGCCGTACCGGCCGCTGTAGCCTTGGTGCCGAGACTGCCGCGCATCTTGGCGCGCATCTCGCTGACCTCCTGCTGCAGCTTCGGCAAATCCCGCTCACGCCCCAATACCGCTGCACGCACGCCTTCGAATGCATGCCCGACTTCGTGACTGCCCACTAGCACCCGCGCGCGGACCAAAGCCTGATGTTCCCACGTCCATGCTTCATTTTCTTGATAGCGGGAAAAAGCACCGAGTGAACTGACCAATAGCCCCGACGCCCCGGACGGACGCAAGCGCATGTCCACTTCATACAACTGACCGGAGTTGGTCTGAGCGGTCAGTAAATGGATGATCCGCTGCCCCAGGCGGGTGAAAAACTGCGCGCTGTCGATGGGTTTTGCGCCATCGGTTTCGGCTTGCAAGTCGCCATCATGGATGAACACCAGATCGAGGTCCGAACCATGCCCCAGCTCGATGCCGCCGACCTTGCCGTAGCCGACAATGACAAAGCCCGGATCACACAGGCTGCCATCCGGCCGTGACGGCGTGCCGTGACGCGCGACCGTGTGTCGCCAGGCCAGCGCCAGCACCTGCTCCAGAATCGCCTCGGCCAGCCAGGTCAGGTAATCGCTGACTTTCATCAAGGGCAGGCTGCCGGTGATTTCCGAAGCGGCCACTCGTAGCCGGTGCGCCAGTTTGAAATGACGCAAGGCCTCCATTTGCTGCTCAAGGTCATCCTCGGGAATGCGCGTCAAACGTTCGCGCAGCTCTGCGGCCAACTCCAGCGCCTGTGGCGGGCTGAACAAACGGCCTTCATTGAGCAATTCATCAAGCAGCAGCGGGAAGCGGGCAATCTGCTCGGCGATCCATGGGCTGGCGGCGCACAGGGTGAGCAACCGACGTAGCGCATCGGGGTTTTCGGTGAGCAACACCAAGTAAGCCGAGCGCCGAGCGACGGCCTCGACCAGTGGCAGCACTCGCTCAAGCACCAGATCGGGATTATCGTGCTCGACCGCCTGCGCCAATAAACGCGGAATAAACGCATCCAGTCGCTCACGCCCCAACCGCTGCATGGAGCGCAACTGCGAACTGTTGCGCAAATCGTTGAGATTCTTCAGCGCTTTGTCGGCATCGACGAACCCGCCTGACAGCAACTGGCGGCAGGCGGCGTCTTCGTCCTGGGACTCTTCCCACAACGGCAGCCATTCCACGCCGACTACGACTTCGGTTTCTTCCTGCTGCTCGTCGTCCGGATCCGAATCCGGGTCTGCGATGACCTGGCGGAAATGCCACGACACACGCTCACGCCAATGCATCAAGCACTCATGGAAACTCTGCCAGTCCGCGAAGCCGAGCATGAAGGCAATGCGCGCCTGATCCTTTGCGTCATCAGGCAACATTTGCGTCTGGCGATCGGCGATGGCCTGGATGGCGTGTTCGGTATAACGCAGGAATTCGTAGCCCTGGCGCAATTCATCGATGACCGCCGCAGGCAAATAGCCCTGCCCTTCAAGCGTGCGTAGCACCTTGAGCAGCGGGCGTTGTTGCAGGCTCAAGTCACGGCCGCCGTGAATCAGCTGGAAGGCCTGGGCGATAAACTCGACTTCGCGAATACCGCCTGCACCCAGCTTGATATTTTCCGCCATGCCTTTGCGGCGTACTTCCTGCTGAATCAACTGCTTCATGGTGCGCAGCGCTTCAATGGCCGAGAAGTCCAGATAACGCCGATAGACGAACGGCCGAAGCATGTCCAGCAACTGCTCGCCCGCAGCCTGATCGCCACCAACGACGCGGGCTTTGATCATCGCGTAGCGTTCCCAGTCACGGCCCTGATCCTGGTAATACTGTTCAAGCGCATTGAAACTCAGCACCAGCGCCCCGGATGAACCGTAAGGCCGCAGGCGCATGTCGACGCGGAACACAAAACCATCAACCGTGATCGGGTCCAGCGCCTTGATCAGGCGCTGCCCCAGACGAATGAAGAACTCCTGATTATCCAGCGGGCGCTTGACGCCGACGGTCTCGCCGCCTTCCGGGTAGGCGAATATCAGGTCGATGTCCGACGAAAGGTTCAGCTCCACCGCGCCCAGCTTGCCCATGCCCAGAATCACCATCTGCTGCGCTTCGCCGCTGCGCCGACCAGTGGGCGTGCCGAACTGCTGGCAATGGCGCTCGTACAACCATTGATAAGCCAGGTCGATGCAGCCGTCGGCCATGTCGGACAGATCGCGACAGGTTTCCACAAGGTCGGCCTGCCGAGTCAGATCCCGCCAGATAATCCGTACTTGCTGACGCGTGCGCTGGCGACGTAGATTACGCCCCAGCTCATCTTCGCTACTGGCTTGAGCCACCGCCGCAGCGATCTGCCCGCGCAGCTCGCCGGGAGCAAAGCTGCGCTCCAGCTCACCGGATTCAGCGAGGTCCAGCAGAATCTGCGGGTCACGACAAACCTGTTCGGTGACAAAATCGCTGGAAGCGCAAACCCGGTCGAACGCTGTACGACGAGATTCAGGCCAGGCGTCGAAAGATGCCGAAGCGCCGTCCGACGCAGCAGCAAGAGATGTACGAAACGTCTGTTGCGCACGAGAGACTAAAGGCAGCAGGATGGCCGGAATATCGGCCAGCGAAGGTAGGCTCATGGTCTATCCTAGATCGGCGTGCGAAGAGCTGTGTAGCGCGCAGAAAACCTGCGAGCGACTGACAGGACTGTCGAACAAAAGTCATAAATTGCTGGTATATTGAGTTTTGTAGCAGCCAGCATCTGATTTAATCCGTTTATGTTTGTTTTCAACCAACAGGAACGTTTTATTCCACAACACAAGACGAACGATTTACACGCTTCCCTGTAGCTTTACTACTGACCCTACAGTTCGAAAGGCTGAAATAGCCGACGATTTGTAGTAAAACTACACGCCGCCGGATCAACCGCCGGTCATCCAAGAATTTATGTCGTCTGCCCACAAGGCCAGTCGCAAACACTCAGGCAACCGATTCTGGAAGCCTTTCCGCCCTGGAGCAAGCCATGCAAGACCTCGATCCCGTCGAAACCCAGGAATGGCTGGACGCCCTGGAATCGGTTCTCGACAAAGAAGGCGAAGACCGTGCTCACTACCTGATGACCCGTATGGGCGAGCTGGCCACCCGTAGTGGTTCGCAGCTGCCGTACGCCATCACCACGCCTTATCGCAACACCATTCCGGTGACTCACGAAGCACGCATGCCTGGCGACCTGTTCATGGAACGCCGCATTCGCTCCCTGATCCGCTGGAACGCGTTGGCCATGGTTGTTAAAACCAACCTGAATGACCCTGACCTGGGCGGTCACATCTCCAGCTTCGCCTCCAGCGCAACGCTGTATGACATCGGCTTCAACTACTTCTTCCAGGCCCCGACCGACGAGCACGGCGGCGACCTGATCTACTTCCAGGGTCACGCATCGCCAGGCGTTTACGCCCGTGCGTTCATGGAAGGCCGGATTACCGAAGAACAAATGAACAACTTCCGTCAGGAAGTCGACGGCAACGGCCTGTCGTCTTATCCACACCCGTGGCTGATGAAAGATTTCTGGCAGTTCCCGACCGTATCCATGGGTCTGGGTCCAATCCAGGCGATCTACCAGGCGCGCTTCATGAAGTACCTGGAACATCGCGGCTACATTCCTGAAGGCAAGCAGAAAGTCTGGTGCTTCCTGGGTGACGGCGAGACCGACGAGCCGGAATCCCTGGGCGCCATCGCGCTGGCCGGTCGTGAAAAACTCGACAACCTGATCTTCGTCGTCAACTGCAACCTGCAGCGCCTTGATGGCCCGGTGCGCGGCAACGGCAAGATCATCCAGGAACTCGAAGGCGTGTTCCGCGGTGCTCAGTGGAACGTGACCAAAGTAGTCTGGGGCCGCTTCTGGGACCCACTGCTGGCCAAAGACGTCGACGGTATCCTGCAACGTCGTATGGACGAAGTCATCGACGGCGAGTACCAGAACTACAAAGCCAAAGACGGCGCGTTCGTCCGTGAACACTTCTTCAACTCGCCAGAACTCAAGGCGATGGTTGCTGATCTGTCCGACGACGAAATCTGGAAACTCAACCGTGGCGGCCACGACCCGTACAAAATGTACGCGGCGTACCACCAGGCTGTTAACCACAAAGGTCAACCGACCGTGGTTCTGGCCAAGACCATCAAAGGTTACGGTACCGGTGCTGGCGAAGCGAAAAACACTGCGCACAACACCAAAAAGGTCGATGTCGACAGCCTGCGTCACTTCCGTGATCGCTTCGACATCCCGGTCAAAGACGACCAGCTGGAAGCCCTGCCATTCTTCAAGCCAGAAGAAGGCAGCGCCGAAGCCCGTTACCTGAGCGAGCGTCGTGCTGCGCTGGGCGGCTTCGTTCCACAGCGTCGCGCTGAAAGCTTCAGCCTGCCGACTCCGCCACTGGAAACCCTCAAGGCAATCCTGGACGGTTCCGGCGACCGCGAAATTTCCACCACCATGGCCTTCGTGCGGATCCTCTCGCAACTGGTCAAGGACAAGGAAGTTGGCCCGCGCATCGTGCCGATCATCCCGGACGAAGCCCGCACCTTCGGTATGGAAGGCATGTTCCGCCAACTGGGCATCTACTCTTCCGTCGGCCAGCTCTACGAGCCAGTCGATAAAGAACAAGTGATGTTCTATCGCGAAGACAAGAAAGGCCAGATCCTCGAAGAAGGCATCAACGAAGCAGGCGCTATGTCCTCCTTCATCGCTGCCGGTACTTCGTACTCCAGCCACAACCAGCCGATGATTCCGTTCTACATCTTCTACTCGATGTTCGGTTTCCAGCGTATCGGTGACCTGGCATGGGCCGCTGGCGACAGCCGCACCCGTGGTTTCCTGATCGGCGGCACCGCCGGCCGTACCACCCTGAACGGCGAAGGTCTGCAGCACGAAGACGGTCACAGCCACATCCTGGCGTCGACCATCCCGAACTGCCGCACCTTCGACCCGACTTACGGTTACGAGCTGGCAGTGATCATCCAGGACGGCATGCGCCGGATGTTCGAAGAACAGCAGGACGTTTTCTACTACCTGACCGTGATGAACGAATCCTACGCCCAGCCAGCCATGCCGGCCGGTGTCGAGGAAGGTATCGTCAAGGGCATGTACCTGCTCGAAGAAGACACCAAGGAAGCGGCGCACCACGTCCAGTTGCTGGGCTCGGGCACCATCCTGCGTGAAGTTCGCGAAGCGGCGAAAATCCTGCGTGACGAATTCAACATCGGTGCTGATGTCTGGAGCGTTACCAGCTTCAACGAACTGCGTCGCGACGGCCTGGCCGTAGAGCGCAGCAACCGCCTGCACCCTGGCCAGAAGCCAGCCGTAAGCTACGTTGAAGAATGCCTCGCTGGCCGTAAAGGTCCAGTGATTGCATCGACCGACTACATGAAACTGTTCGCTGACCAGATCCGTCAGTGGGTTCCGACCAAGGAATACAAAGTTCTGGGCACTGACGGTTTCGGCCGCAGCGACAGCCGCAAGAAACTGCGTAACTTCTTCGAAGTCGACCGTCACTTCGTTGTGCTGGCCGCTCTGGAAGCCTTGGCTGATCGTGGCGATATCGAACCTAAAGTCGTGGCTGAAGCCATCACCAAGTTCGGCATCGATCCTGAAAAACGCAACCCACTGGATTGTTAAGAGTCTGCTTCGAGATCGTATAACGCGCTGAAAGAGGAGCGACAAAGCAGCTGAAGATGCGGAATTTACGGGCGTAAATGAGCATTGGAGGCTGTTTTGTTGTAACTGACTTACACAGCGCAATCGAGAGTGAACAGGTTCTCCGAAGGAGAGACATTGTGAGTGAGCTAATTCGCGTACCCGACATCGGCAACGGTGAAGGTGAAGTCATTGAATTGATGGTCAAGGTCGGCGATCGCATCGAAGCCGACCAGAGCGTTCTGACGCTGGAGTCGGACAAGGCGAGCATGGAAATCCCTGCTCCCAAGGCTGGCGTCATCAAGACCATGAAGGTCAAGCTGGGCGATCGCCTGAAAGAAGGCGACGAGCTGTTCGAGCTGGAAGTTGAAGGCGAAGCGGCCGCTGCGCCTGCTGAAGCCGCTGCTCCGGCCGCTGCTGCACCTGCTGCTGAAAAGCCAGCTGAAGCCGCTGCTCCTGCACCCGCCGCCGAGCCAGCTGCTGCCGGCGCTGAAACCGTACAAGACATCCACGTACCGGACATCGGTTCGTCGGGCAAAGCCAAGATCATCGAACTGATGGTCAAGGTTGGCGACACCATCGCCGCTGATCAATCGCTGATCACCCTGGAATCCGACAAGGCCAGCATGGAGATCCCTTCTCCAGCCGCGGGCGTTGTTGAAGCCATCCTCGTCAAGCTCGAAGACGAAGTCGGCACCGGCGACCTGATCCTGAAATTGAAAGTAGCGGGCGCCGCGCCTGCCGCTTCACCGGCTCAAGCTGCTGCTGCGGCCCCGGCCAAGGCTGAAGCTGCCCCTGCTGCCGCGCCTGCGCCAAAAGCAGAAGCGCCAGCCACTGCACCTGCACCACAAGCGCCTGCCAAAGACGGCGCCAAGGTTCACGCAGGCCCGGCGGTTCGCCAGCTGGCTCGTGAATTCGGCGTTGAACTGAGCGCAGTCAGCGCCACCGGCCCACACGGCCGCGTGCTGAAAGAAGACGTGCAGGTTTACGTCAAAGCCATGATGCAGAAGGCCAAGGAAGCTCCAGCAGGCGGCGCAAGCGGCGGCGCGGGCATCCAGCCAATCCCTGAAGTCGACTTCAGCCGTTTCGGCGAAATCGAAGAAGTGCCGATGACCCGCCTGATGCAACTGGGCGCCACCGGCCTGCACCGCAGCTGGCTGAATATTCCGCACGTTACGCAATTCGACCAGGCCGACATCACCGACCTGGAAGCTTTCCGTGTCGCGCAGAAAGCCGTTGCCGAAAAAGCGGGCGTCAAGCTGACCATCCTGCCTCTGCTGCTCAAGTCCTGCGCCTTCCTGCTCAAGGAACTGCCGGACTTCAACGCTTCGCTGGCACCAAGCGGCAAAGCGGTGATCCGCAAGAAATACGTGAACATCGGTTTTGCTGTTGATACCCCTGAAGGCCTGCTGGTACCGGTCATCAAGGACGTCGACAAGAAGAGCCTGCTGCAACTCGCTGCCGAAGCTGCTGTGCTGGCTGAAAAAGCCCGTACCAAGAAGCTCTCGGCGAACGAAATGCAGGGCGCTTGCTTCACCATTTCCAGCCTCGGTCACATTGGCGGCACCGGCTTCACGCCGATCGTCAACGCGCCTGAAGTGGCGATCCTGGGTGTTTCCAAGGCAACCATGCAACCGGTTTGGGATGGCAAAGCCTTCCAGCCGAAGCTGATGCTGCCACTGTCGCTGTCCTACGATCACCGCGTGATCAACGGCGCAGCTGCAGCGCGCTTCACCAAGCGCCTGAGCGACTTGCTGGCTGATATCCGCACGATCCTGTTGTAAGCCGAGGACCTGTAGGAGCTCACGAGCACCGCGAGGCAGCGATAGCGTTCTGCCTGATACATCGCCATCGCGGCCTCGCGTTGCTCGTGCGCTCCTACAGAACCAGGAATGCTGCTCCATTTTCACCGAGCCAAGCCGCTCGACCTCAACCCCGCCCACCTGGCGGGGCTTTTTTTGCCCGGGATTCAATCATCTGCACGAAACGCATAATCCGGTCGCGGGCCTTTTGAACGGCATGGGACACAAAATCGCCTATCTGCCTGCGCCCCCCCATGATCTGCACGGAACACATAACCCGGTAGGAGCGAACTTGTTCGCGAGGTGTGCACCTGACACACCCGGTCGCCAGCTGCGCGAACAAGTTCGCTCCTACCGATACGGTAATTTTCACCCGGCCAAACCGCTCGACCTCAACCCCGCCCAACTGGCGGGGCTTTTTTTATCCGGGATTCAATCATCTGCGCGAAACGCATAATCCGGTCGCGGGCCTTTTGAACGGCATGGGACACAAAATCGCCTATCTGTCTGCGCCCCCCCATGATCTGCACGGAACACATAACCCGGTAGGAGCGAAATTGTTCGCGAGGTGTGCACCTGACACACCCGGTCGCCAGCTTCGCGAACAAGTTCGCTCCTACCAATACGGTAATTTTCACCCGGCCAAACCGCTCGACCTCAACCCCGCCCAACTGGCGGGGCTTTTTTTATCCAGGATTCAATCATCTGCGCGAAACGCATAATCCGGTAGGAGCGAACTTGTTCGCGAGGTGTGCACCTGACACACCCGGTCGCCAGCTTCGCGAACAAGTTCGCTCCTACCGATACGGTAATTTTCACCCGGCCAAACCGCTCGACCTCAACTCCGCCCAACTGGCGGGGCTTTTTTTGTGTGCGATTTGGCAAAGTGCGGCGAAATGCCGCTAATCCACGTTCTTACCCTGCTCCCGCCAAACCATTGATCTAGAGCACTTAATTCGAATAACGCATACAAGTGACGTCTTCATCTCAAACATTTATAGCACTAAGCCACCGCGCTCCCTTGTCAGCCAGTGCTGCATGATGCAACCTTGCCACACGCGAAATCAGAAAGGGCCTTGCCCGCACGCGATCAGTATTCCGAAAGCGAGTTTCTTCATGAAGAGCCAACCCGATGCTGCCGGTAGAACGGCGGCCGAGGTAGTGACGCAATTGCCTGTGCCCTCGCGGCTCGGCATGCTGCGTTTCGAGCGGCTGAATGAGGCCAATTGGGCGCTGCTCTACCTCGATCCAAACTGTGAAAAACAGTTCGGCCTGGCTGCCGTGGAACTCTGCGCCTTGTTGGGCTCGCCTTATGCGAGCCTGATGGAACCTGAAGCCCGTTATCACCTGCACGACAGCATCCAATCGCAACTCGCCACCACACCGCACTACAGCGTGCGCTACACCCTGCATACCGCTCGCGGCCCACTCAGCGTGGTGGAAATTGGTGAGGGCTATAAACAGCACAATCGGCACCTGTTACGCGGCTACCTGATGGTGGTCGACGGCCTGGAGATTGATGCCGACCTGTCGAGCAATCCGGATCTGGAAACCCAGAACTCTCGCCTGCAAATCGCTCTGGAGCTCAATCAGCAAGCCCAGCGCGAACAGTTTGAGCACCTTGAGCGTGTCCGTGCACAGCAAAACCTGATCCTGCATCTCGCCCGTCAGCGCTACAGCACCAACAATGCCCTGCAGGAAGCAGCTGAACTGATTACCAAAAGCGCCTGCGAGATCTACAACATCTCCTGCGCAAGCATGTGGTACCTCAACGGCCAGATGCTTGAACCTATCTCCGAATATCGCCGCGATACGGGCGAATACCGCTTGCCGGAGCCTGTCGACGCGAGCCGTTATCCGAGCTACCTCGAAGCGCTGCATAACAGCCGCGCCATCGATGCCAACGACGTCCAGCTGGACCCGCGCACCAAAGAAATGGCCTCCAGCCTAAAGCCGCGTGACATCAGCGCTATTCTCGACGCGAGCATTCGTATCGACGGCCAGGTGATGGGCGTGCTGTGCCTGGAGCAGACCGGCGAACCGCGCGCCTGGCAGTCCGATGAAATTGCGTTTGCCGGTGAGCTCGCCGACCAGTTCGCCCAAGCCATCAACAACCACACCCGGCGCACCGCCACCAGCGCGCTGCATTTGTTCCAGCGCGCAGTGGAGCAAAGCGCCAACGCCTTCCTGCTGGTCAATTGCGATGGCGTCGTCGAGTACGTTAACCCGAGTTTTACAGCCATCACCCAGTACACCACTGACGAGGTGCACGGCTATAAGCTCTCGGAACTGCCTGCCCTTGAGAACCTTAACGATTTGCTCAAGGACGCCAACTCCAGCCTGGCGAACAGCAACAGCTGGCAGGGTGAGTTCAAGAGTCGGCGTAAAAACCTGGAACCCTACTGGGGCCAGCTATCGATTTCCAAGGTATATGGCGACAACCGCGAGTTGACCCACTACATCGGCATCTACGAAGACATCACCCAGAACAAGCTGGCCCAACAGCGCATCGAGCGTTTGGCGTATACCGACAACCTGACCAACCTGGGTAATCGGCCGGCATTCATTCGTACCCTGGACGAGCGTTTTACCCGGGACAGCGACACGCCCATGAGCCTGTTGCTGGTGGACATCGACAACTTCAAGCGCATCAACGACAGCCTGGGCCACCAGACCGGCGACAAACTGCTGATCAGCCTTGCACGACGCCTGCGCAACACGCTGAGCCCCAGCGATGTCCTGGCGCGCTTCGCCAGTAACGAATTCGCCGTATTGCTGGATCAGACCGGACCTGATGCCGGGCAAAGTATTGCCAGCCAGGTACTGGCGACACTGGACAAGCCGATCTTCGTCGACAATCAGTTGATTAGCGTCACCGGCTCTGTAGGCTTGGCCTGCGCACCGCTGCATGGCCGTGATCCGCAGACCCTGATGAAAAACGCAGGTCTGGCACTGCACAAGGCAAAAGCCAACGGCAAGCATCAGGTCCAGGTGTTCACCGAAGCCCTGAACGCCGAGGCCAGCTACAAACTGTTCGTTGAAAACAACCTGCGCCGCGCCCTGACCCAGAACGAGCTGGAAGTCTTCTATCAGCCCAAACTGTGCCTGCTCAGCGGTCGCCTGATCGGCATGGAAGCGCTGCTGCGCTGGAACCACCCAGAGAAAGGCATGATCCGCCCTGATCAGTTCATCAGTGTGGCGGAAGAAACCGGCCTGATCATCCCGATCGGCAAATGGGTTGCGCGCCAGTCCTGCCGGATGAGCAAGCAACTGACTGCCGCTGGTTTCGGCAATCTGCAAGTGGCGATCAACGTGTCCCCCAAACAGTTCTCTGACCCGGAACTGGTCGGCGCGATTGCTGCAATCCTCAAGGAAGAACAGCTCGACGCTTCGCTGCTGGAACTGGAGCTGACTGAAGGCCTGTTGCTGGAAGCCACTGAAGACACCCGCCAGCAATTGGACTCCCTGAAGAAAATGGGTCTTTCCCTGGCCATGGACGACTTCGGCACCGGCTATTCATCGTTCAGCTACCTGAAAAAATTCCCGATCGACGTAATCAAGATCGACCGCAGCTTCATCCGCGATATTCCGGATGATGAAGACGATATGGAAATCACCTCGGCAGTGATCGCCATGGCCCACAACCTGAAGCTCAAAGTGGTCGCCGAAGGCATCGAAACCGCCGCCCAGCTAACCTTCCTGCGCCGCCATCGCTGCGACGTGGGCCAAGGCTATCTGTTCGACAAACCGATCCGTGGCGAAGAGCTGATCGCCAAACTCCGCCGCTACCCACGCGGACCGTCTGCCTGACAGGCTTCCCCCTGCCCGCTTGTTTGGGGCACACTTGCTGCTAACTGACATCACGCCGCCCTCGGTAGGAGGCAACTTGTTAGCGAGACGGCGAAACTGACATCGCCTCGCGAACAAGTTCGCTCCTACCGGGAGTCGCGCCCTGATTACCTTCGCGGCCCGCCCGCATCCCACCATGAGGAAAAGGTTCATGGCTCTACGCTCGGAAATTCTCGTGAACAAAAACGTACTCCCAACTGCCGACCAAGCCCTGCCTGGCCGCGAAACGCCGATGGCCCTCCCGGAAACCCACTTCGTCAACGGCAACCCGCTATTGGGCCCGTTCACCGCAAACGTGGAATTCGCTATTTTCGGTCTGGGTTGCTTCTGGGGTGCCGAACGCCGCTTCTGGCAACGGGACGGCGTCGTCAGCACCGTCGTCGGCTATGCCGGTGGCTTCACGCCTAACCCGACTTACGAAGAAGTCTGCTCCGGTCTGACTGGCCACACTGAAGTCGTGCTAGTGGTCTACGAGCCGGAAAAAGTCAGCTACGACGAACTGCTAACCCAGTTCTGGGAACTGCACAATCCGACTCAAGGCATGCGCCAAGGCAACGACATCGGCACGCAATACCGTTCGGTGATCTACTGCACCACACCAGAACAACTTGCCGCCGCCAAGGCCAGCGCCGCGGTGTATCAGGCTGAACTGACCAAAGCCGGGCTAGGTGAAATCACCACCGAAATCGAAGAGGCACCGACTGTGTTCTTTGCCGAGGCGTACCACCAGCAATACCTGGCGAAGAATCCGCAGGGCTATTGCGGGATTGGCGGGACGGGTGTTTGCATGCCGCCGAGTCTCGCGGGGAATTGATTGGGTTAGGCAATTTGTTAGCGAGGCTTTTGTTTTGCGTAATCAGGAACATCGCCTCGCGAACAAGTTCGCTCCTACCCAGTATTACCGCAGCCGTTTAAACATCACTCCGCAATCAACCAATCCATCTTCCAGTCACCCTTGGTTTGACCCAGCTTCTGCGCCAGATACGGCAGCAACTCGCGCAGTTCTTCTTCAAGGCCCCAAGGCGGGTTGGCGATGACCAGGCCTGAGCCATTGAGGCTGGCGGGGGTGTCCAGCGGGTGGACATACAGCTCGACACGCAGCAGCTTCGGCGCACCGGTTTCTGCGAGGTCCTGGTAGAAACGCTTGAGCAGACGCGGGTCCTTGATCGGGTACCAAATGGCAGCCACGGTCTGGCGCATACGGCCGATGGTTTCTTTCAGGGCCACGGCGCAGCGTTTCATCTCGTCGAGCTGTTCGAACGGCGGATCAATCAGCAACACTGCCCGCTTCTCACCGACTGGCAGTAGCGCACGTGGCACATGCCAGCCTTCGCCCAGATGCACAGCCACACGACGGTCGCCTTTCATGTTCTCTTTCAACAAGCGGCCGTCTTCCGGGTGCTTCTCGTTGAGCAACACCCGATCATTGGCGCGAGTCGAGCGGCGGGCGATTTCCGGGGAGCCGGGGTAGTAACGCAGTTCGCCATCGGGGTTCATGTCATGCAGCAACTGCATGTAATCGGCCGCCAATGCAGGCAAGTCCGGCGCATTCCACAGTCGCGCGATGCCTTCCAGGTATTCGCCAGTTCGGCTGGCCTGATCACCTTTGAGATCATAAAGGCCCAGCCCGGCGTGGCTGTCGATGTAGGCGAACGGCTGTTCCTTGCGCGCCATCAGGGCGAACAAGCGAGTCATGATCAAGTGTTTGAGTACATCGGCGTGGTTGCCGGCATGGAAGGCGTGACGGTAATTCATGGCAGCTCCTCGAAGGCTGCGCAGTTTAGCAAAAGCCAGAGTTCAGATCAGGTCAAACTGCCCGGTGAGCGTATTCAGGCAAAGGTGAAGTTATCCACATACAGCCAGTCTGTACCCGGCTTAACAGTCAGCACCAACGATCTGATCCGGCGATCCAGGCTGACAACCGCCTGCCAGGCGGCTTAGTCGAATCCGCATTCCAGCTTGTCCTCGAATGTAAGAGCGCCCTATCGATACGGGCAAGGCAGGGCACTTCGACCGCAGCGGTTGCTCTGACTGTCCACGATACCTGTAGTAGCAGCAGGTACCGCGAGAGACGTACTGGGACGTGATCGGCTATCCATTGGCTCACCATTCAATGCGATAGATCTCGCGGTCCGAAGACATGAAGCTAACCGGCGGTTTTACTTGGCGCGGTACCTCAACGGTGACCTCCCAGACCGGCGATATATCGCCATCACTGGTGCACACGCTAAAGCGATGATGGCCTTTCGAAGCAGTACAGGTCTTAGTCCAGGCGCCTACACCCACCACCACAGTGGTCCATGCCAGTTCACCATGATCCAGTATGAAAACCGTTCTGTTCGAGGGTCCCTGGCCAAAAAGCATCAGGCTGGGGTGATAAGCAGTACCGGGGTTCGCGAGAGAGTTGCAGCGGTCGTCAACCACGCGGGTTATCGCGACCGGGATATAAGTGGAGTGTTCGGAGTAGGTGTGCATCGTTCACCTGCATTGGCTAATGGCAGAGTTCCTGACAACTGCTTTATGTCAGCGCGAAGGGTGAGCAACTTGCAGTATCGTTGAAGGCTGTCGCCTGGGAATGATCAAATCGGACTATCGCTAGACTCTTCGGCAATGAGCTGCGCCCCGGGGCGTCATGTTTCGTTCTATCAGGCTCGCCACTTGGGGAAGCCACGGTACTGGCGGGCTGTGGCATCACAGAGGCTGTGAAAATCACTCGGCTCACGCCGTCGGTCACATCCACACACACGTGCCAGCATTTACGATCAAAACCGTCTGCCCAATCATGCGCGCCCTGAGCCTAAGAACTCTGCTAAGCGTCACCCGCCACGACAGCCAGCGGTTTTTTTGTGCCCGCGATAAATTCGTTTATCCCGGGCGCATAATGCCTTTGCATGTCTGTTATGTCGGGAGTCGGCTAATACAAGACCCTTCGGGGGAATATGCCGGCACTTCTTAGTGGTGTTCTTAGCTCCCGACGCCTTTGGTCTCTCACTAAAGCCAATACGGACAGACAGCAATGGAACCGCCTTTAGAACCCATGGTGTTCAACCGCCATAAATACCACTTGCACGGCCTGCTCATCGACCGCCAGGCGTGGTTTTGCGCACGGGATCTGGGCCGCATGATGGGCCTGTTTCTCGAAGAACGCTTCACCCGAAAACTCGCCCCCGACCAGCGCCGCAACGTGCTGATGAGCTACTACGGCGAAGCAAAAGAAACCCTGATGGTCAGTGAGTCTGCGGTGTATGCCCTGCTCGTCTACCACCCCAACCCGGCCAATCTACCGCTGCGCAAATGGCTGACCTGCAGCGTACTGCCACGATTGAGATACGCCTCGAATTCGGATAGCCACAACGGCCTGACGCCAGGGGTATTGGCGTGGCAGACCGGCGAATTGAACGTGGTGCGTTGGCAGGATGAGGCGTGGATCCGGTTGCGGGATATGCCGTGTTTGTTGTCCAGGCGGGATCAGTTGGGGGCTGGCCGTGTGGGTGGATGGTGGGAGGGGTTACGGCTGATTTTTTAAAGGGACACTAACGTTGATTAGTGCATAGGAAGTTTAGCGGGCGGCAGCGTTAACACCTCGCACGAAATAAGACCCATTGGAAATAATCAACGCCTCAGTTATCTCGGCGTGGTGTTCCGCTGTCGGCTTTTACCACACCCTTGATACATAATCCTGTTGCCCAAGGGTTTAGACACGCGCCCTGCATTACCCAAACACCCGCCACCCCATTTATCGAGGACAAAGCCTCTAAAGGTGCCTGATTATTGTGCTTAGATTACTTCGAAATCAGTGAGAATTTTCAACGTCGAAATCCTATTAAAACTGCCACGCCTTACAGTGTTTATTCTTTAACTTTACCTCCAGAATTAGTTAGCGATGGGATGTCCTCTCGCTTCATTCCGGAGTATTAAACATGAAAAAATTACACTCCCTACTCCTCAGTCTGGCCCTCGTGGGCTGTACTTCAACCGCTGTTAACGACGCGCCAACCGCAATGCGAACACCCGAGTTACAAGCGGTCGGTATATCAGGCATTGGCGAAGATGCACAGCGTCATTTAACCAACCGGTATGCCGATACGGCCGTCACCTGTGGCGCGCCTTCGCGACCGGCGTTTCTTTGCAATGGGGTTTTGATACGCGGCACCAGCTATAAGGCTGGTCGTCATTCCTGGGATAATAGCCCGGCCAACCACACTTCTGGCGGTGTTTCCTTTTCCTACTTGAGAAAAGACTCTAAATATCAAAAGTTGGCATACGGCTATAGCAACGGTTATATCTTCCTGCCGGTTTACCACGCTGGGAATAAAATCACCCCGGAAATTCTCTGTGCGTTCCCACTGGATGCAGGCACCTCCGCCAGAGTAAACAAGGGGTGTGGCGCATATACGGGTATCCCCGGAAGCGCAGCTTGCCAGGCCCAGGGCATTTATACGGCAACAGCCTGGTACAACCACTTTAGAGCGAGTGGAAGCACGCGTGCTGCCCAGTGTGGGTTTGATGTCAGGGACGCACTGAATGACGGTGCCGCCACCGCGTTTGATGCGACGATTAAAGGGATGGCATTAATCAACGTTGAATCGTTCGCCACTCAGAATGAACTCAGATTAGCAGTTTGGCAGGACGGCTTGGGGAAAGTGCTGCCACTGGAGGCATTCTTTTACGTCAATAGGTCGCCGCAAGGTTTGATTGATGCACAAAATGATCAACGGGACTTTAAAAGTGCGACGGGGATTTCATTGCCGATCATTTCCCTATGGCTACCTGGAACTCCAGCCAGTGAGGCGACCTTCAGGTATTTAGTCGGTGACCAGGTTATCCCCATCCCCTAAGTCACTTCATAAATCCAGAGACGCTGATGCGTCCCTGGATTTACCAAATGACCGCTAGCACTCAAAACGTTTTTCTAAGCACTCTGGAAAAGATCAAGTGCCGCCCCTCCCCCCTATACACCGTGTAATTGATCAACACCTCACGACCTCTGTTTTCAGTGACCCAGGTCGTCGGAATGTCGAACTCCTCTGGACGGGTATCCAGATTTTGCTCATCGGTATCGTGCTTGACGATACCCTCCCAGCGCACCCGACCGGTATGAGGTGAATGCATGTCCGTGTAATGCAAGGTGACTTTTCGGTTGTCCGCAGAAAGCACCGGTGGCACAAGGTCATACGTCTGGGGATCGACTTGAAGCGGTAATGCCGGGGACGTTCCGACGACTGTTCCATTGGCCAGTGTGACGGTGTAGGTGATGGAGACTGAGCGACCGATGACGTCGATCACTTCCATGCGAGGCACCAGGAACTCCAGATCACCGACGACGGTTACGGTTTTTTCTTCCTGATAGACAACAGTTCCCGCCCAACGCAGCTGCACTTTTTGCCCGATAGCCATCCCCGTATAGCTGACGATAACCGGCAGATAATCGTCGTAATACATGGCAGAGTCGAAGTTAAGACGCGTGCCATCGCCGTAAGCCTTGGGAACCCGAGGCGGGCGTAAATCGAAGCCTGGCGACTCTGCTTTGACGCTTAATGGAACGTGAGCAGAATCCCGACTCACGACCCCACTGAGCACGGTGTAATAAACATCCACGCTACCGCCGGCCAACCCATCCACATGAGCGGCTTTGGGCACTTTGAAGGTGATGTCCTGCGCCAGATTGTTGCCTGGTTTCTCTTCAGTGAACTGCGTGTGCCCGCCACCCGCCGTGACACCATTCCAGTACAGGATGACCCGCTGGGTGCTGTCCATACCGGGATAGGCCTTCACTACGACAGTTGCCCCCGTAGCGCCAACATTCGCTGGATCGAGCATGCCCCCAACCTGCTCCAGTACCGATGGTTCTCGCAACGGTTGAATGGCGCCGCTGACCGTAATTGACACCCTGCGGGAACGGCGTAGACCGTTCACCTCGTAATAAACGATGGCTCGGCCGCCTGCGATAGCGACCACCGTCTCGTTCTTCACCTGCAGCCTGACCGGGAAACCTTCATCTTCCGGTTGCATGATGTAGCTCACGCTTTCCTCGACAGGCAGCCCCCCAGCGGTTACGCCAAGCCAGTGCAGCACCACCGAATCATAAGCGTTCCAATTCTGATAAACCGGGATATAGACATTGGCATCACTGGTGCCCAACTCTGCCAGATCAAGGTCATTGTCGCCGACAGCCTTCTCTATTCTAGGGGCGGGCATGGTATTGGGCCCGGCTTCAACATCAGTGATGGCGGGCAAAGAGTACAGTGACCAGTTCCCGACAACGTCCCGTATGTCATAAAAAACCCTTAACCCCAGTGTATTGGGCGTAGAGAGGATCGTTGCCGTGTCTACCCTTATCACGACGGGTCTGCCAACCTGCGCAGCAGTAAGCGGTGGCTGTTTCAGCGGGGTCTGCCCCCAGGTCAACGTCAGAACATCCCCCTCCTCCATGAAATACCAGGGCACGATAGTGACCGTAACACCCTGGCTGGCAACAGCATCGTCAATAACCAGCGGAATACCATTGGGCTTGGCAAGATTTTCATTCAGTGTGGGTGTCAGTGGAACGGGATCAGGATCGCCGGGTATTTGAGTATCAACGTCCACATAGTATGAAAATGAGACCGCTTCATTACCGGCCAAACCAGTGAAAGAGTGATACCTGACCTCAACGTCGTCCCCATCCAGAATACGGTTTGGGTCAACATTGAAGACTAAGAAACCCGTGCGGATTTGTTCTAGGCTAATGAGATAGGAGTCCACCAGCACATCATTCCAATACAACACCAACGTATCATTGGGTTGAATAGCGCCGGGTATAAGGGGCGCTGTTACTTTGACGGGTCCTATCGGGGATTTGCGCAACTCGTCGTAACCCAGGCCGCCTTTGTTTATTTGATCGATCACCGGAATGCCGGGTTCAGGCATTGAGGGGGGTGGGCGCTGCAGCGCGGACGCGACTTGAATATTAGGCATGAGAAAAACCTCTCTCAGATGAAAACGACTGACAGGCGAATATCGCCTGTCAGTACCGGCATCAAAACTAAGGCAAGGTGCAGTTTGGATCGCCCCCGGTCGAAAGTTGAACCACTACCACATCGGCAGGGTCCGACTCCGTAGCCCCCATCGCGTTTTCCACCTTATAAGTAGGTTTAACCGAGCCGAAGCACAGCGCGCGCATGATATAGGCCGGAACATCAATTACAGCCTTCTGTGCGGCTATTTCTGTAGGTGTAATGGGTCGCCTCAGTTCATACCTGGAAGGTTCGATGGGTGCTCCAGTACCGTCATATTCGGTATACCCCACGAAGAACAACTGAATAAAATCGAACGCTGCTATGTTGGTGTCGGTTAGAGGGCACTCGACAGGAGTGCCGTCATACCCCAGCGTACGGTCGATAATCAGGAAGCCCGAGTCGGCGTAAGCCTCAGGTAGCGTTGGTTTTGCCAGTGGTCTTCCATCCCCCGGCAGGCCGACATCCGACTCGACGAGTACCGGGAGTTTGGGCGACAGGGCAGTAGAAGTATGAGGCGTCACAGACAGCGCCCGGGTCAACGTGTAAGTGACATCTTTCAGGCCAGCACCCTCCAGCTGGATGTCACGGGTCAGAATGGGCAGGACCAGATCTCTGGTGGGCTGGGTGGCGTTTAATGTGAGATTGATCACCCTGCGGCCATGCCACATGACGGCCAATTGGTCACTTTCAGCCATGGCCTGCCGGTTATCCACGGTTTGCCACGGTATGGTCACCTGCGCGTCTTTCTCGTAGTCATCCGCCGGAATTGCCCCCACGGTACCGTTGCCGTCATCACTGATGACAATGGGCGGCTTCAGGTTCTCGTTCTCCGGAGTGGTGGGATCGGGGTCAGGGCCACCTGGAATGTTCAGGTCAATCTGTACGGTCGTGGGCAGGGAGGGCGGGAAGGTATTGATGCCCCTTCTGACGGTATAGGTGACAACCACGGAGCCCACCTGAGCAGGTGGCGTGAGCAACTGCGTATACGGCACCTGGATATCTGTAATCATTGGGTCCAGCAATTCTTCGCCGGGTGCAAGAGGTCTGCCTGTCAAATTGACGGTACCCCAGTGCACCATAATAACGTCCCCCGGCTTAGGGTTGGTGTATTGCGGGATTGACACTGTCACGGGCAGCCGCGCATCTGTATCGGTGATCATGCCGTCATCAAAGCTGGGCACCAATGGGGCCAGGAAGTTCTCCGGGGCATCTTTGAGCAGCACGTCGACGACACGATCCGGCGCTCTAACGGTTGTTTCATTGCCTGCACGGTCGCGTAGCTTATAGCTGAACGCAACCGGTCCATCGCCATACTTTTCCAGCAAAACCCTTGAGAAAAAGATATGTACTTTCTGGGTGCCAATCTCATCGTCGTCGACGACTTCCTCGGCAGCGGGGATAAACTCGCCGGAAGAACCATCTGCCGAGCCAATCCAGGGCACTACGACATCCTGGATTTTCATGTCGTAGTAATCTGCGACGATGGCTTCCAGATTATCGTTCGTATCCAGATCCGCTTCAGTAATACCGTCGCTCACATCCGATACAAATTGAAGCTGTGGTTTGAGCTCACCGCCTGGGGGATTTCTATCAACGATCATCGTCACCGACCTTGAAAAGGTCTGATTGATCGTGCCAGTGGGCGGCTGACCGGTGGTGTACTGCAGGGCATATTGCCCGTGGGCGTTGGCAGCCATCATTGCTGCGGGAACAGTGAAATCAAAAACCTTTGCCGGGTTGGCCACGTCGGCGGCAGTTATGGGGATCCGCGCGCCAATGTCTACACCATTCCAGCGAACACGAAGAACCGAATTCGTCGAGATAGCAGGCCACCACTTGATCTGAACGGGTAACGCCAGATCAACAATGGCTTGGGGCAATAGATAGTAACCGGGGCCTTCATCAAGGTCTTCCAATGCGCCGGTTGCTGCTATCACTGTCGCTGGCATGTTGGCGTTCTGAGGCTCTGAAGGAGTGGGACGAGGGCCGTTTTGACGCTCGTTATAAATACCCACCCTTGAAAACCTGGTGTTACGTACTTTGTCGTCCATTATCTTTACTCACATGCGTTAGGCCCCTCCCATTGAAATGAAGGGGGCGCTGTTAATTCCATGAAGAAATAAGAGACACGATAAACCACGCACTTTAAGTGATCGCACGGGATGATCTTGAACACCCGGTTGCAATAGCCATCTGTAAAAAGTGCTGCCTGGTCAGGACTCCATTCCTGCGTCGAGGCAATAACAAAATACACCACTACTCATCAATAAATTCTTTTGTCATTGCATGTTTAAAAATAGAAAGAAACCGACTGCCGCGCCAAGATTCATTGGCTATAGCTCAGGTCCGCAATTGCGATAACAGGCAGCTTTTGCGCAACGCCCCCACGCTTAAAAAACCAGCGTTGTATCATCCCATTAACACTGTTTGCTTATCGCCATTCGCTATTTCAACTAACGCCCGCTATCTCGACAACTAACACACCGCAAGTATTTTTTGACAAAACTTTTCACTCTGACTATTACTAGTTGTGGCAATAAATAGATATAGCGCTTCGAGGTGCGCAGGATCTCGACTGGATGAAAGCTACCACGACCAGTGGTTTCAGCCAGTAAATACAGGCATGCGATTTTTCTGAAGGCATCTAGCCACTCCAGCATTCTCGGATTCATACATGCATGCAGGAAACTTCCTACAAGACTGGGTGAAATACCCTATGCATTACCGACTTTTTTATGAGGTCCAATAGCGCCCCCTTGGCAACTCCTATTACTTGAGGCACAACATCATGATTTCCGCACCCAGGCGTGCTCACTATTCCCAGCTGGCTATAGCCATTAGTTTGGCTATCGGTCTTGCCTCTGAAAGTGGAGCCGCGAACTTGGGACCCGGCGATTCAGCAATCGTTAATCCTGGAGACGGCACCGAGAACTGGACACTTTCAAACGCAGAATTGACCGTCAACCCAAACGCTACCACCGGTTCAATTGAAGCGGGCTCTGGCTCCAGACTGGTTATCAATGCGGCAACTGTAACGTCCGCCGGACCCGGCATTTACTTGCTTAACTCCTTCGCAACTATCGATGGGGCGACGATTACCAGCACCAACGACACTGGCCTTACAGTGGATCGCAATGGTGACTTTGTGGATCCACCCTCACAGGCCGCGGTCAGCAATAGCACGATCACCGGAACGGGTTTCGGCGTCGTCGTATCGCTGGACAACACATTGGTTCTCTCCAATACCGATGTTTACGGTAAAGATGACGGGTCAGGAACCAGTGGCATAGGCCTGTTATCCACGGGTGGCCTGGTAACAATCGCAAACGGTAGCAACGTGACCGGCGACATTACGGGCGTACGTCTGTCCGCTAACTTTCTGGGGACCGACCCGGAAAATGCGCCACTGACTGTGGACGGCTCAACGATCACCGGCATTAACGGCAGTGGGATTGTGGTTGCGTCGTACTACGGAACACCCACGAATTCAGTTATCAGCATTACCAATGGCTCGACGGTAAACGGCGGAAACGGCTTGGCGCTAGAGGTTTCCGACGACTCCACTGTCGACTTGAGCGTCGATAACAGCACGCTCAATGGCGGCATTCTGATCAGTGATGACTCCACCGCCAATGTCGCGCTGAACAACAACTCGCGCATCATTGGCGATGTCACCAATGTCGCCAATATGACCATGAACAATGGCTCAACGCTGACCGGCGATCTGACGCAAAGCGACACCCTCAGCCTGAACAATAACTCCAGCATTACCGGCAACGTTTCCGATGTGACCGATTTCACGCTGGACAACGGTTCGAGCCTGACTGGCAACGTGACCGACACCGTCAACCTCAGCGCCAGTAACGGCTCACGTATTACCGGCGACATTAGTAATGTTGATCAACTCAACCTGGTCAACAACTCATCCATCAGCGGCAACCTGAGCAATGTTGAAAACCTGAGTCTGGATAACTCGACCTGGACCACCAACGACGGTGCAGGCGTCACCAACCTGAGCATGAGCACTGGCACGGTGAAGCTGGGGAGCGGCGACGGGACATTCGAGAGGCTATCGGTCAGTACGCTATCGGGCAATGGCCGCTTCATCATGGATACGGACCTGGCCGCGCACCTAAGCGATTTCATTGACGTTTCCGGGATTGCAACGGGTAATTACGAACTGCAGATCAAGAACACGGGTGTCGACCCGAGCCTGGGCGACCAGGATCAACAAGTCGTGCATACCGGCGCAGGCAGTAACGCAGCGTTTGGTGTGGTGGGCGGACAAGTCGACTTCGGCACATTCGCCTATGAACTGGAACAGCGCGGGACCGACTGGTTTCTGGTTCAGAAATATGACGATGGAGGCAAACCTATCATTACGCCCGGTACACGTTCGGTCATTGGTTTGTTCAGTGCAGCGCCTACCGTCTGGTACGGCGAACTGACCAGCCTGCGCAGTCGTATGGGTGAGTTGCGTTATGGCAAGACCGAAGGTGGCGCGTGGGCTCGCGCCTACGGCAACAAATACAACATGTCTGCTGCAGGCGGCACGGCTTATCAGCAGAACCAGCAGGGTATTTCCTATGGCGCCGATGTGGCGCTGCCTGCTTCCAGCGGTCAGTGGCTGGTGGGTGTGTTGGGTGGCTACAGCCGTTCGGATCTGGACATAGCAGCAGGAACTACCGGCCGGGTCGACAGTTATTACCTGGGTGCCTACACCACCTGGTTGTCCGACAGCGGTTATTACATTGATGCGATCCTCAAGGCCAACCGCTTCAAGAATAAATCCGATGTACGCATGAGCGACGGCACCAAGTCCGGTGGCGATTACACCAACAACGGTATCGGTGCGTCGGTCGAAGCGGGCAAACATATCAAACTGGCTGATGACTGGTTCGTTGAACCGTATGTGCAAGGCTCGGCGTTGTGGGTGTCGGGAGAGAATTACTCGCTGGACAATGGCATGGATGCGCGCAGCAACAAGGCTGATTCCTTCCTTGGCAAGGTGGGCACCAGCGTAGGTCGCAACTTCCCAATGGAAGGTGGTGGTTTTATCCAGCCCTACGTGAAGGTGGCTATGGCCCATGAGTTTGCCAAGGGCAACCGGGTCAAGGTCAACAGCAACACGTTCAGCAACGACTTGTCAGGCAGCCGGGGTGAAATCGGTGCCGGGATCGCAGCGCAGTTGACGGATGTATTGCAATTGCACGCTGACGTTGATTACAGCAAGGGCGAGAACATCGAACAGCCTTGGGGCGTCAATGTCGGGGTGCGTTATAGCTGGTAAACACTGCTGAATAAAACAGGGCCTCACGGCCCTTTTTTATTGTGTGCTGCAAGTCTGGGCCGCACCGCTTATCTGTTGATCCCTCGTGGCATTTAGCCGAAAACGACCTGTTCGTAGGCATGCTGGACATCCCGGCATACGGTCCTTGCCGGCAGGGCAAAGCGACACCAGAATCGCTGCATACCTCACAAAAAAGGAGCAGCCGGGATGATGCACGCGGATTTGATTGACCAGGAGGACTTGATCAGCCAGCTCAGAGCCATCGGCTTAGAGGTGCCTACCGGCGCAACGGCCGAACAAGCGTGTGCACAAGCCGTCAGCGGTCTGACTGAAGACCGCGCCACCGCCTTGCGCTGCCTGGTCGAACAAATGTTCAGCGGCAGCGCGACCCTATTGCCCGCGGTGAGGCAAGCGATTGATCAGCAGTTGCTTCCGGCGCTGGCCCTTTATAAGCAGGGCCGCAGGCAGAGTTGACGCGATGACCATCTGAAGCAAAACACGACATGGCCTCTTGGCTAAATCTGTAACGGCATCAGATCGTTAACAGACCGTGCATCAAAGCCCCTGATCACTCGGGTGATAACTGAAAATGTTATCGCCCCCGGTTTTGAACGCGACGCTTATCACCGGAACGGTTGTTCGGCTCTGGGTGTAGTAATCACGCTGAATATACCGCGCGCCCTCAAGTCCTAGCGCCCGGCTCTGGTCGTAAATGTAGATGAAGGCCTCAATGGGCAACTGCTGGGGAATATTTTGCGGCCAGCGACCAATCAGGATTTCGTTATGCGCCATCCCGCTCATTTCCGCCTGGGGATTTTCCCTGGCTAACAGACTCAACGCAAAACTTGCCTGATCGGTTCCCAAACCGCACTGGTGACGATATCTGTTAACCGCCAATGGTTGAGAAAAGAAATGAGCTTTCCATGCAGCAAGGCTATTGATGCCCTGCTCCGCGCAGCGCTGACTGCTTCCCGGAAAATACTGATTCTGACCACAGCCTGTCCGGTCCCGCTCAGCAGTGGCTCCGTCGTAGGGGAACGAACATTGCACCACCAATGGATAAATCCCCTGCTGCCCATAAGCAGCGGCCTCTTTGAAGATAAACCCTTGTTCCACCTGCCCCATGTACGGGCCATGATTAAACTTGAGGTCTTTCCTGAGGTAGGTGAATGAAACATCATTTTGACCACTCGGATTAGGGTTCCATGAATGAAAGCCCGCACCGTAAGTCGTCATGCGAGCAATCACGCCGTTGCAATAATAAGCAGCCTGGCCGTTGCAATCGTTGGACGTGGCGTTATAACGCCCGTTCAAACGATCTGCCAACTCCCAACCATCGACCTGGTCTGCGGCACTCCAGGTAAATATATTTTTGTCAGCAGCAGCAAAGTTAACCCTGACGATGGGCAGCCTTTGTGATGTTTTCAGATAATAGGCATGGCGCAGGGACTGTGCGTTCAAAATGCCCCCCGTTGCAGCATTGTAGAAAAATGCCTCAATCGGCAACTGCTCTGGTGTGTCTTCGCGCCAAGTGGCAATCAGTAACTCATTACGAGTGACGGTATGGGCTGCATCAACGCCATTGTGCGCATCAAGGCTGGCCTTGAATTGGCTGGCAACCAGCGAACTCAATGAACACTGCTTATAAACGCTCGACCCAAATCGACGGAAATTTTCCAGCCATAACGGCGCGGTAACAGCGGGCGTTGCCAATGTTGCGCAGGTGCTGAGATCCGCTTCCTGTCGTGCGCTGGTTGCTGCGAAGCCACAGCCAAAACCCGGACGCCCACTGCTTTGCGTTCCGGCCATAAAGGGATAAATACAGCGGACGATGGGTGCCTTGTTTTGTGCCAGCGCTGTCTCTTGGTCGCTGAAGATAAAGCCACTGCCCAGATCAGTACCGTTACTTCCAATATCACGGCGGATATAGGAGAACGTCACAGAGCCCAGGGTTGCAGCAGGAGGGCTATGAGTCCAGAACGGATAAGTGGAGTTATAAGTCGCGGTGCGCAGCATTACCCCTGAGCAATAATAAGCAGGCGTGCCGTCAGTGCACTGTTCAACAGTACTTTGGTAGTGAGCGTTCAGCCGATCAACCAGTTCCTGATCGGTAACAACTGCAGCAGGAAGCGGTGGTGGCGCACTGACCGGTGTTTGGCCTGTCGAACAGGCCAACAGACTCATTGCAAATAAACTTGCTATCCACATCCTGTTCATTACAGCCTCCTTATTATCTGTTACACCAACCTCCTGACCATTTCTTACTAACGGCATCACACACGTTATTTAACTAATTACACCACACGTGATTATTCTTATCGTGCACCTGAACAATCAGGTTGTCTAAGTATTAATCACGATAGGGAAGGTGCAGTTCTATAGCGAACAATCAATAAAGAGGAGGGAAGCATGAGCAGGAAGGGATAAGGCTGAAGCCAGGAAAGCGTATGTCAAACCCCAGATTTGGCGCCGGTTGATATCGACGAGGGACCGGCTTTAGCCGGGAAGGCGAAGGGTGTTGCACCGCTAAACCTGGGTGTCGGCTCGAATGTCTTCCTGGCTGAAGCCGGTCCCACGTCGAGTTGTGGGACCGGCTTTAGCCGGGAAGGCGAAGGGTGTTGCACCGCTAAACTTGGGGTGTCGGCTCGAATATCTTCCCGGCTGAAGCCGGTCCCACGTTGTCGGACACCCACGCTGGCGTGTTACAACCTCACACTCGCAAACGTCGACTCATTGCGAGCCTGACTCAACGCCGACAACGGGCCAGACAACGGCGCCAGGACCATGGCTTGCGGGATCGGCATCATTGCCACTTGCTGGGCGGTGTTGGACCCGACGCGTTCATCGCGTGGCGGGATGCCGAAGTACTCGCGATAGCACTTGGAGAAGTGCGGCGTCGATACAAAGCCGCACACCGAAGCCACTTCGATGATCGACATTGGCGTTTGCTTGAGCAGTTGCCGGGCACGGATCAGGCGCAATTTGAGGTAATAGCGCGACGGCGAGCAATGCAGATATTTCTGGAACAAGCGCTCCAACTGACGCCGGGAAACAGCGACATAAACCGCCAGTTCATCCAGGTCGATAGGCTCTTCAAGATTAGCCTCCATCAGCGCAACGATTTCCTGCAGCTTCGGCTGATTGGTGCCCAGCATGTGCTTGAGTGGCACGCGCTGGTGATCCTGCTCATTGCGAATACGCTCGTAGACGAACATTTCCGAAATCGCCGCCGACAGTTCACGACCATGATCACGGCTGATCAAGTGCAGCATCATGTCCAGCGGCGCGGTACCGCCTGAGCTGGTGAAGCGGTTACGGTCCAGGGTAAACAAGCGAGTGCTCATTGCAACACGAGGAAAAGCTTCCTGCATCGAGGCCAGACATTCCCAGTGCACGCTGCAATCAAAACCATCCAGCAAACCGGCGCAGGCCAGCGCCCAACTGCCGGTGCAGACTGCACCAAGCCGACGCGACTGACGCGCCTGACTCTGCAGCCAGCTGACGTGTTCCCGAGTAACCGTGCGCTGGATACCGACGCCGCCGCAGACAATCACCGTGTCCATCGCCGGGGCTTTGTGCATGGCCGCATCAGGGGTGATCTGCAGGCCATCGCTGGCCCAGACCTGACCGCCATCAGCGCTCAGCGTGGTCCAGCGATACAACTCGCGGCCCGACAACTGGTTTGCCATACGCAGAGGTTCAACCGCTGAGGCGAGGGAGATCAGAGTGAAGTTATCCAGCAGCAGAAAGCCAATGGATTGTGGTGCGCGATTCTGGGGTTGGGCCCCGGAGTTAAACGAAGTCATCACTGTATCTCCTCACACAAAGCGGATTGGAGGCCTCAGGCGGAGGCTCTTGTTATTGCCCTATTTGAAGCAGGGCTTTGTGATGACAACGCAAATGCCATGCCTAAAGTTGAATGCTCATTCAATAACCCCTGAAAACGACGTCGCGATGCGTCTAGTCAGCAGCGACCTGAGTTGTCGATTAGCGACGTCAGCGTCGGTTGCGCCCCGTGCTGTGCATGGCGGGTGAGCAGTTCGGTAGCACTTGTGTGCAGGCTCGAAACGAGGAGTGGCGCAGGAATGTCACTCAATGCACAGGCCTTCGCAAACTCGAAAGCCAGCACATAGCATTGCGCCAAAAGGTGGCGGCAATCCGCGGGTATGGTCAATAAGTGCGCAGTCGTAAGCGCAACGCGCATTAACGTGGGACCAGCTTTAGCCGGGAAGAGGCCGGTACATTCGCTACATTTGCAGCGCTAATAATTACGCCTTCCCGGCTAAAGCCGGTCCCACGTCTGCAGTCTCTGACGACAGATGTGTGTCGGATGTAACGGCCTCTTCCCGGCTGGGGCCTGTCCCACGACGTGACCAATCTCCACCCGACAGGGAACATAACACCCAAATGACCATCCAAAACCACCGTGATGAGTGGTTCAAGGGCTAACGGCAAACGCTGCTGCGGCTGCTACGCTCTTGCTGTTACCTGCCGGGATGCGCACATCATCAGGCTTTTGCAACGCCTGTGGCATCCCGTAACGACACGCACATCCCCACCAACGTCGCCCGTGATTCGCTGAGTCCCGGAGCGATGACTTATGCCGTTTTTTGCCGCGTTCGCGCGGCAAAAGAGACCTTACGGCATGGAAAAAACCTGTAAGCGACGTCACCAACACTGGATACGACGCCCTGTGTACTGGTTACGACGCCCCCTGTAGGCGTTTGATTTTTGCTGTTACATGATCCGTATCGACTCGTTCGCCAGCGCAGTGGAAGAGCCTTGATCAAACGCCTTGTACTTCAGCCAAAAAAACACCAACCGCGTCAGCTTGCGAAGCTGATAGCGAGAAAAAAACACCAAGGGAGTCCGCTAATGAAAGGTTCTAAATCGTTGCTACTGGCTGTTGCGCTGGGCTTACCGATGCTGGCACAGGCCGCTGAGCCTGAGCAGTGCAGCACGGTCAACTTTTCGGATGTCGGCTGGACAGACATCACTGTCACCACCGCCGTCACCAGCGCCGTTCTTGAATCCCTCGGCTACAAAACCAAAACCACGATGATCTCCGTGCCAGTCACTTACAAGTCTCTGGCCGACGGCAAGAACATGGACGTCTTCCTCGGCAACTGGATGCCGACCATGGAAAACGACATCAAGCCTTATCGTGATGCAGGCACCGTCGAGACCATTCGCGCCAACCTGGAGAACGCCAAATACACCTTGGCTGTTCCTCAGGCACTTTACGACAAGGGCCTGAAGGATTTCGCCGACATTGCCAAGTTCAAGAAAGAACTGGACGGCAAAATCTACGGTATCGAGCCTGGTAACGACGGTAACCGCCTGATCCAGAGCATGATCGACAAGAATGCTTTCGGCCTGAAAGACGCCGGTTTCAAAGTCGTTGAATCCAGTGAAGCAGGCATGCTCTCTCAGGTTGATCGCGCTCAACGTCGCAAATCCGATGTGGTGTTCCTGGGCTGGGAACCGCATCCGATGAACACTCGCTTCAAGATGCAGTACCTGACCGGCGGCGATGACTTCTTCGGCCCGAACTTCGGTCAGGCCACCATCTTCACCAACACGCGTAAAGGCTACGCACAGGAATGTAGCAACGTCGGCCAACTGCTGAAAAACCTGTCGTTCACCCTAGACATGGAAAGCACGCTGATGGGCAAGGTTCTGGACGACAAGCAAAAGCCTGACGCTGCGGCCAAAGCCTGGCTGAAAGCCAACCCGCAAGTGCTCGACACCTGGCTGGCAGGCGTCACCACCATCGACGGCAAGCCTGGCCTGGAGGCAGCAAAAGCCAAGCTGACGAAGTAAGCAGACAAGCAGGCGGGTGCGCCCGCCTGTTGTCCCCCTTTTCTCCCGCAAGCGGACAATCGATACCATGCTGACAGATCATAAAATTCCCTTAGGCGAGTACATCGCGGCCTTCGTAGACTGGCTGACCCAACACGGCGCCAGCACTTTCGATGCAATCGCGTCATCGCTTGAAACCATGATCCACGGCCTGACGTTTGCGCTGACTTGGTTCAACCCCTTCGTGCTGATCGGCCTGATCGCTCTGCTCGCGCATTTCATCCAGCGCAAATGGGGCCTGACTGCGTTCGTCGTCGCGTCGTTTCTGCTGATCCTTAATCTGGGCTACTGGGATCAAACCCTGGAAACCCTGGCACAAGTGCTGTTCGCGACCTTCGTCTGCGTCATCATCGGTGTGCCGCTGGGCATTGTTGCCGCCCACAAACCGATGTTCTACACCGTGATGCGCCCGGTGCTGGACTTGATGCAAACCGTACCGACCTTCGTTTACCTGATCCCTACCCTGACGCTGTTCGGCCTGGGCGTGGTGCCCGGTCTGATTTCAACGGTGGTCTTCGCCATTGCGGCGCCGATCCGGCTGACGTATCTGGGTATCCGTGATGTTCCCCATGAATTGCTCGATGCCGGTAAAGCCTTTGGCTCATCGCGTCGTCAACTGCTGACCCGAATCGAGCTGCCCTACGCCATGCCGAGCATCGCTGCCGGTATTACCCAGTGCATCATGCTGTCGTTGTCGATGGTGGTGATTGCCGCACTGGTGGGCGCCGATGGCCTGGGCAAACCCGTGGTCAACGCATTGAACACTGCTGACATTTCCCAAGGCTTCGAAGCAGGCCTGGCGATCGTATTGCTGGCAATCATGCTCGACCGTATCTGCAAACAACCCGAAACCAAAGTGAGGGCTGACGCATGAGCATTATCAAGTTCGATAACGTCGACGTTATCTTTGCCAATGATCCTCGCGAAGCGCTCAAGCTGCTTGATGAAGGCTTGACCCGTGATCAGATCCTGAAGAAAACCGGCCAGATCGTCGGCGTGGAAAAAGCCAGTCTGGACATCGAGAAAGGTGAAATCTGTGTATTGATGGGCCTGTCCGGTTCGGGCAAGTCCAGCCTGCTGCGCTGCATCAACGGCCTCAACACCGTGAGCCGCGGCGCGCTTTATGTAGAGCACGAAGGCTCACAAATCAACATCGCCAACTGCACACCGGCAGAGCTGAAATTGATGCGCACCAAACGCATCGCCATGGTGTTCCAGAAGTTCGCCCTGATGCCGTGGCTGACGGTGCGCGAGAACATCAGCTTTGGTCTGGAAATGCAGGGCCGCCCGGAAAAGGAACGCCGCAAGCTGGTGGATGAAAAACTGCAGCTGGTGGGCCTGACGCAGTGGCGCAACAAGAAGCCCGACGAATTATCCGGCGGCATGCAGCAGCGTGTCGGTCTGGCTCGGGCTCTGGCCATGGACGCCGACATTCTGTTGATGGACGAACCCTTCTCGGCCCTCGACCCGCTGATTCGCCAGGGCTTGCAAGACGAACTGCTGGACCTGCAGAGCAAGCTGAACAAAACCATTGTGTTCGTCAGCCACGACCTGGACGAAGCGCTGAAGCTGGGCAGCCGGATTGCGATCATGAAAGACGGTCGCATCGTGCAGTACAGCGTGCCGGAACAGATTGTGCTCAACCCCGCCGATGAGTATGTGCGTACCTTCGTCGCACACACTAACCCGCTCAACGTGCTGTGCGGCCGCAGCCTGATGCGCACACTGGACAACTGCACCAAAGTGAATGGTTCGGTGTGTCTGGACCCGGGTGCAGACTCATGGCTCGATCTGGCCGAAGGCAACACCATCAAAGGTGCACGCCAGGGTGCCGGTCAACTCGACCTGCAAAACTGGACGCCGGGCCAGCCGATGGACACGCTGGACCGCAAGCCGACCCTGGTGCACTCCAATATCGGCATGCGCGACGCCCTGCAGATTCGTTATCAAACCGGTAACAAGCTGGTGCTGCAGGATGGCAATCAAGTGGTCGGGATTCTCGGCGACAGTGAGCTGTACCACGCACTGCTCGGCAAGAATCTAGGGTAAAAGCACACCACAGCCCCTTGTGGGAGCAGAGCTTGCTCGCGATGCATGAGACGCAGCTTTAAGAGACACCGCGTTATCGTTTATCGCGAGCAAGCTCTGCTCCCACATAGCAGGCGAACATAGAATCTCCCACAAGGGAACTGAATTTCATCGCCCACACATGTGCATCTACAAGGCTTTCCGCACGCCCATCATTTTTTATTGATTGAACGTTCAATAAAAAATCTTTAGACTGGCTGAGCCTTTTTGGGCAGAGCGATCAGTCAGGCGAATCAGGAGATTTAGCGAATGCCCAAGGTCGGTATGCAACCTATACGCCGTCAGCAGTTGATCCAGGCCACGCTTACAGCGGTCGATCAAGTCGGCATGGGCGACGCCAGCATTGCGCTGATTGCTCGTCTGGCAGGCGTCTCGAACGGCATCATCAGCCACTACTTTCAGGACAAGAACGGCCTGATCGCAGCCACCATGCGCCACCTGATGAATGCCCTGATCCTGACCGTACGTGAACGTCGTCAGGCCCTCATCGATGACAGCCCAAGGGCGCATCTGCAAGTGATCATCGAGGGCAACTTCGACGCCAGCCAGGTCAACGGCCCGGCAATGAAAACCTGGCTGGCCTTCTGGGCCACCAGCATGCACCACCCGTCATTGCACAGGCTGCAGCGGATCAACGATCACCGTCTGTATTCAAACCTGTGCTGTCAGTTCCGCCGCGTACTGGCACCGGAGCAAGCGCGAAGCGCGGCCCGCGGTCTTGCGGCACTGATCGACGGTTTATGGCTACGCGGCGCGCTGTCGGGCGATGAGTTCGACACCGATCAGGCGCTGCAAATCGCCTACGAATACATGGATTTCCAACTGGCGAAAGCGGTGAGCTGAAACGTTTCACATTTGATGAGGCGAGCACCGAACGACTACGCACCAAAGTTGCCCAAATCGCTAAGGCAACCTGACGTCAGTCATCGCCAGCCACTCTGAATTTGCGAGGACTTTATGGCCCGTTTCGAACAGCAAAAACTCTACATCGACGGCGGTTACGTCGACGCCACCAGCAATGCGACTTTCGACGCTATCAACCCTGCCAACGGTGAGCTGTTGGCTCAAGTCCAGCGTGCCTCCAAAGAGGACGTTGAACGCGCCGTGGTCAGCGCCGAGAAAGGCCAGAAAATCTGGGCCGAAATGACCGCCATGGAGCGCTCACGCATCCTGCGCCGTGCCGTGGACATCCTGCGCGAACGCAACGATGAACTGGCCGCACTGGAAACCCTGGACACCGGGAAAGCCTTTTCCGAAACAAAATACGTCGACATCGTGACCGGTGCAGACGTACTGGAATACTACGCAGGCCTGGTACCCGCCATCGAAGGCGAGCAGATCCCGCTACGCACCTCCTCGTTCGTTTACACCCGCCGCGAGCCGCTGGGTGTGGTCGCCGGTATCGGCGCGTGGAACTACCCGATCCAGATCGCGTTGTGGAAGTCCGCTCCGGCGCTGGCTGCCGGTAACGCGATGATCTTCAAGCCGAGCGAAGTCACTTCGCTGACCACCTTGAAGCTGGCTGAAATCTACACCGAAGCAGGCGTACCGGACGGCGTGTTCAACGTGCTGCCGGGTACCGGCGCTGAAGTGGGCAGCTGGCTGACCGAGCACCCGCGCATCGAGAAGATCTCGTTTACCGGCGGCGTGCAAACCGGCAAGAAAGTCATGGCCAGCGCTTCGGGTTCGTCCCTGAAAGAAGTCACCATGGAGCTGGGCGGCAAATCGCCGCTGATCATCTTCGACGACGCCGATCTGGATCGCGCCGCCGACGTTGCGATGATGGCCAACTTCTACAGCTCCGGCCAGGTCTGCACCAACGGCACACGCGTGTTTGTACCTAATGCGTTGAAGAGCGCGTTTGAAGCAAAAATCCTGGAGCGCGTTAAGCGCATCCGTGTCGGCGACCCGGAAGACGAAAATATCAATTTCGGCCCGCTGGTCAGCTTCGCCCACATGGAAAACGTACTGGGCTACATCGCTTCCGGCAAAGAGCAAGGCGCACGCCTGCTGGCCGGTGGCGAGCGACTGACCGAAGGTGAACTGGCCAAGGGCGCTTATGTCGCGCCAACGGTTTTCACTGATTGCACTGACGACATGAAAATCGTCCAGGAAGAAATCTTCGGCCCGGTGATGAGCATCCTCGGTTACGACACTGAAGAAGAAGTCATCCGCCGCGCCAACGACACTGATTTCGGCTTGGCGGCGGGCATCGTCACCAAAGACCTGAACCGCGCGCATCGTGTGATTCACCAGCTTGAGGCGGGTATCTGCTGGATCAACGCCTGGGGCGAGTCCGACGCGAAAATGCCGGTCGGCGGCTACAAGCAATCAGGCGTAGGTCGCGAAAACGGCATCAGTTCGCTGGCGCAGTACACGCGGATCAAGGCCGTTCAGGTTGAGTTGGGCGATTACGCTTCGGTGTTCTAAGAAACGACCGAAATCCCGGTAGGAGCGAACTTGTTCGCGAGGCAGGCGATGCGGTGTGTCCGGCATACCTCCTCGCGAACAAGTTCGCTCCTACCGGGACAGCGTGACCTCCCCATTTCTTTAAAGAGGGTGCAGTAATGTCCCAGGAATTCGATTACATCATCATCGGCGCAGGTTCGGCCGGTAACACCTTGGCAGCCCGTCTCACCGAAGACGCAGGCGTCACCGTTCTGCTGCTGGAAGCTGGCGGCCCGGACTATCGTCTGGATTTTCGTACACAAATGCCTGCGGCGCTGGCATTCCCGCTGCAAGGCCGTCGCTACAACTGGGCCTACGAAACCGACCCAGAGCCACACATGGGCGGTCGCCGTATGGAGTGCGGTCGCGGCAAAGGCCTCGGCGGCTCTTCGCTGATCAACGGCATGTGCTACATCCGCGGTAACGCGATGGACTACGACGGCTGGGCGAAGAACCCTGGCCTGGAAGACTGGACCTACGCCGATTGCCTGCCGTATTTCCGCAAGGCAGAAACCCGTGACATCGGCGCCAACGACTACCATGGCGGCGACGGTCCGGTCAGCGTGACCACGCCAAAAGCCGGTAACAACCCGCTGTTCCACGCCATGGTCGAAGCCGGTGTGCAAGCCGGTTACCCGCGCACCGATGACCTCAACGGTTATCAGCAAGAAGGCTTTGGTCCTATGGACCGCACTGTGACGCCCAAAGGCCGTCGTGCCAGCACCGCTCGCGGTTATCTGGATGAAGCCAAAAAGCGCGATACCCTGACCATCGTTACTCACGCGCTGACTGATCGAATCCTGTTCGACGGCAAAAAAGCCGTGGGCGTGAGCTATCTGGTCGGCGACAGCGATGCGCGCATCGAAGCCAAAGCGCGTAAAGAAGTCTTGCTGTGCAGCGGCGCGATTGCCTCGCCGCAGATTCTGCAGCGCTCCGGTGTAGGCCCGGCTGAAGTTCTGAACGCGCTGGATATTCCTGTGGTTCATGACCTGCCAGGTGTCGGCCAGAACCTTCAGGACCACCTGGAGATGTACCTGCAATATTCCTGCACTCAACCGGTGTCGCTGTACCCGTCGCTGCTGTGGTGGAACCAGCCTGCCATCGGTGCAGAGTGGATGTTCCTGGGCACGGGCATCGGCGCCAGCAACCAGTTTGAAGCGGGCGGTTTCATCCGTTCCAGCGAAGAATTCGAATGGCCGAATATTCAGTACCACTTCCTGCCGGTAGCGATTAATTACAACGGTACCAAGGGCGTGAAGGAGCATGGGTTCCAGGCTCACGTGGGCTCCATGCGTTCGCCAAGCCGTGGTCGTGTGCAGGTCAAATCGAAGAACCCGCGTGACTACCCGAGCATCCTGTTCAACTACATGGCGAGCGAGCAGGACTGGCAGGAATTCCGCGACGGCATTCGCCTGACCCGTGAAATCATGCAGCAGCCTGCGCTGGACCAGTACCGTGGCCGTGAAATCAGCCCTGGCATTGAAGTTCAGTCAGATGAAGACCTCGACACCTTCATTCGTGAACATGCCGAGACGGCTTACCACCCATCCTGCTCGTGCAAGATGGGCACCGATGAAATGGCTGTAGTCGACGGTGAGGGTCGCGTGCACGGCATGCAGAGCCTGCGTGTAGTCGATGCGTCGATCATGCCGCTGATTACCACCGGCAACCTGAACGCACCGACTATCATGATCGCCGAGAAAATCGCCGACAAGATCCGCGGCCGCGCGCCTCTGGCTCGCAGCACTGCTGATTACTTCGTGGCGGGTGACAAGCCAGCACGTGGCAAGCCAGTGCGGGAAGTGAGCCGTACCGCGCAGTGAGACTTGAAATGCAAAACCTGTGGGAGGGCTCGAAGTCTCCCCTTGAAACTCGGTGACACCGTAGCCGAGCCCACTGGATGACATGGAACCTGTGGGAGCCGGGCTTGCCCGCGATAAGAACGCCGCGATCTGAAGTGTGAACCGCGTCAGCCTTATCGCGAGCAAGCTCAGCTCCCACAACCTCTCCCTTCCCCGCGCTTGATCCCGACATGGCCACAGGCCTAATCTAGCGCCATCGTTCAGCTCTACGCCGCGTCGCGCCCGTCGCGAATGAATTCGCTCCCACATTGAAATGCGATCCACCTGTGGGAGCGAATTCATTCGCGAAGACGCCAGACCAGGCAACGCCGAATCCCCCGCCTCACCCGAACAAGGATGACGCTGCATGTTCGATTTTTCCGCTCAGCTCCAGCAGCGGTTTTCCGCCTTGCAGAGCCGTGCCCAGTTCTTCTCCCTGCGTTATGTCCGTCAAACCAGCCAGCATCTTTGCGTGCGCAAGAACGTCGCTGAACCGCCGCACTTGAGCACTGACGAAGGCGCGATGCTGACCGTGCGCCTCAATGGCGTCGAAGCTTACGCAGCAACCCGGGACATTTCCCAACGGGGTCTGCAAGCCGCGCTGGAACAGGCCGAAGCCCACGCCCTCAGGCTCGCACCTTACGCACTGCTGAACCTCAGCGATCAACCTGTTGCGACCGCGCAGGCTGACTACCTGTCGCCACATTTGCAGGACGCCTTCCCGCCCTTGAGCGATTGCCTCCAGCTGTTGCTCAGCGAATCCAGCGCCGTGCCCAAAGACGAGCGACTGGTGAACTGGCAAGTCACGCTCGGCCTGGAAAACGTCGAGCAGATTTATCTGAATAATGCAGGCGCACAGATTCGTCGGGCGCAGCGCTTTGTCTATCCGGGCATGACCGTCACCGCCTACGACGGCAGCGACAGCCAGACTCGCAGCCTGGGCCGGGACAACTTCGGCCAGCAAGGCGGCGCGGAAGTCATCGCCAGTTGCGGACTGGTGGGCGCGGCCAGCAAAGTCGCCGACCAAGCCTTGCAACTGATCATGGCCCCCAACACGCCAAATGGTCCTCGGGACCTGCTATTGACGCCAGACCAAATGATCCTGCAAATCCATGAGTCCATCGGCCACCCGCTGGAGCTGGATCGTATTTTGGGTGACGAGCGCAACTACGCTGGCACCAGCTTCGTCAAAGCCAGTGACTTCGGCCACCTGCAATACGGTTCCGAGTTGCTCAACGTGACCTTCGATCCGGACATTCCTGAGCAACTGGCCAGCTACAGCCACGACGATGACGGCACACCCGCCAGCAAACAGTTTCTGATTCGCAAAGGTGTGCTGGAAAGACCGTTGGGCGGCGCGCTGTCGCAATACCGCGCTGACTTGCCAGGCGTCGCCAATAGCCGCGCGTGCAACTGGAATCGTCCGCCGATCGATCGCATGGCCAACCTCAACATCGAGCCTGGGGATAAGTCCCTCGACCAGTTGATCGGCAACATCGAACACGGCGTGCTGATGTCCACCAACCGCTCGTGGTCCATCGACGATGCGCGCAACAAATTCCAGTTCGGCTGCGAGTGGGGCCAGTTGATCGAGAATGGCGAACTCAAAGGCGTGGTGAAGAACCCGAATTACCGGGCGATTTCCGCGCAGTTCTGGAAAAACCTCAGCGCCGTGGGCGACGCCAGCACCTTCAAGGTGTTGGGCACGCCCAACTGCGGCAAAGGCGAACCCAATCAAGTGGTACGCGTCGGCCACGCCTCACCCGCCTGCGTATTCAAGCAAGTCGATGTATTCGGAGGGGATGCCTGATGTCGCATCAACAGCAGTTTCAGGCACTGGTCGCAGCGCTCAACAACGCCATCAGCGATCCAGAACATTTCACCCTCGCCTACAGCGCGGAAGAGTCGGATTTCATTCGCTTCAATCACGCCAAGGTGCGTCAGGTCGGCAATGTGCAGCAGGCCAGCGTGACCCTCAAACTGATCGACGACGAGCGCCACGCCGACTTGCAACTGACCCTCAGCGGCGATGGCGAGCTGGATCGTCAGCGTTTGAGCGACGCCTTGCAGCAACTGCGTGAAACGGTAGCGCTGTTGCCGAAAGATCCTTACCTGAAGCCCAACACCGAGGCCTGGCAGAACACAAATGTTCAAGACTTGCCGTTGCCGGACAGCGAACATGTGGTCGAACACATCGCACGACTCGGCGAAGGGCTTGATCTGGTCGGCTTCTATGCTGCCGGGCCTCTATACCGCGGTTTCGCCAGTTCGTGGGGCGCGTTTGGCTGGCATGAGGCGAACAGCTTCAATTTCGACTGGAGCCTGTTTCACGAGAGCGGTCAGGCGGTCAAAGCCAACTATGCCGGGCACGACTGGAGCGACGAAGGTTTCGCGCGTCGTTTCGAGCTGGCTCGCCAACAGTTGGAGTTTCTCGGCAAGCCGCTGAAAACCCTGGCACCGGGTCAATACCGTGCCTATCTGGCTCCTGCGGCGATGGATGAAATTATCGGCATGCTGTGTTGGGGCGGCTTTTCGGCCCAATCATTGGCGAACAAGACCAGTCCATTGCAACGGCTGTACAGCGGCGATGCTCAGTTCAGCCCGCTGGTGAGCCTCGACGAGCAGGTCAGCGGTTCGCTGTCGCCAGCCTTTTCCGGTGAGGGTTATCCACGTCGGGATCTGGCGTTGATCGCGGGTGGCAGAGGCCGCGAGCAATTGGTGGGTTCTGCCAGCGCCGCCGAGTACGGTTTAACGGCCAATGGCGCGGAGCCTTGGGAAGCGCCGAACTCATTGAGTATGGCGGCGGGTAATCTGGAACTGGAGCAGATTCTGGAGAAGATCGGCACCGGGCTGTACATCGGCAATCTGTGGTACCTGAACTACTCCGACCAGCCCGCCGCGCGTCTGACCGGCATGACGCGCTTTGCGACGTTCTGGGTTGAAGACGGCAAGATCCAGGCCCCGGTTAGCACCATGCGTTTCGATGACAGCGCGTACAGCCTGCTGGGCAGCGCACTGGAAGATTTGACCAAAGAGCGGGAACTGATTCTGTCCACGAGTACCTATAGTGAGCGCCAGACAGCGTCCAGTCAGCTGCCCGGTGCGTTAATCAGCAAGTTGACGTTGACGCTTTAAAGGCCGCTGAAAAATCACTGTGAAATGAGGCTTTTGTGGGAGCAGAGCTTGCTCGCGATAAGGACACTGCAGATATCAGGTATATCGCGTCCAACCCCATCGCGGGCAAGCCCAGCTCCCACAGGATATCGATCAGCCTCAGGATCGTTTCCGACAACAGAGGACCCACATGCCGACCACCACACCGCTTCTGGATGAAAAAACCCTTCGCTGGCTGCCTTGGGTAGTCGCTATCGCGTTCTTCATGCAAAGCCTGGACGGCACGATTCTCAATACCGCGCTGCCTTCCATGGCGCGCTCGCTGGCGGAAGATCCGTTGCGTATGCAATCGGTGGTCATCGCCTACATGCTGACCATCGCCCTGTTGATCCCCGCTTCCGGCTGGATCGCAGACCGGTTTGGCATCAAACAGATTTTCTTCAGCGCGATCCTGCTGTTCAGTTTTGGCTCGCTGCTGTGCGCCGTTTCCAACTCACTGAGCATGCTGGTTGGCGCACGGATTGTTCAGGGTTTAGGCGGCGCATTGATGCTACCCATCGGGCGATTGATCGTACTGCGCGCCTATCCACGCTCGGAGTTGGTGCGGATCATGAGCTTCATCACCCTGCCCGGCCTGCTGGGTCCCTTAATGGGTCCGAGCCTGGGCGGCTGGATGGTGGAATACCTGAGCTGGCACTGGATCTTCCTGATCAACATTCCGGTAGGCATCCTCGGCTGCTGGGCGGTGCATCACTTCATCCCTGACCTGCAAGGCGGCGGCCGTACAAAATTCGACGGCATAGGCTTCGCGCTGTTTGGCGCGTCGATGGTGTTGATCACGATAGCCCTGGAAGGCCTCGGTGAATTGCACTTGCCGCATCTACGCGTGGTGCTGTTGTTGTTCGCAGGCTTTGGTTGTCTGGCAGCCTATTGGCTGCGGGCCGGGCACGTTGAGTCGCCACTGTTCGCACCTTCACTGTTCCGCACCCGTACTTTCGCGGTAGGCATTCTCGGCAACCTGTTTGCCCGTCTCGGCAGTGGTGCCTTGCCCTTCCTCATGCCCTTGCTGCTCCAGGTGGCGCTGGGTTATTCACCGTCACAAGCGGGCATGAGCATGCTGCCTTTGGCGGCTGCAGCGATGTTCGCCAAGTCGGTGGCGCGCTGGCTGATCGAGCGGCTGGGTTATCGCATCATCCTCACTGGCAACACGCTGATGCTCGGTATTCTGCTGTCGAGTATTGCTCTAGTGGATGCGCAAACACCTTACTGGGTACTGCTGGTGCATCTGGGTCTGCTGGGAGCGGTGAACTCGTTGCAGTTCACCGCAATGAACACTGTCACCCTGATCGATCTGGACGACGCCAGCGCCGCCAGCGGCAACAGCCTGCTGTCGGTAGTGGCGCAGTTGTCCCTGAGCTTCGGCGTGGCGTGTGCGGCAGCCTTGCTGGGCGGCTTTACCGAACAGGTGTCGACCGGCGAAGTGAGCAGCGTGCTGGGCGCCTTCCAGCTGACCTTCCTGACCGTGGGGGTGATGGCGATGCTGGCGGCGGGGATCTTCCTGCAGTTGCCGCCGCGTGAAGCTAAAGCCAAGGCGCCACCTGACCGGTAGGAGCGAACTTGTTCGCGAGACGTCTGCCCTGCGTAAGCCGATCCATCCCTCGCGAACAAGTTCGCTCCTACCAGGGAATGCATTACTGCCACCCGGCGGGAGCGCGCCTGATGGCCCTGTGACCTGATACACTGCGCGACATTTTGTTTTGCAGGCCCATACCGTGACTAACACCGCTTTCAATACTTTGCCCCTGTCCGCCGCCATGTTGGCTAACCTGGAGTCCCTTGGTTATGCCGAGATGACGCCGATTCAGGCGCAAAGCCTGCCGGTGATTCTCAAAGGAATGGACCTCATCGCTCAGGCCAAAACCGGGAGCGGCAAGACCGCTGCGTTTGGTATCGGCCTGCTCAACCCGATCAACCCGCGCTACTTCGGCTGTCAGGCGCTGGTGCTGTGCCCGACCCGCGAATTGGCTGACCAGGTCGCCAAAGAAATTCGTCGCCTGGCCCGTTCGGAAGACAACATCAAGGTCCTGACCCTGTGTGGCGGCGTGTCGTTCGGCCCACAGATCGGCTCGCTGGAACATGGCGCGCACATCATCGTGGGTACTCCGGGCCGCATTCAGCAGCACCTGCGCAAAGGCTCGCTGGTGCTTGATGGCTTGAACACGCTGATCCTCGACGAAGCCGACCGCATGCTGGACATGGGCTTCTACGACGCCATCGCCGACATCATCGAGCAGACGCCGAAAAAGCGTCAGACCCTGCTGTTCTCCGCCACTTACCCAGTGGGCATCAAACAGCTGTCGTCCAAGTTCATGCGCGACCCGCAGACCGTCAAGGTCGAAGCGCTGCACGCCGACAGCCAGATCGAACAGATTTTCTACGAGATTTCCCCGGAAGATCGTCTCGACGCCGTCGTGAAAGTCCTCGGTCATTTCCGTCCGCAATCCTGCGTAGCGTTCTGCTTCACCAAGCAGCAGTGTCAGGAAGTGGTCGATCACCTTACCGCCAAAGGCATTTCCGCCGTGGGTCTGCATGGTGATCTCGAACAGCGCGACCGTGATCAAGTGCTCGCGATGTTCGCCAACCGCAGTACGTCGGTACTGGTTGCGACTGACGTTGCAGCCCGTGGTCTGGACATCGATGCGCTGGACATGGTGATCAACGTCGAGCTGGCCCGTGATTCGGAGATGCACATTCACCGCGTCGGCCGTACCGGTCGTGCGGGTGAAAAAGGTGTTGCAGTCAGCCTTGTCGCCCCATCGGAAAGCCAGCGCGCCCGCGCCATCGAAGAAATCCAGAAAGCTTCGCTGCGCTGGGAACAGCTCGACAGCCTGAAGAACGCTGGCGGCTCGCAACTGATCCCGACCATGAGCACGCTGTGCATCGGTTCGGGCCGTAAAGACAAGCTGCGTCCAGGAGACATTCTCGGCGCGCTGACGGGCGAAGCCGGTATTCCTGGCGCACAGGTGGGCAAGATCGCGATCTTCGATTTCCAGGCTTATGTAGCAGTTGAACGCGGCGTCGCCAAACAGGCGCTTGAGCGCTTGAACAACGGCAAGATCAAAGGCAAATCGCTGCGCGTGCGGATTTTGTAAGATCTAAAGCCAAATGCAGGACCTGTGGGAGCAGAGCTTGCTCGCGATAAGGCTGGACGCAATTCACTTTAGATCGCGTCCAGCCTTATCGCGAGCAAGCTCTGCTCCCACATAAAACATCACACCCCGAGGAAATCGCTTTGCCCGTTACTGACGTTGTGATCATTGGCGCTGGCGCCGCAGGTTTGATGTGCGCGCTGACCGCTGCTGGCCGTGGCCGCAAAGTGATGCTGATCGATCACGCCAACAAGCCCGGCAAGAAGATCCTCATGTCCGGTGGCGGGCGTTGCAATTTCACCAATATGTACACCGAGCCGAGCAACTTCCTCTCGCAGAACCCGCACTTCTGCAAGTCGGCGCTGGCGCGTTACACCCAGTGGGATTTCATCGGTCTGGTGGGCAAACACGGCGTGCCGTACCACGAGAAAAAGCTCGGGCAGTTGTTCTGCGATAACAAGTCCAGCGACATCCTCGAAATGCTCCTCGACGAATGCAAGCAAGCCGGTGCCAGCCTGCACATGGACACTTCCGTGCAGCAGATCGAGAAAACCGAAAGCGGTTACAGCCTGACCACAACGCTGGGCAACATCAGCTGTGAATCGCTGGTGATCGCTACCGGTGGTTTATCGATCCCCACCCTGGGCGCGACCGGTTTTGGTTATCAGGTCGGCAAACAGTTCGGTCATACCTTGCTGCCAACCCGCGCCGGGCTGGTACCGTTCACCATCACCGACCAGCTCAAAGAATTGTGCACAGAGCTGTCCGGCACGTCGATGGATTGTCTGGTCAGCTGCAACGACACGAGCTTTCGCGAAAACATCCTGTTCACCCACCGCGGCCTCAGTGGCCCGGCGATTTTGCAGATTTCCTCGTTCTGGCATCCCGGCGACGCGGTGGAAATCAACCTGCTGCCTGATCACGACGCTGCTGACTGGCTGGCAGAGCAACAAGCCGAGCGGCCCAACAGTGAACTGAAAACCCTGCTGGGGGAAATCTTCACCAAGAAGATGGCCAACCTGATTGCCGAGCAGTGGTTCGTGTCCAAGCCTATGAAGCAGTACACCCACGCCGAGTTGGCGGACATCGCCACAAAGCTGGCCTCGTGGCAGGTCGTACCGGCAGGCACGGAAGGTTACCGCACCGCCGAAGTCACTCTGGGGGGTATCGATACACGCGAAGTGTCTTCCAAGACGATGGAATCCCTGAAATCACCGGGGCTGTATTTTATCGGTGAGGTGCTGGACGTCAGCGGGCATCTGGGCGGCTTCAACTTCCAGTGGGCCTGGGCGTCAGGGTATGCGGCTGCGCAGTTTGTTTAATGACTGGAGTGCGATTTAATCCTTGTGGGAGCTGAGCTTGCTCGCGATAAGGCTGGAGGCAATTCACTTTAGATCGCGTCCAGCCTTATCGCGAGCAAGCTCAGCTCCCACAGTTTTTAACCTCTGCATCCGGCCCCACAGAATAAATCTCGCCAACCGGATGTACAGATGCGGCTCAGGCCTGTACATATCCACTTCAGCATTGATCAATCGTGAAACAGCTCCTTTATGGCATCGAAATCTCTTCGTCATACCTTCCGCCGTCTGTGGGCGCTGGATAAGTTCAGTTATAGCGTTCGAGTCTTCATTGCGCTGACCGGCAGCATGGCGCTGTGCTGGTACCAGAATGAGATGGGCTTGCTGATCCCGCTGTTCCTGGGAATTATCGCCTGCGCCCTGGCCGAGACCGATGACAGCTGGCAAGGCCGCCTCAATGCACTCGCGGTGACGCTGGTGTGTTTCAGCGTCGCCGCCATGGCCGTGGAGTTGCTGTTTCCGTATCCGTGGATCTTTGCCATATCACTGGCGATTGCCAGTTTTGCGCTGACCATGCTCGGCGCGCTGGGCGAGCGCTATAGCGCGATTGCCTACGGCACCTTGATTCTCTCCGTTTACACCATGATCGGCGTCGATCAGCGTGGCGGCGAAGTGCTGGACTTCTGGCACGAACCGATGCTGCTGGTGGCGGGCGCGGCGTGGTACGGCTTGCTGTCAGTGTTGTGGCAAATGCTGTTTTCCAACCAGCCAGTGCAACAGGCACTGGCGCGCCTGTTTCGCGAACTGGGTCAGTACCTGAAGTTGAAATCGAGCCTGTTCGAGCCGATTCGCCAACTGGACGTCGAAGCACGTCGTCTGGAGTTAGCCCAGCAAAATGGCCGGGTCGTCGCGGCCTTGAACGCCACCAAGGAAATCATTCTGCACAGGGTCGGCAACGGTCGGCCCGGCTCGAAAGTCAGCCGCTACCTGAAGCTGTACTTCATCGCGCAGGACATCCACGAGCGCGCCAGTTCATCGCACTACCCTTACAACTCACTGGCCGAAGCGTTCTTCCACAGCGATGTGCTGTTCCGCTGCCAACGCCTGCTGCGCCAGCAAGGCTCGGCCTGCCAGGCATTGTCCGAGTCGATCCAGCTGCGCCAGCCGTTCGTTTACAACGACAGCTTTGCCTATGCCATGGAAGACCTACGCGCCTCGCTGGAGCACCTGCGCATCCAGAGCAACCCGGCGTGGCGCGGCCTGCTGCGCTCCCTGCGCGCATTGGCCAATAACCTGGAAACCCTGGACCGGCTGCTCAGCGATGCCAGCAACCCCGATGCCGTGGCCGATGCCACTGACAGCTCGCTGCTGGACCGCTCGCCACGTACCCTCAAGGACGCATGGACGCGCCTGCGCCTGCAAATGACCCCGACCTCGTTGCTGTTCCGCCACGCCTTGCGCCTGCCGCTGGCGCTGGTGGTCGGCTATGCGATGGTGCATTTGATTCACCCGTCGCAAGGCTACTGGATCATCCTCACCACGGTATTCGTTTGCCAGCCCAGTTACGGCGCAACGCGTCGCAAGCTGGGCCAGCGGATCATTGGCACAGCCATCGGCCTGACCATCGGCTGGGCACTGTTTGATCTGGTCACCAGCCCGATCCTGCAATCGATGTGTGCGGTGCTGGCGGGTGTGGTGTTCTTCGTCAATCGCACCACCCGCTACACACTCTCGACTGCAGCCATCACCATCATGGTGTTGTTCTGCTTCAATCAGGTCGGCGACGGGTACGGCCTGTTCCTGCCACGTCTATTCGATACCCTGCTGGGGAGCCTGATTGCAGGGCTTGCAGTGTTCCTGTTCCTGCCGGACTGGCAAGGACGACGTTTGAACAAGGTGCTGGCCAATACCCTCACCTGCAACAGCATCTACCTGCGCCAGATCATGCAGCAATACGCCAAGGGCAAGAGCGACGACCTGGCTTATCGCCTGGCGCGGCGTAACGCTCACAACGCCGATGCAGCGCTGTCCACTACGCTGGCCAACATGCTGATGGAGCCTGGCCATTTCCGTAAGGAAGCGGACGTTGGTTTCCGCTTTCTGGTGCTCTCGCACACCTTGCTCAGTTATCTGTCAGGCCTGGGCGCGCACCGCGAAACGCAGCTACCGGCAGAGGTCCACGAGCAGCTGATTAATGGCGCGGGCACGACGCTGGCGGCCAGTATTGATGAAATCGCCCAAGGCCTCGCCGAGAAGCAGCCGGTGGCGATCCACAGCGACGCTGAAGAGGCGCTGGCCGCTGAGCTTGAGCAAATGCCCGATGAACTCGATGAAAGTCAGCGTCTGGTACAGACCCAACTGGCATTGATCTGCCGTCAACTGGGGCCGCTGCGAACCTTGGCGGCGCACTTGATCAAGGCGCCAGAGCCTGTTGCTACAGACCGTGTCGCTTGAAGATTGCCGCGTAACTGCCGTCAGCTTTCATGGCGGCAATTTCCCGGTTGAAAGCTTCAACAATGCCCTGATGCCCCGGATTCTTGAGGCTGACCAGAATATGCAGGCTGTTTTCGCTCAATGATTTAGACAGGAACTCAAGCTTGTCGCGAACGTTCTTGGGCTCCGCCGCCAGATAAAAGCGGGCGACGAATTCATCCTCTACCGCGAGGTCCACCCGCCCCGCCGCGACCATGCGCAGCGCCATGGAGAAATTGCTCACAGGCACTTTCTCCAGCAACTTGTCGTTATCAAATTCGCTGGAATAGCTGTACCCACGCACCACCGCAATCGGCCGTTCGTAGAGCTGACTCAAATCCTGAAACTGAACGCTGGACCGGCTGCGCTTGAGGAAACGCACACGGTTGAGCAGATACTCTTCGGAAAATTGACCGATAAGTGTACGTTCATCGCTGAACCACGCGTTGATCAGCACATCGTAACGACCTTCTTCGACCCCGAGCAGCGCTCGCGCCCAAGGTACCTGCGCATAGTCGGTGCTGTATCCGGCACGTTGCAGTGCAGTACTGACCAGATCAGTGGCCAGACCGTTGTTGAGTAATGAAGCTTCTGTAAACGGGGGCCAGGAATCGGCCACCAATCGCAATTTTTCCTCCGCATTGGCCTGAGCCGTCAGCAGAAATCCCAGTAAAGCTATGGCTCTAAGCACACACGACATGCTTTTTTCCCTGAGACGAGCATTGCCCGGATGATGACAGACGAGACCCCGCGTACACGGCATCCATGCTGGCATGTAGCCTCATTGAAGCTGCATATAACCCTTTTCACAACTCACACATAGATGACATTACGTGCGGCGCTTCGCAAAAACCTCAAAGGGTTATCGGCCAGCTTCACGAAACATTCATAGGGCCTTCTTTGCAGGCGCTTATGGGGTATATGACCGGATGAGGTAGTATTCGCTCAACGTTTCTTCACCGAGTCAGCGAAATGCCAATCAACTGGATCTGCAAACACCACACCGACCTGAGCAAGGAGCAGCTTTACGCCATCCTGCAATTGCGCGCCGAGGTGTTCGTGGTTGAGCAGAAGTGCGTTTACCTGGATATCGACGGCCAGGATCTGATCGGTGATACATGCCACCTGATGGCCTGGCAGGAGGACAAACTGGTCGCTTATCTGCGCTTGCTTGATCCGATCCAGCAAGGCGGCGACGTGACTATCGGCCGCGTAGTGACTGCGCCCTCGATCCGCAGCCGCGGCATTGGCCACGAGCTTATGGAGCAGGCGCTGGAGAACGCGGAGAAAACCTGGCCCGATCAGCCGATCTATCTATCAGCCCAGGCGCATCTGCAACGGTATTACGCCCGGTACGGCTTCGAGCCGGTAGGCGAGGTGTATCTGGAAGACGAAATCCCCCACATCGGCATGCGCCGCGACCTGGAGTAGCGATCAGGTACGGCGGACTCAGGGGTAACCCAGCACTGTTTTGATCTGCCCCTGGTTGTCCGCAATCCAGCTTTTATCTATCGCGCCCCAGCTACGAATGCGGTATTGCCCGGCATGATTACGGGCGCCATCAAGCTGCTCGAACTCACATTCGATATCGAGATCCGCCAGCGCGGCGATCGTGTCCTGCGCCGTACGGCGGGGCATGCCGGTAACCTCGACCAATGCCGGGACGTTGCTGGCCAGTTCGCTGTCGATCAGATACGCCACGTATAAGCGGCGGTAGAAGCTGGATTTGGTTTTGCTGACGTCCATGGGTAGCCTTTCTAATATTCGAAGTACGTCCTGCTGGAGCGAGGCTTGCCCGCGAAGAACGATAACGCGGTGTGCCTGGTTTATCGAGGTGATATCTTCGCGGGCAAGCCTCGCTCCAACAAGGTGCTACTGCCTATCCCGCCAGGTCAGGTAAATCCGCAGATCAAACTCCAACTGGTGATACCCCGGCTGCATGTGCTCGCACAGCTGGTAAAACGCCTTGTTGTGATCGGACTCCTTGAAGTGCGCCAGTTCGTGCACAACGATCATTTTCAGGAACTCCGGGGGTGCTTCCTTGAACAACGAGGCGACGCGAATTTCTTTCTTGGCCTTGAGCTTGCCGCCCTGCACACGGGAAATCGTGGTGTGCAGCCCTAGTGCGCGATGAGTCAGATCGAGCCGATTATCAAACAGCACTTTGTCGATGTTCGGCGCATTTCGCAGGTATTCCTGCTTGAGCCCCAAGGCATAGGCATACAGCGCTTTATCGCTCTGGACCTCGTGACGACCGGGGTAACGTTGCTGTAAATATTCACCCAGCTTGTTGCGGGCGATCAACTGCCGAACCTGATCCTGAAGCGCGGGAGGATAGGCCTGAAGGTATTTGAGAGGAGCCATCGCCGATGCAGTCATGAGCCGTAACGCTGATTCGAAAGGCGCCAGTGTACATAAATCAATGCTGTTTCAGGCTCTCCCAGTCGAATAACTTCGGAAAGCGCAGCGCGTCGTCGGCCAGCATGGGCCGTCCGACCAGGTAACCTTGAATCAGCTGACAACCGTTGTCAGCCAGCCACTGGTATTGCTCGAGGGTCTCGACCCCTTCAGCGATCACCAGCACGTTGAGGTTGCGACACAGGTCAATAATGCTGCGCGCTACAGCGGTGTCGCGAGGTGTTGTGAGCATGCCCGCGATGAAGTGCCGATCGATCTTGAGCGTATCGATATCCAGGTTGCGCAGATGCGTCAGCGAACATTCGCCGACACCAAAATCGTCAAGCGCCACACTCACGCCGATGTCATGCAAATGGCGGATCTGGTTACGGCTGTGGGCCAGATTGTGCACCAGCGATGCTTCGGTGAGCTCAACCTCCAACTGGCCTGGTTTCAGATCGTAGCGCTGCATGGCGCGGCGCAACTCAGAGGCAAGATTAGGCATGCAGAACTGGGTTGGACTGATGCTGATGCTCAGCACCAGTCCAGCATCAAAAACATCATTGCAGCGGCTACGATGTTCGGCGCCTTGCTCGAAGATCCAGCCGCCCAGCTTATTAATCAATCGGGTTTCTTCCAGCAGCGGAATAAACACGCCCGGCGGCACATCTCCGGCGCTCGGGTGCTGCCAACGCAATAAGGCCTCGAAACCGCGCAACTTGCCATCAGCGATGGATACCTGCGGCTGATAGACCATGGAGAAATCATGACCATCGATGGCGCTGCGCACACTGTCTTCGAGCATCAACCTCGAACGCGCCCGGCCGTTCATTTCCTGGTCGTAAAACCGATACTGCTGGCGACCGGCCCGCTTGGCCTCGTACATGGCAATATCCGCCGCACGCAGCAAGCCGTCGAGGTTGGAACCGCAGTCGGGATAGGTGGCAATGCCGATACTGGCACCCAGCGTGACATCCAGGCCGTCGACCTGCCTGCGCACTGATACCCGCTCAATCAGCTTTTCCGCCACCTTGGCAGCCTGCTCGGGGAAGTCCAGACCATCGATGACCACGGTGAACTCATCGCCCCCCATGCGCGCCAGCACGTCATAAGGCCGCATGCAATCCTTGAGCTGCTGGGAAACCCAAAGCAGCACTTGATCGCCAGCGTCATGCCCCAGAGAATCGTTGACGCGCTTGAAGCCGTCTAGATCAAGGTACAGCAACACCAGGAATCCCCCAGCTTGCTCGTTGCGTAACAACAAGCCTTCTACCGCCTGGTAAAACCCCCGTCTGTTGAGCAAGCCAGTCAATGCATCGGTAACGGCCTGCTGCTCGAGTTGCTGATAAAGATCGCGGACCACCGACATGTCCAGAATGCTGAATACCATGGCCTTCTGCTCTACGGGCAAAGGCGCGCACGACAATGCCACTGGCAGTTTGCGGCCTTCATGGGTACGCAGAACGGCATCGTGCAGACGGTAGATTTCAGCGTTGCGATAGTGACGATAGAACCCTGACTGCGCCCAATCAGAGACCTGCGGCTCGACCAGGTAATCAATCACGCTGGTACCTCTCAATTGCTCGGTACTGGCACCGAGCAACCGACAGATAGCCGGGTTAGCGAAATTGATGAGCCCGGCCTCGCTGACGACCAGAATTCCCTCGTCGATGTTGTCCAGCACTGATGCGTTGAAGGCCCGGGCCGTTTCCAGCTCTCGAGAGATCCGTTGCAGGGCGCGCTGGTTCTTCTGCTGCTCAAGAAGAGCCTGGACTTTTGGCCTGAGTACGTTGGGATCGAAGGGTTTGAACAGGTAGTCGATGGCGCCGCTGGCGTAACCACGATGTACGGCGTCCTGAGACTGCTCGTTGGCAGTCAGGAAAATGATGGGGGTCAGCCGCGTTCGCTGGCTGCCGCGCATCAGGCGTGCGACCTCAAAACCGTCCATGCCCGGCATCTGCACATCAAGCAGCACCAGGTCGACCTCGCGCTCCAGGAGCACAGTCAACGCTTCGATTCCGGAGCTTGCAGTCACGATGCACCAGTCCTGCCTCTGCAGAACAGCGCGCATGGTCACCAGATTCTCTGGGTAGTCATCAACAACCAACAAAACAGAACAGCCATCACCCGGCTTGGTTTGCGCGCATTCCATGCAGTTTCTCTTATGTAGCACGACATTCAGGGACCGTCGCGTCGATTTCCAATCAAGATAACTCTAGTCGGATATGACGGAAACTGAAGGTGGCTTTGTGACAGCCTTCGCTAAAGTTCATATCCACCCGACTAACGGTCATTTCCTACAGGCCAATCAGTACATGCCCTACAGCCAATGTGACAGCACTTTGACGTCACCCGTTCGACAATTAATCGTTAACAGAACGTTATTGAGAACGTATAACAACAACCCGCAAAGGCTTGACATAGACGCCTCTTACTGGCAATGCGACATATTGGAAAACATCACATGGTAGACATGGCTTCGTGGAATCTGAGCATTCCTGTGGGTTCGCCCCCCAAAACCATCGAGACGTCCCAACTGAAGAAAGGCTATGACGGCAAGTACTTCCGGTCTGAGTCGGGTTACATCTTTTTCTGGTCACCCGTCACCGGTTCGAAAACCGCCAACGCCAAATACCCGCGCAGCGAACTTCGAGAGACCTGGGCCGACGGTACGTTACATAACTGGATGTACCCACAGGCCGACAACTTTCTCGACGCGACCCTGGAAGTGAATCAAGTGCCCTCTTCCGGCAAGATCGTGATTGGCCAGATACATGCCTACGAAAGTACCGAGCCGATGCTCAAAGTTGAGTATCAGTACAAAGAAGACACTAAATCAGGAAACATCGTTGCCAAAGTCCGCAACCGTTATGACGATGATAAAAGCCGCGTCATTCCGATAGCAGAAGGTGTGCCGCTGAACGAGAGGTTCAATTACAAGATCCACCTCAGCCCTGGTGGCGACCTGAGTGTCAGCGCCAGAGGGAAGAACTGGAGCAGCCCGATCAGCGCCACCTGGCGAGACAAGCCGCTGTACTTCAAAGCGGGGGTTTACGTGCAAGACAACAAGGGTTACAGCAGCGAAGGCGGTAAAGCCACCTTCTATAAGCTGGACATCGATCACAACAAGATTTAGTGCTGCATCCCTGAAACCCCGCCTCTCTGCAGGGGTGCTCCTGTCGTCCAGACGCCGCGCGCTCGCGCAGCAAACACGGACCCTGCAGGAGCGACCGGGGTGGCGATCCACCTTGCTCGCGATAACGGTAGACCTGTTAAGAAATTACTGTCTGGCCAGCCGCTATCGCGAGCAAGCTCACTCCTACAGCCCCTACATCTGGCCTAGCTCGCCGCCTTGAACTCTTTCTCGGCCAATTCAAAACGCGATTGCATGCCAGCCGAAGGCCCTTTGCCAATCAGACTGAACACAACGATGGCGATGCTGGCGAACAGGAAGCCCGGGATGATTTCGTACAGCCCCCAGATTCCAAGTTGCTTCCAGACGATCACAGTAATAGCGCCGACCAGCACACCCGCCAGCGCTCCGTTGCGAGTCATGCCTTTCCAGAGCACTGAAATCAACACCACAGGACCAAATGCAGCGCCGAAGCCAGCCCAGGCATAGCTCACCAGCCCAAGTACACGGTTGTTCGGATCGGCAGCCAGCAAGATGGAGATGATCGCGATCAGCAGCACCATCGCACGCCCGACCCAGACCAGCTCTTTTTGCGAAGCGCTTTTACGCAGAAAGGCTTTATAGAAATCTTCGGTCAACGCACTGGAGCACACCAGCAGTTGGCAGCTCAATGTGCTCATCACCGCAGCCAGAATCGCCGAGAGCAATACGCCAGTCACCCAAGGGTTGAACAGCAGCTTGGCCAGCTCAATGAATACCCGCTCAGGGTTTTCGGTAACTGGCCCGGCGACATCGGGATTCGCCGAGAAATAGGCAATCCCGAAGAAGCCCGCCGCCACGGTGCCCCCCAGACAAAGGATCATCCAGGTCATGGAAATGCGCCGTGCGCTGGCAATCGACTTCACCGAATCTGCCGCCATAAAGCGCGCCAGAATGTGTGGCTGACCGAAGTAACCCAAGCCCCAGCCCATCAGGGAAATGATGCCGATGATGCTGGTGTTGCGGAACATGTCGAAGTTGGCTGGATCCTTGGCCTCGATGGCAAGGAATGTCGCGTCAACGCCACCGGTCGCCAGCAGCACGATGATCGGCGTCAGGATCAAAGCAAAAATCATCAGTGTTGCCTGCACCGTATCGGTCCAGCTCACTGCGAGAAACCCACCTACAAACGTATAAGCGATGGTTGCTGCAGCACCAGCCCACAGTGCGGTTTCGTAAGACATACCGAAGGTGCTTTCAAACAGGCGTGCACCGGCAACAATGCCCGAGGCGCAATAAATAGTGAAGAACACCAGAATGACCACGGCGGATATCACCCGCAGCAAGCCGCTTTTATCTTCGAAACGACTGGTGAAATAGTCCGGCAGTGTCAGGGCATCACCGTTGTGCTCGGTCTGTACACGCAAACGACCGGCGACAAACAGCCAGTTCAGATATGCACCAATAATCAGACCGATCGCGATCCAGCTTTCAGACAGGCCCGACATATAAATGGCACCGGGCAAGCCCATTAATAGCCAGCCGCTCATGTCCGAAGCACCGGCCGACAACGCCGTAACGACGCTGCCCAAACTGCGACCGCCCAGAATATAATCCGACAGGTTGTTGGTTGAGCGATAAGCCATCAGGCCGATCAGCACCATTACTGCGATATAGATCACGAAGGTGATCAGGGTGGGATTGCTGACACTCATTGGTATTTCGCCTTGGCATTGTTTTTATTTAGCGAGGCCGACTTTGACCGGGAGATTAATAGCCAAGGCGCAGAAAGAAAGCGGCAGATTTTCTGGCCCCACTCCCAGCCGAAGCCGGTCCCGCGAGAACAATTCTTGGTCGCACATGCGACATCGCGACGCATCCTATTCAACAACTCATCAGCGGTGCAACCCATTTACGGCCAAAAAGTTGCACCTCAATGTCATCGTTGCTAGTTTTTTGCGAAGTTTGCCCCGTTCCAGAGCGTGAGCTTCCTTTCGTCCGAACATCGGCACTGCAGTTGTGCACCACAGAACATCGAACCAGGACCGGCTGGCAGGCCGCGAAAATATTCAGTAAAAAAGGGTTGCACCCGGTTGCACCTCGACCTGCTCATGGCTAATCTTGTCCGACAACCAAGGCCACATTGCAGTGGCATGATGAGGACAGCACATGGCGACCACCACCCTGGGTGTCAAACTTGACGACCCGACCCGCGAGCGATTGAAAGTAGCCGCTCAGTCCATCGACCGGACTCCGCACTGGCTCATCAAACAGGCGATTTTCAATTACCTGGAAAAGCTCGAAGGTGGTGCAACCCTTTCCGAACTCAATGGCACGGCTGGCAAAGACGGCGATGACCACGGCGAATTGCCAGTGGACACGACGCACCAGTGCTTCCTCGAGTTCGCGGAAAGCATCCTCCCGCAATCAGTACTGCGCGCTGCAATTACTGCGGCCTATCGCCGACCGGAACCGGAAGTAGTGCCGATGCTCATTGAGCAGGCGCGCCTGCCTGTGCCGATGGCTGAAGCGACCAACAAACTGGCCGCGACCATTGCCGAAAAGCTGCGTAACCAAAAGAGCGCTGGCGGCCGTGCAGGCATCGTTCAGGGGCTGCTGCAGGAATTCTCCCTGTCGTCCCAGGAAGGTGTAGCCCTGATGTGCCTAGCCGAAGCGCTGCTGCGTATTCCGGACAAAGGCACCCGCGACGCATTGATCCGCGACAAGATCAGCACCGGCAACTGGCAGCCGCACTTGGGCAACAGCCCGTCGCTGTTCGTGAATGCTGCAACCTGGGGTCTGCTGCTGACCGGCAAACTGGTCTCGACCCACAACGAAGCCGGGCTGACATCGTCCCTGAGCCGGATCATCGGCAAAAGCGGCGAGCCCATGATCCGCAAAGGCGTGGACATGGCCATGCGCCTGATGGGCGAACAATTCGTCACCGGTGAAACCATCGGCGAAGCATTGGCCAACGCCAGCCGCTTCGAAGCCAAAGGCTTCCGCTACTCCTACGACATGCTCGGCGAAGCTGCACTCACCGAACATGACGCACAAAAATACCTGGCTTCTTACGAGCAGGCGATCCACTCCATCGGCAAAGCGTCACACGGCCGTGGAATCTATGAAGGCCCGGGCATCTCCATCAAGCTCTCGGCATTGCACCCCCGCTACAGCCGCGCCCAGTACGAGCGTGTGATGGAAGAGCTGTATCCGCGCCTGCTCTCGCTGACCCTGCTGGCCAAGCAATACGACATCGGCCTGAACATCGACGCCGAAGAAGCCGACCGTCTTGAGCTGTCGCTGGACCTGCTTGAACGCCTGTGCTTCGAGCCGCAACTGACCGGCTGGAACGGTATTGGCTTTGTGATCCAGGCTTACCAGAAGCGTTGCCCGTATGTGATCGACTATGTGATCGATCTGGCTCGACGCAGCCGCCACCGCCTGATGATTCGCCTGGTGAAAGGCGCTTACTGGGACAGCGAAATCAAGCGCGCTCAGGTCGAAGGCCTGGAAGGCTATCCGGTCTACACCCGCAAGGTGTACACCGACGTTTCCTACATTGCCTGTGCACGCAAACTGCTGTCGGTGCCGGAAGTCATCTATCCGCAATTCGCCACACACAACGCGCATACGCTGTCGGCCATTTACCACATCGCCGGTCAGAACTATTACCCCGGCCAATACGAATTCCAGTGCCTGCATGGCATGGGCGAACCGCTTTATGAGCAAGTCGTGGGCAAGGTTGCCGATGGCAAGCTGAACCGACCGTGCCGCGTGTACGCCCCGGTGGGCACCCACGAAACATTGCTGGCTTATCTGGTGCGCCGCCTGCTGGAAAACGGTGCGAACACCTCCTTCGTCAACCGTATTGCTGATCAGTCCATCTCCATTCAGGAGCTGGTGGCTGACCCAGTGGCCAGCATCGAGCGCATGGCGACTCAGGAAGGCGGCTTCGGCCTGCCGCACCCGCGCATCCCCTTGCCGCGTGATCTGTATGGTGCCGAGCGCGCCAACTCCAGCGGTATCGACCTGGCCAACGAACATCGTCTCGGCTCGCTGTCTTCAGCTTTGTTGGCCACCGCGCACAACGACTGGAAGGCCGCGCCAATGCTCGGCTGCCCGGCCAGTGAAGGCGCTTTCACCCCGCTGCTTAACCCGTCTGACCTGCGTGACGTGGTCGGACAAGTGCAGGAAGCCAGCCTGGAAGATGTCGACAACGCCCTGCTCTGCGCCCTGAGTTCCGGCCCTATCTGGCAAGCCACCCCGCCAGCTGAACGCGCTGCGATTCTGGAACGTGCCGCCGACCTGATGGAGGCCGAAATCCAGCCATTGATGGGCCTGCTGGCTCGCGAAGCTGGCAAGACCTTCGCCAACGCTATCGCTGAAGTCCGCGAAGCAGTGGACTTCCTGCGCTACTACGCGGTGCAGGCGCGCAACGATTTCAGTAACGACGCGCACCGCCCGCTGGGCCCGGTGGTGTGTATCAGCCCTTGGAACTTCCCGCTGGCGATCTTCAGCGGCCAGGTCGCCGCTGCATTGGCAGCCGGTAACCCGGTACTGGCCAAACCTGCGGAACAAACACCACTGGTTGCCGCACAAGCCGTTCGTATCCTGCTCGAAGCCGGTATTCCCGAAGGCGTACTGCAATTGCTACCCGGCCGCGGTGAAACCGTGGGCGCCCGCTTGGTCGGTGACGATCGGGTCAAAGGTGTGATGTTCACCGGGTCCACCGAAGTTGCTCGGCTGCTGCAACGCAACATCGCCGGTCGCCTTGACGCTCAAGGTCGCCCGATCCCGCTGATCGCGGAAACCGGTGGCCAGAACGCAATGATCGTCGACTCGTCGGCGCTCACAGAACAAGTGGTCATCGACGTCGTATCCTCAGCTTTCGACAGCGCCGGTCAACGCTGCTCGGCCCTGCGTGTACTGTGCTTGCAGGAAGACTCTGCCGACCGCGTCATCGAAATGCTCAAGGGCGCCATGGCTGAATGCCGTCTCGGCAACCCGGAGCGCCTGTCTGTAGACATAGGCCCGGTGATCGATGCCGAAGCCAAGGCGGGCATTGATAAACACATTCAAGGCATGCGCGACAAAGGCCGCACGGTCTATCAGGTTGCAATCGCCGACAGCGACGAAATCAAGCGCGGTACTTATGTGATGCCGACGCTGATTGAACTCGAAAGCTTCGACGAGTTGCAGCGTGAAATCTTCGGCCCGGTGCTGCACGTGGTCCGTTACAAGCGCAAGGAACTGGACCAGTTGATCGGTCAGATCAACGCCTCCGGTTACGGCCTGACGCTCGGCGTGCATACCCGCATCGACGAGACCATCGCCAAGGTCATCGACAACGTTAACGCGGGCAACGTTTACGTTAACCGCAACATCGTCGGTGCTGTAGTAGGTGTGCAACCGTTCGGCGGCGAAGGTCTGTCGGGCACAGGGCCGAAAGCCGGTGGTCCGCTGTATCTGTATCGCCTGCTTTCGACCCGCCCGGTCGACGCCATCGAGCAATCGTTCGTGCGTGGCGATGCTTTGGCGGCACCCGACACCCGCATGCGGGATGCCTTGAGCCAGCCATTGCAGGCTCTGAAAACCTGGGCAACCAGCAATCAGCAAGCCGAGCTGGATCAGCTCTGCAGCCAGTTCGCCGTGCAATCGCAAAGCGGCGTGACTCGCCTGCTGGCAGGCCCTACCGGCGAGCGCAACAGCTACAGCATCCTGCCGCGCGAACACGTGCTCTGCCTTGCCGAAGCGGAAAGCGACCTGCTTATTCAACTGGCTGCCGTTCTGGCCGTGGGTAGCAGCGCAGTCTGGCCGGACAACGCGTTGAGCAAACCACTGCGTGCCCGCCTGCCGAAAGAAGTACAGGCGCGCATCAAGCTGGTGGCCGACTGGACGAAAGACGAGGTGCTGATCGATGCCGTTCTGCACCACGGCGACTCGGATCAACTGCGCGCTGTTTGCGAGCAAGTGGCCCAGCGTCCGGGCGCCATCGTTGGCGTCAACGGGCTGTCCCATGGCGAAACCAACGTAGCACTGGAGCGCCTGGTGATTGAGCGCGCACTCAGCGTCAACACTGCCGCTGCGGGGGGTAATGCGAGCTTGATGACCATCGGTTGATGGTTGGCCGGGATTTAAAAAAGAGAGCTTCGGCTCTCTTTTTTATTGCCATAACTTTAAAATCTTGACAACTAAGCCACTTATTGATTCGCTATAAAAACAGATTTAAACCACCGCAGATAATTGCACTTATACCTCACCCATACGCCTGCGTATGCGACACTAAAAATTCATTGCACTCTCTAATACTCTGTGATTAAACGCCTCTATCGACTGATTAATTCATCTTTCGAAAACTATATAATTAACGCAATCAGAGATTAAAGAATGACAATCTTACACAATCAAAGAACTGAGTTTGATCCTGCCTTTGGTATCAATGGCAAACTTGATGTCCGCCCACCGGGCAACTTTCGTAATGACTTGTCGAACCTGGCCATGGATGCCTCCGGCCTGCGTTTGATGATCTATGGGGCCTACGAACGCGAAACACCAAATTCGCCTATCCCGGGTGTTGCCTCCCTTTACCTCAACGGTAACTTCGATACCCGCTTCGGCGACAAGCAGGACGGCCTTACCATCGCACCACCGAATGTCCTCGCACAGAGCGCCAGCGGTTTCGCCAGGTTGAACAATGGATCATTCTTCATCACCGGTTCAGCGTCCCAACAACTTCCGCTCCTCCGATATGACCCTGAAGGGCGACTGATGTACGTCATGGATCTGGCCGAGGGTCCGCAATATTCCACTCCGCGACTACTGGGTATGGGTGAAGCCGTCTTATTGGCCAGCTCCGACCGTAACGGGGGTGTTATTTATTGCCGTAACTACGAAACAGACGAACCTTATTTCGGCATTGATGGCAAGGCAACTTTCCTGACGGGTAATAGTTATGTATCTACCTTGCACATGGTGCGCAGTGCTGATGACTCGTTTTATCTGGCCGGTGAAGTAGGCAATGACGGTTATATACTGCGCATGACCCGTACAGGCGAACTCGATCAAGGCTTTGCCGAGGGTGGTGTGTACAGGGTCAGGATGGTGGATGCCCGTTACAGCTCTTGCCGCAGGGTGATTGACCTGCCTGATGGCAAAGTCCTTGCGTTGATTAACGACTCAGGCTCCGAGATCGGCGCGGCCAGCCACATGATTCGTTTGACCGCCACCGGGCGAATCGACCCGACATTCAATCGCGGCGAACCCGTTCGCATCCCAGGCGAAGTCGGCGAAGACATGACACTGCACGCTGACGGCAGAATCCTCGTGGTTAATCGCGGCGTGATGACTGGCAACCTGCTAACCCGCTACCTGCCTGATGGCTTGCTGGACATCGAGTTCGGCAACGAAGGGACAGGATCAATCACGTTTACCAATGACCAGATCGGCTTCGTCAAAGGCGTGATGGTTCAGCCTGACGGCAAGATTCTCATTGGCGGAACATCCGGGTCGATCACAACGCTACTGAGGTTGCTGGCGTAAGACCTGACTGACCACTACGGCCGCAACCAGGCCACATGGCTAGCGGGTCCCACTGAATGATGCCGACCTCTGGGAGCCGGGATTGCCCGCGATAAGGCTGGAAGCGGTTTAGTTTAGATAGCGGTGCCCTTATCGCGGGCAAGCCCGGCTCCCACAGGGATAGTATTTCAATCAGATGCCTTGGATCCCACAGCAACCCGGTTACTTTCGCTAACGAAACGCCCTGTAAAATGGGCGTTTCCGACAGGCTTCTCCCTTTCTTCTGCGTGAAACTTCCTAGAAACTCCTGACCCCGTTGCGTGGGTGTTTTTGCCTCTTTAGGCTGCGTCGGTCACTGCTCATCAGTGATCGGGTTTAGCAGCCTGATTAACGCTTACCACGCAAGACGCAACGCTATGGCGGCTTTGCGTGGGGCACTTTCGAGTGCGCCGGTTTTGGTAAGTGTTTCCCGGTCTGCTAACCCGCGACAAAGCCGCCACCCTCAATTGTTTAGCAGCGATTGCGAGTGGCTCAATTAAGGAACACTTACAATGACAACAGTAACGCCAGCTCCACCGCAAAAAAACCTCGAACAATCCCTGCTCCACATCTCCGACCTGCTGCGTTGCGCAGCCGCCACCGCCTACGAATCCGGCGACAGCCTCAACGGCCCGAAACGCGACCTGGCCTTCTCCGTCGTTCACCTGATGGCATGCCCGGGCCGAAGTGGATCGCTCTTTGGCGGGAGTTGAAGCTCGATAAACGCAAGCCAGACAGGTCGTCTCGGCAACAAGTTGCCTCCTACCTGACACGACGCTATTCGGTAGGAGCGAACTTGTTCGCGAGACGTCGGTAATCACGCCCAATGAGCCGCGCCTGCCAAGCAGCCGCACGCCTGCTTTCCCCCACCATCACCCAAATCAATCATCCTGTGCAGCCCAAGAACACGCGCCTAGACTCAACCTATTTCAACAAAAAGGTACAGGGTCATGTCCGAATTGCTGCTCAGTTCCCGCAATCTGGCGTTCGAGCTTTATGAAGTGCTGGATGCCGAAGCGCTGACCCAACGCGAACGGTTTGCCGAGCACAATAGGGAGACGTTCGATGCCGCGATTGGCACGGCGCGCACCGTCGCTGAGAAGTACTTCGCGCCGCACAACCGCAAAGCTGATGAAAACGAGCCGCGCTATGAAAATGGCGAAGCGGTTCTGATTCCCGAGGTAAAACCTGCCGTTGATGCTTTTCTCGAGGCGGGTTTCCTGAATGCAACACGCAGCTTTGAAGACGGCGGCATGCAATTACCGACGCTGTTATCCCAAGCCTGTTTTGCACATTTCCAGGCCGCTAACGCAGGCTCTACGGCTTATCCGTTCCTGACCATGGGCGCGGCAAACCTGATCGAAAGTTTTGGCAGCGAAGAGCAGAAAAATCGTTTCCTGCAACCGATGATCGAGGGCCGTTTCTTCGGCACCATGGCGTTAACCGAACCCCACGCTGGCTCATCCCTTTCAGATATTCGCACCCGTGCTGAACCCCACGAGGACGGCAGCTATCGTCTGCGGGGCAACAAGATTTTCATCTCCGGCGGCGATCATCAATTGTCGGAAAACATCGTGCATATGGTGCTCGCCAAGCTGCCGGATGCACCTGCCGGTGTGAAAGGTATTTCGCTGTTTATCGTACCCAAGTTCCTCGTCAACGATGACGGCAGCCTTGGCCCCCACAACGATGTGATTCTGGCAGGGCTGTTCCACAAGATGGGATGGCGCGGCACCACTTCAACAGCACTTAACTTCGGCGATAACGGTCAGTGTGTTGGCTATCTGGTGGGTAAACCTCATCAGGGCCTGAACTGCATGTTCCAGATGATGAACGAGGCGCGTATTGGCGTCGGTATGGGCGCTGTCATGCTCGGTTACGCGGGCTATCTATACTCGCTGGACTACGCTCGCGAGCGACCACAGGGTCGGCTGCCAGACAGCAAAAACCCTGAAAGCGTGCCAGTGCCCATCATCCAGCACGCCGACGTCAAACGCATGCTGCTAACCCAGAAAGCCTATGTCGAAGGCGCTTTCGATCTGGGGCTATACGCCGCTCGGCTATTTGACGACACCACGACTGGCAAAACCGAAGAGGCTCGCCAGTGGGCTCAACAATTACTGGACTTGCTCACGCCTATCGTTAAAGCCTGGCCGTCGGAGTTCTGCCTGAAAGCCAACGAGCTGGCGATCCAGATACTGGGAGGTCATGGCTATACCCGGGAATATCCGGTAGAGCAGTATTACCGCGACAACCGCCTGAACCCGATCCACGAGGGCACCAACGGTATTCAGTCACTGGATCTGCTGGGCCGCAAGCTTGCGCAAAATGGCGGCGCGGGCCTCAAGCAGTTGCTGCGGCTGATTGCCGATACCAGTCAACGCGCCCAGCCCCATGAAGCACTAACTGAACTGCGCCAGCCACTGGAACAACTGGTCGCACGCCTGCAAGCCGTGACCCTCGGCCTGCTGGGCGATCTGGCGTTGGGGAAAGTGAACACGACCCTGGCCAATTCGGCGCTGTACCTCAAGGTTTTCGGGCACACCGTGATTGGCTGGCGCTGGCTGGAGCAGGCGATACACGCACAACAGGGCCTGGCGACGGGCAACCCGGCAGACAAGGATTTTTACCTAGGAAAACTTCAGGCTGCGCGTTACTTCCTGACCTGGGAAGTGCCAGGTTGTCATCACGAACTGGCGATTCTGGAAGCGCGTGACGGGACATGCCTGAACATGCACGAAGCCTGGTTTTAGGGGGACACCGCGTACTCTGCGGGAGGCGGGTTCACTCCCGGGGGCATGCCGATGACGCGGTATGCCTGGAGTTAAATGCTTTTCTGTAGGAGCTGCCGAAAGCTGCGAAGCATTTATCCTGACGCACCGCAATCGCAGCCTTCGGCTCCTACAGAAAATGCATTTCAATCCAGTAGGCGAAGCGGATTTCCATACTGTGCAGGTCCGACGCCTCGCCAACAAGTTGGCTCCTACACGTCACCGGTTGCTTCACGGCAGCGCCTTACCAGGGACACGTGGCAGCCCTCCTACAGTTCAAGCCATCTATTGAACATCCTGTTCAGCCAATCAACAGCAATGCTTTGACAGCCAACCAATTCAACAGGTTAGAATCCGTTGGCACGGTGACTGCATGGTCATTCATCTGCCCCTTTCTTTTTTTATCATTTTTCTGCCTGGAGTAATGCCCTTGGATGCCACGACCATCAACAGCCTGTTCTTGATCGGCGCGTTGCTGGTGGGTGCAAGCATTCTGGTCAGCTCGCTTTCTTCGCGCCTGGGCATCCCGATTCTGGTCATCATCCTTGCGGTCGGCATGGTCGCGGGCGTAGACGGCGGCGGGATTATTTTTGATAACTACGCCACCGCTTATCTGGTGGGCAATCTCGCGCTGGCTGTGATTCTGCTCGACGGCGGCCTTCGTACAAGGGTCTCCAGTTTCCGCGTCGCGTTGTGGCCAGCGCTGTCTCTGGCGACGGTTGGGGTCCTGATTACTACGGCTCTGACAGGCATGGTCGCGGCCTGGCTGTTCAATTTGAACATGATCCAGGGCTTGCTGATCGGCGCCATTGTCGGCTCCACGGACGCTGCCGCGGTGTTCTCGCTGCTGGGCGGCAAAGGCCTGAACGAACGGGTCACCGCGAGCCTGGAAATCGAATCCGGCAGTAACGACCCGATGGCGGTGTTCCTCACGGTGACGCTGATCGGCATGCTTGCCAACGGCCAGACCAGCCTCGAATGGAGTCTGTTGACCCACCTGATTCGCGAATTCGGCATCGGCGGCGTCATCGGTCTGGGCGGCGGCTGGGTCATGTTGCAGTTGGTCAACCGCATAAATCTGGCTGCCGGCCTGTATCCGATTCTGGTGATCGCCGGTGGATTGGCGGTCTTTGCCCTGACCAACGCCGTCCACGGCAGCGGTTTTCTGGCGGTTTACCTCTGCGGACTGGTCATGGGTAACCGCCCGATCCGCAGCCGCCACGGTATTTTGCACATGCTTGACGGCATGGCATGGCTGGCCCAGATCGGTATGTTTCTGGTGCTGGGTCTGCTGGTCACGCCGCACGACCTGCTGCCGATCGCAATCCCGGCATTGGGTCTGGCGCTGTGGATGATCCTCGTTGCGCGACCTCTCTCGGTACTCGTCGGGTTGTTGCCGTTCAAGGCGTTCCATGGCCGTGAAAAAGCCTTCATTGCGTGGGTCGGCTTGCGTGGCGCAGTACCGATCATTCTGGCGGTGTTCCCGCTGATGGCTAACCTGCCCAATGCGCAGCTGTACTTCAATCTGGCGTTCTTTATCGTGCTGGTCTCTCTCCTCGTGCAAGGCACCAGCCTGCCTTGGATGGCCAAGCTGCTCAAGGTCACGGTTCCGCCTGAGCCTGCGCCGATTTCCCGAGCGCCACTGGAAGTTCATGTCACCAGCGAATGGGAGCTGTTCGTCTACCGCCTCGGCGCTGAAAAATGGTGTATCGGCGCCGCCTTGCGCGAGCTGAAAATGCCTGAAGGCACACGTATCGCAGCCTTGTTCCGGGGCCAGCAACTGCTCCACCCGTCGGGTAGTACAACCCTGGAAGTGGGTGATTTGCTCTGCGTCATCGGCCACGAACATGACCTCCCAGCCTTGGGCAAGCTTTTCAGCCAGGCTCCGCAGCGCGGTCTCGACCTGCGTTTCTTTGGCGACTTTGTGCTGGAGGGCGACGCCCAGCTCAGCGCCGTAGCGGCTTTGTATGGCCTGAAGCTGGATGGCCAGGACGGCAACATGCCGCTGAGCCAGTTCATCGTGCAGAAGAATCGTGGCGAGCCGGTTGTCGGTGACCAGATCGAATGGAATGGAACTATTTGGACAGTTGCGGTGATGGAGGGGAACAAGATCCTCAAAGTCGGCGTCAGATTCCCGGAAGGAAGCAACCCGGGCCCTGGGTTGTTCCTCTAAACTGCCCTTCTATTCGATCAGCTCGACCGGTGTCTATGTTGCCCCTGCGTACTTTTTTTGCTGCCATTGTGCTCGGCCTTTGCCTGTCTTCTTTCCCGGTGCTCGCCGCCGACCCGCCTACACGCGAGGTGGTACAGCAGAGTCTGGACAAGATAGCCGACCGCAAACTGCCGGACGCTGACCAAAAAGCCCTGCAGCAAGTGCTGGAACAGACCCTTGGCTTTATCGACAGCAAGCGGGACTACGATCAAAAGCTCACAGCACTCAAGCAACAATTGGCCGATGCGCCGAAGCAGATCGCGGAAAACCAGCGAGAACTGACGCGACTGAAGGGCAGCAGGATCATCCCCGTCGCCCAACGTTACGGCAGCCTTGATGTTCCGCAACTGGAAAACATGCTCAGCGAGCGCAGCACTCAGCAAGGCGAACTGCAAAAAGCCCTGAGCGACGCCAGCAGTATGGTGATCACCGCCCAGACCCGTCCCGAGCGGGCTCAAGCCGAGATCAGCAACAATCAGAACCGTATCCAGCAAATCAACAACACCCTCAAGCTGGGCAAAGACAACGGTAAAAACGTCAGCGCCGACCAACGCAATCAGCTAAACGCTGAACTGGCATCAATCAACGCCTTGAACGTCTTGCGTCGCCAGGAACTGGCCGGCAACAGCCAGTTGCAGGATCTGGGTAACAGCCAGCACGACTTGCTGGTGGAGAAGGTCAGCCGCCAGGAGCAGGAAATCCAGGAGCTGCAAAACCTGATCAACGACAAGCGTCGCGCCCAGTCGCAACAGACGGTGACGCAGCTGTCTCTGGAAGCCCAAAAAGCTGGAAGCAGCAGCCTGCTGGCGACCGAAAGCGCTGCCAACCTGAAGCTGTCCGACTACCTGTTACGTGGCACCGACCGCCTTAACGAACTGACCCAGCAAAACCTCAAGACCAAACAACAGCTGGATAATCTGACCCAGACCGATCAGGCCCTGGACGAGCAGATCAACGTGCTGCGCGGCAGCCTGTTGCTGTCAAAGATTCTCTACAAACAGAAGCAGTCATTGCCGCACTTGCAGCTCGACAAAGGCCTGGCGGACGAAATCGCAGACATCCGCCTGTATCAGTTCGAGGTCAATCAGCAACGTGAATTGATGAGCAGCCCGGTCGCCTACGTTGAAAAACTGCTGGCCACGCAACCGCCGGAAGACATTACTCCGCAACTGCGTAAAACCCTGCTGGACCTAGCCGTAACCCGCAGCGACCTGCTGGAGCGTCTGAACCGCGAACTCAGCGCGTTGCTCAATGAATCCATTACGTTGCAGCTCAACCAGAAGCAGTTGGTCAGTACGGCGATCAGCCTGCGCTCAACGCTGGATGAGCAAATGTTCTGGATCCCCAGCAACAAGCCGCTCGACATCGAATGGTTTCAGGGCATCTGGCCGCGCCTGCAGAAACAGGTCGCAACCTTGCCGGTGGCCTCAAGCGTCAGCGAGCTTAGCGATGGCCTGACTCAGCGCCCGCTCCTGTTCCTGCCGCTGCTGCTGTTGATCGGTGTGCTGACCTGGAGGCGCAAAGCGCTCTACAACAAGCTCAACAAACTGCATGCCGACATTGGCCATTTCAAGCGTGACAGCCAGTTGCAGACACCGCTGGCGATTCTGATCAATATCCTGCTGGCGATGCCAGTGGCGCTGGCACTGGCGCTGTGTGGTTATGCCTTGCAGATCGATGCGCGAGGGCAAAATGCCAACCTGGGCGAAGCCTTGCTGCAAATCGCACTGGCATGGCTGGTGTTCTATACCGCTTACCGGATTCTCGCGCCGGGTGGCGTAGCCCAGCTGCATTTCCGCTGGGAAAAAGCTCAGGTCGAATTCCTGCAACGCTGGATACGCAGACTTGGCCTGGTAGTGCTGGCACTGGTGGCGGTAGTCGCCGTGGCGGAGCATCAACCTGCAGCGCTGGCCGATGATGTACTGGGCATTGGCGTGGTGCTGACTTGCTATGCACTGATGGCCTTACTGCTGTGCCGGTTGCTGTTGATCAGCCCGAGCAATCACAACGCCTCGCTGTTCCGCAAAACCATGGGCCTGGCCTTCACAGCACTGCCTATCGCGTTGTTTGTCGCAGTCTGCTTCGGCTACTACTACACCGCGCTGAAGCTCAGTGACCGGTTGATCGACACCTTGTATCTCATGATGCTCTGGCTGGTGATCGAAGCGACTTTCGTGCGCGGGCTGAGTGTTGCCGCACGCCGTCTGGCCTATCAGCGAGCGCTGGCTAAACGTCAGGCCGCCAAAGAAGCTGGCGATGGTGACGCCGTCGTGGAGGAACCGACGCTCGATATCGAACAGGTCAACCAACAGTCGCTGCGTCTGATTCGTCTGGCGCTGCTGGCCGGTTTCGTCGCCGCGCTGTACTGGGTCTGGTCGGACCTGATCACTGTGTTCTCGTATCTGGACAACATCACCCTGTACGAATACACCAGCGGTACGGGTGCAACCATGAGCATGGTGCCGATCAGCCTCGGCGACATGATCGGCGCACTGGTGATCATCGGCATCACCTTTGTGCTGGCGGGTAACCTGCCCGGCCTGCTGGAAGTGCTGGTGCTGTCGCGTTTGAGCCTTGCCCAAGGCAGTGCTTACGCGACCACCACGTTGCTCTCTTACGCCATTGCCGGTATCGGCTTCGTGTCTACGCTGTCAGCGCTTGGCGTGAGCTGGGACAAGCTGCAATGGCTGGTGGCGGCGCTGTCGGTGGGTCTGGGTTTTGGCATGCAGGAGATCTTCGCCAACTTCATCTCAGGCATCATGATCCTGTTCGAACGACCGGTGCGGATTGGCGACACGATCACCATCGGCAACCTGTCGGGCACGGTCAGCAAGATCCGTATCCGCGCTACGACCATTACCGACTTTGATCGCAAGGACATCATTGTCCCGAACAAGACGTTCATTACCGGGCAACTGATCAACTGGTCGCTGACCGATACCATTACCCGCGTCACGCTCAAGCTCGGCGTGGATTATGGCTCTGATCTGGACCTGGTTCGCACCCTGCTGATCAAGGCGGCACGCGATAACCCACGCGTTCTGAAAGACCCCGAGCCGATCGTGTACTTCCTGAACTTCGGCGAGAGCACGCTGGATCATGAGCTGCGCATGCACGTACGTGATCTGGGCGACCGTAACCCGGTGCTCGACGAGATCAACCGCTTCATCAACAAAGAGTTCAAGAAGCAGCACATCAACATCTCGTTCCGGCAGATGGAGGTTTACCTCAAGAACCTGCATGGCCAGGAGTACAAACTGGTGCCTACCGACGAAGAGCCAAAACCAAGCGGGCCACTCAAGCTGGAATCTGCGGAGCCGGTCAAACCCGCGCCGAAAGACCAGCCAGAGCCGCCGGAGCTGCGGCTGGATTAAAGCAAATACCGACCCGTTGGAGCGAGGCTTGCCCGCGAACCAGGCGCCTCGGCAGGCCAGACAAATCGCATTAGCGTTCTTCGCGGGCAAGCCTCGTTCCAACAAACCTGGGAGCGCTGGACGCATCCGGATCAACCCAGCAGAATACTCGGACATTCTGCTGGAGAAGGCCTGTGAAAGCCCTCGACGAACTGACCTTCGACAATCGCTTTGCCCGCCTGGGCGATGCGTTCTCCACTTCGGTCCTGCCTGAACCCATTGCCGAGCCCCGGCTGGTAGTCGCCAGCGATGCAGCTCTGGCCCTGCTCGACCTCGATCCCGCGCAAGCCGAGCTGCCGCTATTTGCCGAAATATTCAGCGGCCACAAACTCTGGGCTGACGCCGATCCGCGGGCGATGGTCTATTCGGGCCATCAATTCGGCTCCTATAACCCACGTCTGGGCGACGGTCGCGGCCTGCTGCTCGGCGAGGCCTATAACGATGCGGGCGAGCACTGGGATTTACATCTCAAAGGAGCCGGACAGACGCCCTACTCGCGCATGGGCGATGGTCGCGCCGTGCTGCGCTCATCGATCCGCGAGTTTCTCGCCTCCGAGGCCCTGTTCGCATTGGGTATCCCGAGCAGCCGCGCAGGTTGCGTGATCGGCTCAAGCACACCGGTATGGCGTGAAAAGCAGGAGCGCGCCGCAATGGTCTTGCGCCTCGCGCAGAGCCATGTGCGCTTTGGCAGCTTCGAGTACTTTTATTACACCAAACAACCCGAGCAGTTGAAGGCGCTCGGCGAACATGTGCTGGCGATGCATTTTCCACAGTGCCTGGAACAGGACGAGCCTTACTTGGCAATGTTCAAGGAAATCGTCGAGCGCAATGCCGAATTGATCGCCAAGTGGCAGGCTTATGGGTTCTGCCACGGCGTGATGAACACCGACAATATGTCGATTCTGGGCATCACCTTCGACTTCGGGCCTTTTGCCTTTCTCGACGATTTCGACCAGAACTTCATCTGCAACCATTCTGATCACGAAGGCCGCTACGCCTTCAGTAATCAAGTGCCCATTGCCCAATGGAACCTGAGCGCACTGGCCCAGGCGCTGACCCCGTTCATTAGCGTTGAAGCCTTGCGTGAGACCATCGGCCTGTTTTTGCCGCTCTATCAGGCTCACTACCTGGACTTGATGCGCCGTCGCCTGGGCCTGACCAGCGGCGAAGACGCTGATGAACAACTGATCAGCGGATTGCTCAAACTGATGCAGAACAGCGGCGTGGATTACACACTGTTCTTCCGTCGCCTTGGCGACGCACCAGCCGCCGAAGCACTGCGGGTGCTACGCGATGACTTCGTCGACATCAAAGGCTTCGACAACTGGGCCGAACAGTATGTCGCGCGCATCAGCCGTGAAGAAAGCGGCACCGATCAGCAACGCCAGACGCGCATGCATGCGGTCAACCCGCTATACATCCTGCGCAACTACCTGGCGCAACAAGCCATCGATGCCGCTGAAAACGGTGATTACGAAGAAGTCCGCCGCCTGCATAAAGTCCTCAGCGATCCGTTCAACGAACAACCGGGTATGGCTAGCTACGCTCAGCGGCCGCCGGAGTGGGGGAAGCACCTGGAGATAAGCTGCTCGTCCTGACGGTGGGTGCCTGTTTTTTGTTCACAGCCATGGAGGCCTCGCCATTGAAGGCCTCGTCGAGAATTCCAGGTTTTTTCTTGTCCCCGGGAAATCCATAGCGGGCGAGAAACTCAAAAAGCGATAACAATTCAAAGTCGCTTTTTTTATCTGTTGAGGTTGGGTCGCTGGCTTCTTTGATTTCGCGCTCTAAACGGCCCTCGTAAATATCGGGGTACTGGGCCTGCTCAATGGGCTCAAGCGTCCGATAGTGAGCCAGCACCTCAGTCAGGAACATGGGCGTTTTGCCGTTATTGGCCGCTGACTCCAGGCGCTCCGGGCCCCATAAAGCGTGATTCCATTTGCGTTCAATTTCACACACAGCACTACAGGCTGCACTTCTTTCGTCCATCGTATACGGTCCCTCATCGTCATAGACAATCAGGTTCAACTGCTCTCTGGAAAGCCCGTCAAAAGGATTTTTAGCACCCACGTGGTTGTGAGCATAACGAGCGACAAACTCAGCGGCCTGACGGGCCCTCTTCAACAGCTCAGGGTCGGTTGTATCGGGAAGCTCGATCTTGTAATCGGCCCTGTCTAGTAGTCGCCAGTTACTCTCAGCTATTTGGCTCATGATACGGCTGGCTTCGGCCCCCAACTGCCGGCGATCCATAGTCTTGTCTCTATGTTCAGCACGTAACGCACTGTCTGCTAGCTGCCGAGAAAGCGTCGATAATGTCGCATTGGCGGATGATGCATCACGGGTTATTGGTTCTTTTTTCTGGAGAGATGCTGATGTTATATCGCCGCTCTGTCTGGTCGAGTTGACGTGAGCGCTGCAGGCACTGTAAACAGTACTAATCATAACTAACCTCTAAGCGATAAGGTATTACAAACACGCCGTCTGGCCACAAGAACTAAATAACAGCCCTGCGACCAGACAACCTATCAATCTGGACTTCTACCTCATCGTGAATTCCACAGCCCAATTGTGATTTGACTGATTAACAGCGGTAATTCTTACTTCACAACGTGCGCCGCCCGTCTCCTCGACACTTTTATTCCACCTTGGCGCACCGTTACGGCCAGGAAGTTTTAAATAGCTGGTTTTAAACCTGCAAACTTTCCTCCCGATCTTGTATTGAAAAATGACCGAGGTCACATCAGCGGTAGGACCTTTGACCCTAAAGAGTCCGGTTGACCGCGACTCGACATGAACAGGTGGCTTTGGATTGGCGTGAGCGTAGGTATACGCACTGATACTCACCGGATCATAGTCCGCAACATCGTCCGAGTTATTCTTGAACGTCACGGTAGCCTCAGGCCCCGCAAGTGCAACACCTGAAACAGCGGCGATAGAAAGCGACGCGAACGCCAACGCATTAATTAATTTCATTTGTTATTTACCTTTATCTATTATTAAAACCTGAGAAAAAGGTAATCATCAAACACAGAAAGTCACAACCATCCGAACGGATAGCCAACGGGAGAAAGCCCGCATTTGCTGGATATTAAAGGCAAGAAAAGAGCAATTTCCGAACATTCTTTATTTACTGTAAGAACTGCCCTACACAACACAATATATAACTACCGCACTTGTCAGCGACCTCTGTACCAGCGCAATAGCACTGCAAACACCGGTTCTGTAGGAGCTGCCGAAGGCTGCGATGGCGATGTGTCAGGATGAATGTTTTCGCAGCCTTCGGCAGCTCCTACAAGAAATGCATTTGGCTGGATGTATGGCGATTTATCTGAAGGGACCAATCCTACAGCTCAAGCAACCACCGCAACCCCATCGCCACATGCTGCTCGGTACTGTCGATCAACGGCAACGGACATTTAACGCTTTCGAGCAGCAAGCCGATTTCCGTACAGCCCAGAATCGCCGCCTCCGCGCCCTGATCGCGCAGCTGTTCAAGCACGCTCAGGTAGTAATCCCGAGCGGGTTGATTGAATTGCCCCAGGCATAACTCGGCAAAGATCACCCGGTCGATCTCGGCCATGGCCTGGGCGTCAGGCAGCAGGCATTCAATGCCGAAGCGCTCGGCAAGGCGGTTGCGATAGAAGTCCTCTTGCATGGTGAAGCGCGTGCCCAGCAGTGCGGCGCGGGACACGCCGGAGGCTTGTAGGGTCTGGCCGACCGCATCGCCGATGTGCAACAGCGGGATGTCCACCGCAGCCTCAATGGCTGGAGCGATTTTGTGCATGGTATTGGTCGCCAGCAACAGCGCGCCCGCGCCAGCTCGTTGCAAACCTTGTGCGACCTGGGCCAGTTGCTCGCCTGCAACGTGCCATTCACCGGACTTTTGCAAAGCAGCGATGCCCGAGAATTCGACTGAATGCAGAAGGATCGGCGCCGAATGGAGGCCGCCCAGCGCATCCCGAACGCCTACATTGAGCCATTTGTAATAGGTGGCGGTGGATTCCCAACTCATTCCGCCTATAACGCCCAGCGTTTTCATGGTTTGCTCCGTCACTGAATCATTGAAACCAGCCTAGGGGCATTAATCTCCCCAAACCAGTTACAGCCAAGTGGGAAGCGAGCAGTACAATCTGCGCGTCACTAGATTTTGGAGGCATCATGTCCGACCCCATGCTGATCCCCTGCCCGCACTGCAACGGGCTTAATCGAATCCCGAACGAGCGCCTGGGCGACCATCCCAAATGTGGCCGCTGCAAACAGCAGGTATTGCTGAGCACGCCGTTCAATCTGACCCAAGGCGATTACGCCAGCCAGATAAAAGGCGACTTGCCGCTGTTGGTGGATGTCTGGGCCCAATGGTGTGGCCCGTGCAAGTCCTTCGCGCCGATTTTCGAGCAGGCGGCCAATGAACTGGCAGGGCGCTGCCGACTGGCCAAACTGGACAGTGAAGCCAATCAGCAGTTGTCCGGGCAATTGGGCATTCGTTCGATCCCAAGCCTGATTTTGTTCCGCAACGGTCAGGAAGTCGCTCGTCAGAGCGGTGCGTTTCCGTTGCAGCAACTGTTGGCGTGGCTGAAAAGCCAGGGTATCTGAGTCGGTCTACGGCAAGGCAGTGACTACGCCTTGCTGATTTTTCCGTAGGGGATTTCCGAAACCGCGATTTGCCCCTCCCGGCTGCGTTATTCAGACCTAGGATTTGAGTCCGACTCGTTTAACGGAAGCAGATCCATGTCCTATGTAGTCAGGGAAGACGATCCAACCACCACCGGTGGTTTTGTATTGAGCGCATCGGCGACACAACTCATGGACCAGCGCAGACTGGCGCGGATGGGTGACCCCGTCTGGTGCCCGGTCTGCGCAACGGTCGGCTACATCGCCCAGGGCAACCCGACCTTCATTGATGAATACATCGCCGTCGCAACCCATGGCCACCACGTTAAATGCGACTGCGCCCCCGGCAGCCATCAGTTGATCGCGACGCAGCAAAGCCTGGCAGCAGATATGGATGCAGCAATTGATATCCCGAAAGGCCTGGCCAAACGGGCAAGGCTTGTCACGGACAGGATGAATGCTGCGGTAAGAGAAGGAGTGAAGCCTGGCGACCTTCGCTCAAGAAGAAAAACCTGACGTCTCAGGCGAATACATTTTCTGTACGAGCTGCCAAAGGCTGCGAGACGTTCCGCCCGGTATACCGCGATCGCAGCCTTCGGCAGCTCCTGCAGGTCTTGATTGCCTAAGCCCTGGTCTCCAGCAAATGATGAAGCTCCACGAACTGCTGGGTCAGTTTGTGGCGGGGCTCAAGGTAGATCAGCGGTTTGCTGGCCTGATGTGATTCGCGCATCTTCACCGAAGCATTCAAATACACCGGCAATACTGGCAACCCCTCTGCAATCAGCTCGTCGAGGATTTGCTGAGGCAGACTGGCCCGCGGCTGGAACTGGTTAACGATGATCCCCTCAACTTGCAGATCTTCGTTGTGATCTTCGCGAAGCTCCTCCACTTCCTTGATCAGCCCGTACAGCGCCTGACGAGAAAAGCTGTCGCAATCGAAAGGGATCAGCACTCGATCTGCGGCGATCAGCGCTGAAACGGCATAGAAGTTAAGCGCAGGGGGTGTATCCAGATAAATCCGCTCGTAATCACCGTCCAGTTCGTCCAGCAACTTGCGGAGCTTATTGATCTTGTGCTTGGCCTCAAGCTTGGGCTGCAAGTCCGCCAATTCCGGGGTGGCCGTTACGACATGGAGGTTATCGAACGGTGTTTCGTAGATATCCACCTGGTTTTTCTTGGCGAATGGACCTGACGAAAGCGTCTGCTTGAAAAAATCCGCAATACCCATAGGGATGTCGTCACCCGTCAAACCGGTGAGGTACTGAGTTGAGTTCGCCTGAGCATCAAGATCGATCAAAAGCGTCCGATACCCTTCATTAGCACTGACGGCTGCCAGGTTGCAGGCAATGCTGGACTTGCCAACGCCACCTTTCTGATTGAAAACCACCCGACGCATGAGTTGACCTCCTTGGTCCCTGAATTGACTACAGGGGAAATAGTGGATGGCTGGAGTCTATGCAATGCACGTGACAAGGGCGAGTGCTACAGCCAGCCGCTAGACAAAATCCGGCTGGAAAAGTGGCAAATTTCTGCATATTTGTTTTTTACAAATTGCTACTCCTCATCCTCATCGGGATAATGCCCGACGTTTGCCCGGAAATACGCACGATCCCGGCAAATTGCCAGCAATATCGCAGTAGCAGTAGCCCGCAGGGGCGGGAAGATAATCCATTGATCACCTTTGACATCGCACAATGGCGCGCCTGGGCACCGGGTTTGACTCAGGTCGACGACTGGCAGCAGTGGAGCCAGCATCCCACGCCTTTGCAGAGCAGCGATGAAGCTCCTGACGTGTCGTTCCTGCCCGCCATGCAGCGTCGACGTCTGGGGCGCCTGGCACGCATGGCATTCGCCGTAGGCTGGCCACTGGCTGAAGGCCACGAGCGTTTGCCCCTGGTGTTCGTGTCACGCCATGGTGAAACGCCGCGCACGTTCGAAATTCTGCGCGACGTCGCGGCCAGCCAACCGCTGTCCCCGACCCAGTTCAGCCTGTCCGTGCACAACGCGGTCATTGGCCTGTGGTCGATCATGCGGGGCGAAACCAGCGAAATGACTGCCCTGGCTGCGGCTGGCGACGGGCTTGAGCACGGCGCGTTCGAAGCGGCCGCACTGCTCGCCGAAGGTGCACCTGCGGTATTGCTGATCGTGACTGAAGAACAACCGCCCCACGCTTATTCAGACTGGATAGATGACGTGCCCTTCCCTTATGCCGTTGGCTTGTTGCTGACGCCGGGAACGGACTGGCAGCTTTCCTTGCAAGACAGCAGCGACAAAACGGTGCCCTGCAGCGAATGGCCCCATGCCTTGAATCTGCTGCGAGCGCTCAACACCCTACAGAACAACTGCCAACACCCTTGGAAGAACCGGTTATGGAACTGGCAACGCAACCACTGAAAAAGCGTCAGGACGCCTATTACTGGCGCCTGTTCGCTACTGCGATGTGTTTTGCCCTGTTCGGGTTGGGCGGGCTATGTTTGCGCTTGCTGTATTTCCCCCTGCTGCGCTGTCTGCCAGGCAATGCCGAGAAAAAACGCCAGCAGGCCAGAAGAACCATCAGCCGTTTGTTCTGGGTGTTTATTCAGCGCATGGCGCGCAGCGGCGTGCTGACTTACGAAGTAGAAGGCGCAGAACGACTGGGGCGCCCCGGCCAGATGATCATTGCCAACCACCCGTCATTAATTGACGTGGTGTTTCTGATCGGGCTGGTGCGCGATGCCAACTGCGTGGTCAAGCACAGCCTCTGGGAAAACCCTTTCACATGCGGCCCGGTGCGGTCGACCGGCTACATCAGCAACGATGGCAGCGCCGAGATGCTGGACACTGCCGCCGATGCATTGCGCAGCGGCCAGACCCTGATCGTTTTCCCGGAAGGCACGCGTACTCAGCCCGGCTGCGCACCAGAATTCCATCGCGGCGCAGCGGCAATTGCGCTAAGAGGTGCCTCAGTGATCACGCCGGTCGTCATTCAGGTCAGCCCGACCACGCTGACCAAGGCCGAACCCTGGTACCGCATCCCTTTGCGTCGTGTGCACTTCAGTTTGCGCGTCGGTGCCGATATAGATCCACACGCCTTTGCTGCGCTTGGCCCGGCGCCTGTCGCGTCGCGCAAGCTCAACGATCACCTGCATCACTATTTCATCAGGGAGCTCGCCTCAGATGAGCGTTCTACATCAAGACATTAAACAGCTGATCATCGACGCCCTGGGCCTCGAAGACATCAGCACCCATGACATCGGCAATGACCAGATCCTCTTCGGTGAAGGTCTGGGTCTTGATTCCGTAGACGCCCTGGAACTGGGCCTGGCCATCCAGAAGCGTTACGGCATCAAGATCGACGCGGACGCCAAAGACACCCGTGATCATTTCACTAGCGTGGACAGCCTTGCGGCGTTCGTCAGCGCACGACAAGCGGCCTGAGGATTTGACATGCAAACCCGTGAAGACATCTTCGAAATCCTGCGCGATGCGCTGGTCGAGCTGTTCGAACTTGAGCCTGAGCGAGTCACTCTGCAAGCCAATCTGTATCAGGATCTGGAAATTGACAGCATTGACGCCGTGGACCTGATCGACCACATCAAACGCAAGACCGGCACTAAAATCGCCGCCGAAGAGTTCAAGGCAGTACGCACCGTCAATGACGTCGTCGAGGCGGTTTACCGTCTGGCCAACACCGCCGAATGAAACGGCTGATCGGCCTGGGTCTTCTGCTGGCGGGCGTGCTGTACCCGTTCGCGGTTTACTACGGCACCGAGCATTTCGCACCCTGGCAGTTTGCGCTGCTGCTGGGTGTCTTGTGGCTGGGACGGGCGCTCACCGCTGGCAAGCGTCCCGCAACACTGATCACCGCCCTGATCGCCATTGGCTTTTGCCTGTTGTTGGCGCTGCTGGGCAGCCCGGAGTTGCTGCGTTGGTATCCGGTATTGATCAGCGCCTCAATGCTGAGTCTGTTCGGCATGAGCCTGATCTATGGCCCGCCGATCGTTGAGCGACTGGCGCGCCTGAGCGACCCGCATCTGCCCGAAAAGGCCATTCGCTACACACGTCAGGTAACGGTCGTGTGGTGCTGCTTTTTTCTGGCGAACGGGTTTATAGCCGCGGGGTTGACGCTGTGGGCTCCGTTGTCCTGGTGGGCGTTGTACACCGGGCTTGTTTCATATGGATTGATGGGTCTGCTGTTTGCAGGCGAATGGTTAGTCCGCCGCCGAGTAAGAGGCGCGGCATGAAATGGAATGCATGAACCGGATGGTTGTTGACTGGATAAAACTCGAACGTCTGTTGCTAGACCCGCAATCGGCCCGCGAGCTGACGCAGGCCCCGACGCTGAACCATGCGCAATTCTGCGCGCAGGCGTTAAGCGTCGCAGCGGGCTTGCAGGCTAGAGGCATCAAGCGCCTGGCGGTGCATCTTGAAGATGCAGGCGAACTGGCGATTGCCCTGTTTGCGGCCTGGCGAGCCGGTATCAGCGTACTGCTGCCCGCCGACTTGCAGGCTCAGACGCGTGAGCGCTGGTCTGGGCATGTTGATGCCTGGCTGACCGACCAACCCGCTGACAGCAAACTGCATGAGTTGCATGCCGAGCCACTGCAGCCTGCGCTGCTGGACCTTGATGAGTGTCGCCTCAGCCTGTGCACATCCGGCTCAAGCGGTGAACCCAAGCTGATCGAAAAGCGCCTGCGCCAACTGGCCAACGAGATCGACGCACTGGAACAACTGTGGGGCGCCGACCTTGGCGCGGCATGCATCATTGGCAGCGTCGCGACTCAGCACATCTACGGTCTACTGTTCCGCGTGCTGTGGCCCTTGAGCGCGGGCCGTTGCTTCGTGCGCAAACAACTGCCGTTCCCCGAAGACCTGCAACGCGCCAGCCGCGAATTCCCGCAGTTTGCGTGGGTTGCAAGCCCCGCGCTGCTCAAACGCATGGGCGACAACCTCGACTGGCCAGGTCTGGGCAAAGTTCGCCGGGTGTTCTCCTCCGGTGGCGCACTGCCAACAGAGGCAGCCGTCAGCCTTCACCAGCGTCTGGGCCAGTGGCCAACTGAAATCCTTGGCAGCTCGGAAACAGGTGGGATTGCGTGGCGCCAGGGCGAGAGCCTGTGGCAAGCCTTCGCCGGTGTTGAATTAGGTCAGGATGCAGAGGGAGCCTTGCGCATCAGTTCGACCTACATGCCTGCTGGCCACATCGAACAGACTGCAGACGCCGTTCGCATGGCCGACGATGGCCGCTTTGAATTGCTCGGGCGGCTGGATCGTATCGTCAAGCTTGAAGAAAAGCGCATTTCCCTGCCGCTGCTGGAACAAGCGCTGATCAGTCATGAATGGGTCGCTGAAGCGCGCCTCGCCGTGGTCCAGGAAAATCGTGCCTCGCTTGGGGCTCTGTTGGTACTCAGCGCCAGCGGTTTGTACGCCTTCCGCAATCAAGGGCGGCGTCATCTGACACAAACCCTGCGCCAGCATTTAAGCGGCCATTGCGAAGCCATCGCCCTGCCTCGTCGCTGGCGCATGCTGCGCCAGTTACCCCTGAACGCACAGGGCAAGTTGCCTCAGGCTGAAGTTCAGGCGCTGTTGATGGCGCCTCGCGGGCAAGAACCGGAAGTGCTTGAGCAGCGCAACGTTGATGGCGAGTGGCATCTGCAACTGGGCGTACCGCCGGACCTGGCTTACTTCAGCGGACATTTCCCGACGGTGCCGGTACTGCCTGGCGTGGTTCAAGTGAACTGGGCAATGGCATTGGGTCAGCGCCTGCTGGATCTGCCGCCAAAATTTGCCGGCATGGAAGTGCTCAAGTTCCAGCAACTGGTACGCCCTGGCGACCAGATCAGCCTGACCCTGCGCTTCGACGCCGAACGCGGCAAGCTGTACTTCGCCTTCCGCAACGGAGATGCGCCATGTTCCAGCGGCCGGATATTGCTGGAGGCGGGTGATGCTTGACTTAAATGCGCTCGAATTCCGGGTAGGAGCGAACTTGTTCGCGAGAGTCCTGACAAGGTGTGTCAGGCAAAACACCTCGCCAACAAGTTGGCTCCTACAGGGAATTGCGACCGGCTTGGCAAACGCCGTTCCTGTGGGAGCGGTGCTTGCCCGCGATAAGGCTGGACGCGATTGGCCTGAGAATCGCGGCACCCTTATCGCGGGCAAGCACCGCTCCCATAGGAACCTGCATCTGACCATTTTCTGCGGGGTTCCTTCCCATGCATAACCCCTGCGCAATTATCCCGGTGTTCGACCATGAACTGGCGGTGCCCGCAGTGGTTGATGCAGTGCTCGCCGCTGGTTTGCCGTGTGTTCTGGTGGACGACGCCAGCAGTCCGTCTTGTGCCACGGTGTTACGTGATCTAGCGCAAACCGAACATGTTTATCTCGTCACCCTGCCGGTCAATCAGGGCAAGGGCGGCGCGGTCATGGCGGGCTTCCGCGAAGCCCAGCGCCTGGGCTTCAGCCATGCGCTGCAAGTGGATGCTGATGGCCAACACGACCTGGCTGATCTGGCAGTTTTTCTCGATACATCCCGCCAGCAGCCCAACGCACTGATCTGTGGTTACCCGCAGTACGATGCAAGCGTGCCTAAAGGCCGTTTGTATGCGCGTTACCTCACGCACTTCTGGGTGTGGGTCAACAGTCTGTCCCTGCAGATCAAGGATTCGATGTGCGGCTTCCGGGTCTACCCGCTGACGCCCGTCCTGCATCTGATCAATACCGTGCAGGTGGGCAAACGCATGGACTTCGATTCGGAAATCCTCGTCCGCTTGTCTTGGCTCAATCAGCCGATGGTGTGGCTGCCGACCAAGGTGCATTACCCGCAGGACGGCCTGTCACACTTCCGGTTGTTCCATGACAACGCACTGATCTCGAAAATGCACACCAAGCTGTTCTTCGGCATGTTGGGGCGTTTCCCGTTGATCCTCTGGCGGCGGTGGTTGCCATGAGCGATGTGTTTGCAAGAAATCCGGCAGGAGCGAACTTGTTCGCGAAGACCCTATGCCAAGCGCCGATTGTGCGTCGGATGTACTCACGCTCTCGCGGACAAGTTCGCTCCTACCGGGAGGTTCAGCGATGAGCGATAAGCACTGGGCCAAGCACGAAGAGCGCGGCAGTTTCCTGCTGATGAAACTCACCGCTTGGGGTGTACGTCATCTGGGTCGTCGGGTGCTGAGCCCGGTGCTGCACGGCATCGTGCTGTATTTCTTCCTGTTCGGTCGCCAGGCACGCAAGAGTGCCTGGGAATATCAGCAGCGCCTGTCCGAATGGAGCGCCAGACCAGAGCTGATGCCAACACATAAAAGCGTGTTCGGCCAGTTCATGGCGTTTGCCGACTCGCTGCTGGACAAGCTTGACGTCTGGAATGGCAAGCTGCGCCTGGAACAGATCGAAATCGTTGACCCCGCGTTGCTGCGCACTCAGCTACGTGGTGAGCGCGGTCAGATGCTGGTGGGTGCGCATCTGGGCAATCTCGAAGTGTGCCGTGCACTCGCCGAGCTGGGCGAAAAAGTCACCATGAATGTGCTCGTCCACACCAAGCACGCCGAGCGCTTCAACCGGCTGCTGGGCGAGGCAGGTGCGACCAATCTGCGCCTGATTCAAGTCAGCGAACTGGACCCTTCGGTGATGCTGCAACTGAGCCAGCGCCTGGATGACGGGGAATGGCTGGCCATCGCCGGTGACCGCGTGGCGCTGCACGGCGGACGCAATGCCCGGGTCGACTTTCTCGGTGCCAAGGCTGCTTTCCCGCAAGGTCCCTGGCTGCTGGCTGGGCTGTTGAAATGCCCGATCAACCTGATTTTCTGTCTCAAGCGTCCCAGCGGTTATCAAGTGACGCTGGAGCCGTTTGCCGACGCCATCGAATGGCGGCGCAGTGACCGGCAGCAAGTGATTGCAGAACACGCCCAGCGTTATGCCGACCGCCTCGGCCACTACTGCCTGCAAGCTCCGCAACAGTGGTTCAATTTCTACCCTTTCTGGAAGTCCGATGACGAATCAAGTTCCTGAGCCGGTTACCTTCGGCGAGCGCGCATTGCAGATCGAAGACGTGCTGGCCCTGGCCAACCGCCAAGTGCCTACGGCCCTGCAAAACGACAGCGCCTACCGTCAACGCATCGCCAAAGGCGCGCAGTTCCTCGACTCGTTGCTGGACAAGGAAGGCGTGATCTACGGAGTGACCACCGGCTACGGTGATTCCTGTGTGGTCGCCGTTCCGCTGCAACATGTTGAAGCGTTGCCACGTCACCTGTACACCTTCCACGGTTGCGGACTCGGCAAGCTACTCGACGCCCAAGCCACCCGCGCCGTGTTGGCTGCGCGCCTGCAGTCGCTGTGCCACGGCGTTTCCGGGGTGCGTATTGAACTGCTGGAGCGGCTGCAGGCGTTTCTTGATCAAGACGTATTGCCGCTGATCCCTGAAGAAGGCTCGGTGGGCGCCAGTGGCGATCTTACGCCGCTGTCCTACGTCGCAGCGACCTTGTCCGGCGAGCGCGAAGTGATGTTCCGCGGCGAACGCCGTCTGTCCAGCGATGTGCATCGCGAACTGGGTTGGGACCCGCTGGTACTGCGCCCCAAGGAAGCCCTGGCGTTGATGAACGGTACCGCAGTGATGACCGGCCTGGCGTGCCTGGCCTTTGCCCGCGCTGACTACCTGCTGCAACTGGCAACACGTATTACCGCGATGAACGTAGTTGCGCTGCAAGGCAATCCGGAGCATTTCGACGAACGACTGTTCGCCGCTAAGCCGCATCCGGGCCAGATGCAGGTAGCAGCGTGGTTGCGCAAAGACCTGGCCATCGACGCCCCCACTGCACCGCTGCACCGCCTGCAAGACCGCTACTCGTTGCGCTGCGCCCCTCACGTGTTGGGCGTGCTGGCTGACAGCCTGAACTGGCTGCGTTCGTTCATCGAAATCGAGCTGAACAGCGCCAACGACAACCCGATTATTGACGCCGAAGCCGAGCGCGTACTGCACGGCGGGCATTTCTACGGCGGTCATATCGCCTTCGCCATGGACAGCCTGAAAAACCTCGTTGCCAACGTCGCCGACCTGCTGGATCGCCAGCTCGCGCTCCTCGTCGATGAGCGTTACAACCACGGTTTGCCGAGCAATCTGTCTGGCGCACCAGCAGACCGGGCGATGATCAACCATGGCTTCAAAGCCGTGCAAATCGGTACCAGTGCGTGGACCGCCGAAGCCCTGAAAAACACCATGCCAGCCAGCGTGTTTTCTCGCTCGACCGAATGCCATAACCAGGACAAGGTCAGCATGGGCACCATCGCTGCCCGCGACGCCATTCGCGTTTTGGAGCTGACCGAACAGGTTGCCGCCGCCACGCTGATCGCTGCCAATCAGGGTGTCTGGCTGCGCAGTAAAGCCGCCGATGCGCGCCCTCTGCCGCCAGCACTGGCCGCCATGCACGAGCAACTGGCCGTGGATTTCCCACCCGTGATCGAAGACCGTGCACTGGAGGGCGAACTGCGCTTATGCCTGCAACGTATCGCTGATCGCCACTGGAGGTTGCATGCGCAGTAAAGGCGTAATTGATGTCGACACTGAAGTGCTGGTGCCCTTTTTCGACGTCGACTCGATGAACATCGTGTGGCACGGTCATTACATCAAGTACCTGGAAGTCGCCCGTTGCGCCTTGCTGGACCATATCGGCCACAACTACACGCAGATGCTCGAATCCGGCTACGGCTGGCCAGTGATCGACATCCAGTTGCGCTACGTGCGCGGCGCGGTCTTTGGCCAACGGCTGATCGTGCGCGCCAGCCTTGTTGAGTGGGAGAACCGCCTGAAGATCAACTACCTGATCAGCGACGCCGAAACCGGCGAGCGCATGACCCGGGCCAGTTCGATTCAGGTAGCGGTAGACATCGAAACCCGCGAGATGCAGCTGGCTTCGCCGAAAGCCTTCACCGACGCGGTTGAGAGGGTGTTGCCATGAATACGGTAGACGCGTCCCTCTGTAGGAGTGAGCTTGCTCGCGATTGGTTTTTCCAATCGCTGAATGTGTTGACTGCTACACCGCTATCGCGAGCAAGCTCACTCCTACAGAAATGCATTTCAGGGGGGTGCCTTCTGGCTCTGCTCTGCCTGTCGCCACTGGCCCACGCCTTCGACCTGCAACAGCTCAGCGATCAACTGGCAAAACCGGTCGTGGTACGCGGCAACTTCATCCAGGAAAAACACCTGCGTGCCCTGCCCACACCGCTGATCAGCAAAGGCCGCTTTGTACTGGCCAAGGAATTTGGCCTGTTGTGGCTGCTGAATACGCCCCTCAAGCAGGACTACCGAATCAGCGCGGCAGGCATAGCTCGACGCGACGCCGCCAACGGCTGGCAATTGCTGCCGAACAAAAGCGCGGGCGCTGAACAGAACCGCCTGTTTCTGGCCGTCCTGCAGGGCGACAGCAGTGGCCTGCAGCGCGACTTCGAATTGCAGCTCAAAGGCGACGCCAACGCCTGGCAACTTACCTTGACACCTCGTTCACTGTTACTGCAACAAGTGTTCAGGCAGATCAACATTGAGGGTGGCGAACTGGTGCAGCGCATCGAACTGCTGGAAACCCAAGGTGACAGCACGTTACTGAAGATGGTCGATAGCCAGAGCGTGCCTGCGCTGAACGATGCGGAGCGTGCTGATTTTGCGAATTGAACGCCTGTTGCCACGCCTGTTCCTGATCATCCTGCTGGCGGTGCTGGCCCTCGCTGGCTGGCAGTGGCGTAACGGAGCGCCGCTGTCCGCCAACCTCATGGAACTGGTCCCAGGCAGCAGCCCCGATGCGTTGGAACTGCGCGCCGAACAGCGCATGCAAGAACCACTGAACCGCGAAATGCTGGTGTTGGTCGGCCATACGGATCAGCAACAAGCCATCAACCTGGCCAGGCAACTGGGCGAGCAATGGCAAGCCAGCGGTTTGTTCGACAAGGTCCAGTGGAGCCTGCAGGCCGATCTGCCCGCGTTGCGTACACAATTGCTGCAAGGCCGACTGGCGATGCTGCCGACAGCGGACCGGACGCAACTGATCGAACATCCTGAAGCGTTCATTCAACAGCGCGTGCAAAGCCTGTTTGACCCGTTCAGCGGCTTCAGTCTGGTGCCGAGCCAGGACGATTGGCTGGGTTTGACCGGACGCATACAAAACGGCATGCCGCAGCATGGTTCGGTACAGCCAGACATTGGCAGCGGGGCATTGATTGCCAGCGCTGACGGTAAAAGCTGGGTATTGCTGCGAGCACGCACCCACGGCGATGCGTTCGATATGCAACTCCCGCTGCGGGTCGCCGATTTGCTCAGCGCATCCCGCCAACAGGCGGCGCAGGCCAACGGGCAGCTACTGGCGGCCAGCGGTCTGCTGTATGCAGCCGACGGTCAGCGTCAGGCCAGCCGGGAAATAACCTGGGTAGGTGGCGGTGCTACAGCGGGTATTTTGCTGTTGCTGCTACTGGCTTTCCGACGCTGGCGTGTGTTGCTGGCGTTCGTGCCTGTGCTGGTCGGCATGCTATTCGGCGCCGTCGCCTGCGTCGCATTTTTCGGCCACATGCACGTGATGACTCTGGTGCTGGGTTCGAGCCTGATTGGCGTGGCGGTGGATTACCCGCTGCATTACCTGTCCAAGAGCTGGAGCCTGAAACCCTGGCGCAGCTGGCCTGCCTTGCGTCTGACCCTGCCAGGGCTGAGCCTCAGTCTGGCGACCAGTTGCATCGGCTATCTTGCGCTCGCCTGGACGCCCTTCCCGGCACTCACGCAAATCGCAGTGTTCTCTGCCGCGGGCCTGATCGGCGCTTATCTCACCGCCGTCTGCCTGTTGCCCGCGCTGCTCAACAATACCCAATTACAGCCTGCTCAATGGCCACTGCATCTGGCCGAACGCCTGCTGAGCTGGCGCGAAGCTTTGCTGCGCCGCATCGGCACGCCCATCCTGCTCGCGCTGTTGCTGATGTTCTGCGTGGCCGGGCTCTGGCAACTGAACACCAAAAATGACATCCGCCAATGGATATCGGCACCGCCACAGCTCACCGAGGAAGCACAGGCCATTGCGCGGATCACGGGTTATCAACCCACCAGCCAGTTCTTTCTGGTTGAAGGCAAGGATCAGCAAGAACTGCTGGAGCGCCAGAAAGCATTAACAAACCGCCTTGACCAACTGGTGAATCTGGACGAACTGAACGGTTACCTGGCGTTGAACCAGTTGATTGCTTCGCCCTCCGACCAGGCTGCAGTACGTGACGCGCTGGGGCGGCTGCCTGAGCACTGGCAAACGCTGACCGACCTCGGTGTTCCAGGCAGTGCTCTGCAGGCTGAACTGACTCAATTGCAGGCGTTACCGGTCACTGACATCGACGCAGCACTTGCTGGTCCGCTGGGTGAGCCATGGCGGGTGCTGTGGCTGGGCGCCAGCAAAAACGGTGTCGCAGGCATGGTCAGCCTGCAGGGTTTGAACAGCGCCGCCCTGCTACGTTTGCAGGCCCAGGACTTGCCGGGTGTGCGGCTGGTTGATCGTCTGGGGCAGCTCAACAGTGTATTCGCGGCGACCCAGATCAGCGCCGCCGAATTGAAACTGGCGTCCTGCGTCCTGATCGTGTTGCTGCTGATCGCGCCATTCGGCTTTGGCGGCGCATTGCGTATCGTCGCTCTGCCGTTGCTCGCGGCGCTGTGCAGCCTGGCAAGCCTTGGTTGGCTCGGCCAGCCACTGACCTTGTTCAGCCTGTTCGGTCTGTTGCTGGTGACTGCGATCAGCGTCGATTACGCGATCCTGATGCGCGAGCAGATCGGCGGCGCAGCGGTCAGCCTGCTCGGCACTCTGCTGGCAGCCGTCACCACCTGGCTCTCGTTCGGTTTGCTGGCTGTGTCCAGTACGCCAGCGATCAGCAACTTTGGTCTGTCGGTAAGCCTGGGTCTGGCGTTCAGCTTCATGCTCGCACCGTGGGCCGCCAGTCGACACACCAAACCTGCCATTGAAAGCGAGGCTCACTGATGATGACCGCGCTGTTCTGGCTGATGGCTCTATTGATGTTTGCCGTAGCGACTCGGTTGGGGCGCTATTTCGGCTTGATCCCGATCGTCAGTCAGTTGCTGCTGGCCACCTTCGCCCTGCCGCTGATCATGCTGTTCTGGATTGAACCCCACTGGCAATTGAGCGGCGCACAACTGGTTGCGCCGGTGTGGCTGAAAACCCTGTACGGCCTAAGTTTTGCCATCGTTTTGGGGCATATTCTCAGCGACGTCATCGACGTGAAAATGGACCGCCAAAGCCTGAAGGTCGCATTGCCGAGCTTTGCCGTGCCGTTCGTGGCCGGGTTGTGCTGCGCGATGTGGTTTTTGCCGGCTCAACCGTGGATCAGCTCGCTGGCCCTTGGCTTGGTGTTCGCGATTACCGCGATCCCGGTGTTGTACCTGTACCTACGTCATATCGATTACCCGCCCGAAGCAACCCGGCGTCTGGTGCAAACCGCGATCCTTATTGACCTGATGTGCTGGAGCCTGTTCGGCATCGCCCAAGGCAGCCTGAACATCAATAGCCTGCTGATACCGCTGCTCGGCGCGTGCGTGCCCTTGCTGCTTCGCGCCCTGCGGCTGCGCCAGCCTATGGTTTACAGCGTGACGTTTTTCGCCCTGCTGGTAGTGGCCGAGCATTACCGGCTCAATGCGCTGATTTTCGGTATTGGTTACCTGCTGTGCATGGCGCGACTCAAGCAACAGTGGGTGTTGCCGATCAACCGCGCGTGGTTCATGCGCCTGCAAACCTGGCTGGCCATTCCGCTGATCCTGACCTTCGGCATCGTGCAGATCAATGTGCACAGCGCCATGGGCAGCCTCGGCTGGGCACAGCTCGGTGCGCTGATTTTCCTGCCGATTGCCAGCAAGATGCTCGGCAACTGGCTGGGCTTGAGGTGGGCAACGCCCTCCTTCGCCGGTGCCAGCCGCTGGCGCGAAAGCGTGCTGCTGAATATTCGCGGCCTGAGCGAAATCGTCTTTCTCAATATGCTCCTGCAACAACAACTGATCAGCCCGACGCTGTACTTCGCGCTGATGCTCATGAGCCTGCTCGCCACGCTGATCCCTGCCCTGCTGGGCATGGGCCGCGCTCCGGTTCTGCCACCCGTTAACGCTGTCGATCAAGTAAGGAAGTCGTATGCCAATAACTGATAGGGAAAGTCGTACAGTCGTTGTGATTGGCGCAGGCCCTTCCGGTGCGATCGCCGCAGCGCTGCTCAAACGCAAAGGCCATGACGTACTGATCATCGAGCGCCAGCAGTTCCCGCGTTTTTCCATCGGTGAAAGCCTGCTTTCGCACTGCCTGGACTTCGTCGAAGAAGCCGGCATGCTCGATGCGGTGAAAGCCGCTGGCTTCCAGAAGAAAAACGGCGCTGCATTTGCGTGGCGTGATCAGTACAGCGCATTCGACTTTGGCGACACCTTCAGCGAAGGGCAACCATCGACCTTTCAGGTACAACGCGGCGAGTTCGACAAGTTGCTGGCCGATCAGGCTGCCTTGCAGGGTGTGGAAATTCGCTATCAGGAAGAAATCATCGCGGGGGATTTCGATAGCCCTCAGCCGGTACTGAGTGTGCGCCGCGAAGACGGCAGCGAGTATCAGGTGCAGGCGCAATTCGTGCTGGATGCCAGCGGTTATGGTCGGGTGTTACCGCGCTTGCTGGACCTGGAAGCACCGTCGAATTTCCCGGTACGCCAAGCGGTCTTCACCCACGTCGAGGACCATTTCCCGGCGTCCTTTGACCGCGAGAAGATCCTCGTCAGCATCCATCCTGAAATGCGCGACGTGTGGTTCTGGTCGATCCCGTTCAGCAATGGCCGGTGTTCCATGGGCGTCGTTGCTGCCTCGGAGCGCTTCAAGGACCGCCCTGCGGACCTGGACGCCTGCCTGCGTCAGTTCGTCGACGAAACTCCACACCTGAAAACACTGCTCAAGGACGCCGTGTGGGATACCCCGGCACGGACCATCGGCGGTTACTCGGCCAACGTCAAAACCCTGCACGGCCCGGGCTTTGCCCTGCTGGGCAATGCCGCTGAATTTCTTGATCCGGTGTTCTCCTCGGGCGTGACCATAGCCATGCGTTCGGCAAGCATGGCGGCAGGCGTTCTGCATCGCCAACTGCAAGGTGAAACGGTCGACTGGCAAACTGAATTCGCGACGCCGCTCAAGCGTGGCGTAGACACCTTCCGCGCCTATGTCGAAGGCTGGTACGAGGGCACCTTCCAGGATGTCATCTTCTACCCGGAAAGCACGCGGGATATCCGCCGCATGATCTGTGCAATCCTCGCTGGCTACGCTTGGGACGAGCGCAATCCGTTTGTAGCGGAACCCAAGCGCCGCCTGCGCATGCTGTCTGAAATCTGCGCGAGCACACCTCAATGAGCGGGCCATTCCTGAGCGACAAATACGTCGAAGAAACCCGTTTCGGCTTGTGGTTCCTGCGCAGCCACACCTGGCAACACCGCGTGCTGCGGGTGGCAATCGACGACCTGCGCAGCCTGTTCGACGGCGCACCGCCGAGCCAGCCGGTACTGCTCGATGCAGGTTGTGGTCAGGGCAAGTCATTCAAGCGACTGTGCGACGTGTTTGCGCCATCCCGCTTGCTGGGCGTAGACGCTGACCCCGACAGCCTGACCATGAGCCGTGCAGAAGCCCGTGCTCACGGCATTGACGTCGAATTGATCGGCAGTGACTGCGCCGCGCTGAAACTGGCAGATGCCAGTGTCGATATTCTCTTCTGCCATCAGACCTTTCACCATCTGGTGGAGCAGGAGCAAGCCCTCGCCGAGTTCTACCGGGTACTCAAGCCCGGTGGTTATCTGCTATTCGCCGAATCCACCGAGGCCTATATCGATACGTGGGTTATCCGCTGGCTGTTCCGCCACCCAATGCACGTGCAGAAGAGCGCCGAACAGTACCTGCAAATGCTCCGCGACCAAGGCTTTCAGTTTGGTGCACAAAATGTTTCTTACCCGTATCTTTGGTGGAGCCGCTCCAGCGATTTCGGTTTGCTGGAACGTCTGAAACTGCGTAAGCCAGCCCCCGTCGGCCAGCGTGAAGAAACGCTGGTCAACGTGGTGGCGCGCAAGCCTCTGGAGGGTGATAACACATGATTCGCGCATTGCTGATCGCCTCAATCCTGCTGCTGACCGCTTGCGCCAGCAGAGCACCGTTGCCTGTCTCGGTCCCCGATCTGCATTTGCCGATGCAACTGCACGTGCAACGTCAGCAGGCCGATCAGCGTCAAGACTGGTTGCTGGTGATTCAGCAGGAAGCCAAAGGCTTGCGCTGGTCACTCATGGACCCGCTGGGTATTCCTTTAGCGCGTCAGCAATTGATTGAGGGTCAATGGCAGGCCGACGGTCTGTTGCCGCCCAACGCCGAAGCCCGTGAGTTGTTTGCTGCATTGTTGTTTGCCCTGACACCAGACAGCGAGTTGAATCGCAATTACCCCACGGCGCAGCGCCGGGGGACGCAGCGCATTTTTGATGAGCGCTGGGGCGTGGAATACAGCAGCGCGGACACCTTTCGATTAATCGTCCTGATCGGCAAAAACGACAGAATCAATTATGGCATCAGCCCGTTGAACAGCGAGGCCGTGCAGTGAGCGCTTACCTGAATGCGTTGGGTCTGATCTGCTCTTTAGGCAGTGGTCGTGAAGAGGTCGCGCGTCGGCTGTTCGCTGCGGACACGTCCGGCATGGTCGAGGAAGGCGGCTGGGTACCAGAGCGAGTCTTGCCGGTAGGCGCCGTGAAAACAGAGTTGCCGCCCATCCCTGACTCTCTGGCAGCCCACAACAGCCGCAATAACCGGCTGTTACTGGCGGCAGCACTGCAAATCGAGCCGGAAATCCGTCAGGCCATCCAACGCTATGGCAGCCATCGCATCGGCGTGATTCTCGGCACCAGCACCTCGGGCATAGACGAAGCCGGGCGCGGTATTGCAGCCTGGTTAAGCGACCAGCAATTTCCCGCCGATTACCACTACCAGCAGCAGGAACTCGGCGCGGCGGCAACGTTCCTCTCGGAATGGTTGCAACTGAGCGGCCCGTCTTATGTGATTTCCACGGCCTGCACTTCGAGCGCACGCGCGCTGCTCAGTGCCCGGCGTGCACTGGATATCGGCCTGTGCGACGCAGTGCTTTGCGGCGGGGTCGATACGCTGTGCAAGCTCACGCTCAATGGCTTTTCTTCGCTAGAAGCGGTTTCGCCACAGCGCTGCAATCCGTTTTCGCGCAATCGTGACGGGATCAATATCGGTGAAGCCGCCGTACTGTTTCTGATGACCCGCGAAGCCAGCGGCGAGCATTCGATTGCCTTGCTGGGCGCGGGTGCAACTTGCGACGCGCACCATATTTCGGCGCCAGAACCCAGCGGACGCGGTGCTCGTGAAGCCATGCAACAGGCACTGGAGAATGCCGGACTGACAGCCGCGCAGATCGGCTACCTGAACCTGCATGGCACCGCGACGCCGCACAACGACGCGATGGAAAGCCTGGCAGTGAAAGCCGTTTTCCCTGACGGCGTGCCGTGCTCCTCGACCAAACCCATGACCGGCCACACCCTGGGCGCAGCCGGGGCGCTGGAAGTCGCGTTCTGCTGGCTGAGCCTGGCCACGGAAAACACTGACCATGCGCTGCCCCCTCATGCCTGGGATGGCCAGCCCGACCCGGCGCTGCCGCCCTTGCAATGGACTGATACACACACCCGCCTGGCGCAAACGCCCCAGCGCTACTTGATGAGCAACTCCTTTGCCTTCGGTGGCAACAACATCAGCCTGATTATCGGAGACGCCTCATGATTGCCTGGCCGCTCGCCGAACTGCTGCCGCATGCTGGCGACATGATCCTCATCGATGAGGTCCTGTCGTTCGACGAAGAACAGATTCACACTCGCCTGGCCGTCACGCCCGGTGGTCTGCTCAATGACGCCAACGGCAATATGCCTGCCTGGGTTGGCATTGAATTGATGGCCCAGAGCGTTGCCGCTTACGCTGGCTGTCAGGCGCGCCTTCAGGATCAACCCGTGGTACTCGGTTTTCTGCTCGGCAGCCGCAAGTTCGAATGCAACGTCGACCACTTTCCCGCTGGCAGCGAATTGACCATTCACGCGCTGCGTTCTCTGCAGGACGACAGCGGTATGGGGGTTTTTGAATGCCGTCTGACCGGCCCGGCCATTGACGCTTTCGCCCGCCTCAGTGTGTATTGCCCGCCCAACCCTGACCAATACCTGGCCGAAGGAGCCCACACATGACTGACTCGATACTGGTCACCGGCTCCAGCCGTGGCATTGGCCGCGCTATTGCGCTGCGTCTGGCGCAAGCGGGTTTCGACCTGATTTTGCATTGCCGTAACGGGCGCAGCGAAGCCGAAGCCGTCCAGGCGGAAATCGTCGCATTGGGTCGTCAGGCGCGCATCCTGCAATTCGATGTGGCTGACCGCGAAGCCAGCAAAGCCATTCTGGAAGCCGATGTGGAAACCCATGGTGCGTATTACGGCGTCGTACTCAACGCAGGCCTGACTCGGGACGGCGCATTTCCGGCCCTCAGCGACGATGATTGGGACGTGGTACTCAGAACCAACCTCGATGGCTTCTATAACGTGCTGCACCCGGTAATGATGCCGATGATACGTCGCCGTGCGGCAGGCCGAATTGTATGCATCACTTCGGTTTCCGGTTTGATCGGCAATCGCGGGCAGGTCAACTATAGCGCGTCGAAGGCCGGTGTGATCGGTGCAGCCAAGGCGCTGGCCATTGAGCTGGGCAAGCGCAAGATCACCGTTAACTGCGTCGCGCCCGGGCTGATCGATACTGCCATGCTCGACGAAAATGTTCCTGTGGATGAATTGATGAAGATGATCCCCGCGCAGCGCATGGGCACCCCTGAAGAGGTCGCGGGCGCGGTGAATTTCCTGATGTCCGCCGAAGCCGCGTATATCACTCGCCAGGTGCTGGCAGTCAACGGAGGCCTGTGCTGATGAAGCGCGTCGTCGTTACCGGCATGGCCGGGATCACTTCATTAGGCAGCGACTGGGCGAGCATCGAAGCCAACTTCAATGCCAACCGCAGTGGCATTCGGCGCATGGACGAGTGGGATCGATTCACCGAGCTGAATACGCGCCTGGCTGGCCCTATCGATGATTTCGCCGTGCCGTCCCACTGGACTCGCAAGCAACTGCGCAGCATGGGCCGTGTCTCCCGTTTCGCGGTGGGCGCATCCGAACAAGCCTTGATTGGCGCAGGATTGCTCAACGACCCGATCATCCGTGACGGACGCATGGGCACCGCGTGCGGTTCATCCACGGGCAGCACCGAAGATGTAAAAGCCTTCGGCAACATGCTGCTCAACTCCGTGGCCGTGGGGCTTAACGCCAACTCGTACGTGCGGATGATGCCGCACACCACGGCAGCGAATATCAGTATCTTCTTTGGCCTGACCGGCCGGTTGATTCCGACTTCCAGTGCCTGCACCAGCGGCAGCCAGGGCATCGGTTATGCCTATGAAGCAATCAAATTCGGGCGTTTGCCATTGATGCTGGCCGGCGGGGCCGAAGAGCTCTGCCCTACCGAAGCAATGGTCTTCGACGCGCTGTATGCCACAAGCCTGAAGAACGATGCGCCGCACACCAGCCCGCGCCCTTACGACACCGGACGAGACGGTCTGGTAATTGGCGAGGGCGGCGGCATGCTGGTGCTTGAGGAACTGGAGCACGCGCTGGCCCGTGGCGCGCACATTCACGCGGAACTGGTGGGCTTCGGCAGCAACGCCGATGGGGCACACAGTACCCGGCCTGAGCAGGCGACCATGCGCCGCGCGATGGAGCTGGCGCTGGAAGATGCCAACTTGCCCCCTGAAGCCATTGGCTACGTCAACGGCCACGGCACGGCGACCGAGCAAGGCGACATCGCTGAAACCCTCGCCACCAGCAGCCTGTTCGGCTCGCGCATGCCGATCAGTTCGCAGAAAAGCTTTTTCGGCCACACCCTGGGCGCCTGCGGCGCACTGGAATCGTGGTTCTGCATCGAGATGCTCAATCGCGACCGCTACATCCATACGTTGAACCTCGATGAGGTCGATCCGCAATGCGGCGATCTGGATTACCTGCGCGGCGAACCCCGGCAAATGAGCCACGAATACGTCATGAATAACAACTTTGCTTTTGGCGGGGTCAACACGTCGTTGATTTTCCGTCGCTGGTCCTGATTCATTCACTCACTCTCAAGGAAAGACCGTTATGCAATTGAAACCCTGGATCGCCGCTGCCGCCATCGCCCTGTCCGTATTGCCAGGCGTCAGCCAGGCTCGTGACACGGCGCTGTTTCTGCCGTTTCAGAAAGTCATCAATGACATGACCGCCGCTGGCAAAATCGACGGCAGCGTTAAGTTCTACCTGGCGGGCGTGCCACCAAAAGGTAAGGTCACCGTCGTCAGCCCAGGCGCCGTGACCAACAAGAAAACCAACGCCTTCAACAAGAGCGACACAGAAGCCTGTGAGTGGGTACTGCAATCGGCCATTCTGCAAATGTACGGCGCAGCGAAAAACGCCAACGCCAACGCCGTGACCAACATCACCAGCTACTACAAAAGCATCGAACGCAAAGACCCTGTGAACTATGAGTGCCACGCGGGCGCGTTCATCGCTGGCGTTGCGTTGAAGGGTGATTTGAGCAAGGTGGACTGATCCCACGTTGCTGATAGTGGTAGGAGTTGCCGAAGGATGCGAAGCATTCAGCCCGAAACACGGCGATCACAGCCTTCGGCAGCCCTCATTAAACAAACGACAATTTTCTGATTTGTAATACCTTTCTGTAGGAGTGAGCTTGCTCGCGATAGCGTCAGGTCAGAGAATAATTTCTCAACAGGTCTACCGTTATCGCGAGCAAGCTCACTTCTACAGGGTCCACGTTTGCTGCGCGGCAGCGCGGCGTCGCAGTCCTCTACGGGAGAGTCGGTACTACAACTGAAAGCGCCCAACCATGGTTTTCAGATCGTGGGGCAGTCCGGAAAGAGACTGGCGGGCCGAATCTATCTGCCCGGCCCCCTCCGATGTCTGGATCGAGAAGTCACGGATGTTGACCAGATTACGACAGAACTTGACCCTGGTGCCCCTTAGTTAACGAGTTATTCGTCCTCCGTCCGGCGCGTCACCAACTCCACAAACGCTTTAGCCATCGGCGATTGCTGATCCTTGCGCTGCACCAGCCATACCGCGCTGGTCGCGTCCGGGTCGAGTAGCGTGCGATAGACCACGCCCTCGATTCGCATACGTCGATAGGAAGCAGGCAACACGGTTACGCCAAGCCCGGCAGCGACCAGACCGATAATGGTCATGACCTCACCTGCCTCTTGGGTAATCAGTGGGCTGAAGCCCGCGGCTCTGGCCAGATCGACAAGCTGCGCATACAAACCGCTGCCATAGGTGCGCGGGAAGAACACAAAGGGCTCATTCGCCAGCTCTGATAAATGGATGCCTTGGTCGCTGCTCTGCGCCAACGGGTGGTCGGCGTTGATGATTGCCACAAGCGATTCGCGTAGCAGTTCATGAACGACCAGTGAATCCGGTAAAGCCAAGGGGCGCATGATGCCCACCTGAATCGACTCATCCTCCAGTCCGGCAGCCACTTCCTTGCTGTTCATTTCCTGCAACGACAGGTGCACCGCTGGAAAAGTCTGGCGAAACGCGAGGATTGCCTGCGGGATACTCGACGTGAAAGGTGCCGAGGTCGTAAAGCCGATCTTCAATTCACCCAGCTCCCCCAACTGCGCTCGCCGGGCGACATCCGCAGCTTTATCGACCTGAGCCAACACCAGTCGGGCTTCATCCAGAAACAGCCGCCCGGCCTCACTCAGTTCCACACGCCGGTTGGTGCGTTCAAAAAGACGCGCGCCCAGTTCCTGTTCCAGCACCTGGATCTGCTGACTCAACGGGGGTTGAGAGATCCCCAGAACCAGCGCGGCGCGACCGAAATGCAACTCCTCGGCGACCGCAATGAAGTAGCGCAGATGACGTAATTCCATAGCCTTCCCAATGAGTCGTTTTACCTATCAAACAGGTCGAACAATATATTGGAAAGAATGATTAGCCAGCTATATTCTTTTTTCTCATTGCCCGCCAGACGCTCTTTGAGGCCCACCGTGAACACTGCCGTCAGCCCTTCTACTCCGCAAACCCAATCGACAACGATTGAAGCGGCCATCCCCCTGGGTGACGTTTACATCGAGAAAGACACACCGCTGTTCATGCGCACGGTGCTCGCGCTTTTCGCCGGCGGGTTCGCGACGTTTGCGCTGTTGTACTGCGTGCAACCGATGATGCCGGTGCTGTCCCGAGAGTTTTCGATCAATGCGGCACAGAGCAGCCTGATTTTGTCGGTATCAACTGGCATGCTGGCAATCGGCTTGTTGATCACCGGGCCAATTTCCGACCGGCTCGGGCGTAAGCCTGTGATGGTGCTGGCGCTGTTCTGCGCCGCGATCTTCACCCTTGCCAGCGCGTTGATGCCCAGTTGGGAAGGCGTGCTGATTACCCGAGCGTTCGTGGGCCTGTCTCTCAGCGGGCTGGCGGCGGTGGCGATGACTTACCTGAGTGAAGAAATTCACCCCAACCACATTGGCCTGGCCATGGGTCTGTATATCGGTGGCAACGCGATTGGCGGCATGAGCGGCCGGGTTATCACGGGCGTATTGATCGACTACGTCAGCTGGCACGTGGCATTGATGGTGGTAGGTATTTTGGCGCTGATCGCCGCAGCGGTGTTCTGGAAAATCCTCCCTGAATCGCGCAACTTTCGCGCACGCTCGTTGCAGCCGCGCAGCCTGATTGATGGCTTCGTCATGCAGTTTCGTGACGCAGGCCTGCCATTGCTTTTTCTCGAAGCGTTCCTGCTGATGGGCAGCTTCGTGACCCTGTTCAACTACATTGGCTATCGCTTGCTGGCCGAGCCCTATCACCTGAGTCAGGCAGTGGTCGGACTGTTTTCGGTGGTGTACCTGTCGGGCATCTACAGCTCGGCGAAGATCGGCTCACTGGCTGACAAACTGGGCCGCCGCCAGGTGCTGTGGGCGGTGATCGTGTTGATGCTGGCCGGCATGGCGCTGACCATGTTCGAGCCATTGGCCTTGGTGATCATTGGCGTGTTGATGTTCACCTTCGGCTTCTTCGGTGCACATTCGGTGGCCAGCAGCTGGATTGGCCGACGGGCAATCAAAGCCAAAGGCCAGGCGTCGTCGCTTTATCTGTTCAGTTACTACGCAGGTTCAAGCGTGGCCGGAACGGCGGGCGGGGTGTGCTGGCATTACGGCGGGTGGTACGGCATCGGGTTGTTTATTGGTGTGCTGCTGTTGATTGCGCTGGGGGTGGCACTGAGGTTGGCGAAGTTGCCGCCGTTGCAGGTCAAGACACAAATATAAGCGCTCTCTGTAGGAGCTGCCGAAGGCTGCGAACGCGATGTGTCAGGCATCCACTTTCGCAGCCTTCGGCAGCTCCTACAGGGTCAGTGCATCAACCGTGATACTGCGCCGACAGCTCGCGCACAGCGTCGATGAAAGCACCCGCATGAGCCGGATCGACTTCAGGGGTGATGCCGTGGCCGAGGTTGAATACGTGGCCGTTGCCACTGCCGTAGCTAGCGAGGATTCGCGAGACTTCGGCGCGGATGGCTTGCGGGCTCGCGTACAGCACGGATGGGTCCATGTTGCCTTGCAGAGCGACTTTGTCACCTACACGACGGCGGGCGTCACCGATGTTCGTGGTCCAGTCCAGGCCCAGTGCGTCAGCGCCGGTTTCAGCCATGCTTTCCAGCCACAGACCGCCGCCTTTGGTAAACAGAATCACCGGAACCTTGCGACCTTCGTGCTCGCGGATCAGGCCGTTGACGATTTTCTGCATGTAAGCCAGCGAGAACTCCTGATACGCCGCATCGGAAAGACTACCGCCCCAGCTGTCGAATACTTGTACCGCTTGTGCGCCTGCCAGAATCTGGCCGTTCAGATAGGCGATAACCGAGTCAGCCAGCTTGTCCAGCAGCAGGTGCATGGCCTGTGGGTTTTCGTAGAGCATCGCTTTGGACTTGCGATGGTCTTTGGACGAACCGCCCTCCACCATGTAAGTCGCGAGGGTCCAAGGGCTACCGGAGAAACCGATCAGCGGCACACGACCGTTCAGCTCGCGGCGGATGGTACTTACTGCATCCATCACATAACCGAGGTCCTTTTGCGGATCAGGGATCGGCAGGGCTTCGATATCGGCCAGGGTGTTGACGGTTTTCTTGAAGCGCGGACCTTCGCCCGTTTCAAAGTACAAGCCCAGCCCCATGGCATCCGGAATGGTCAGGATGTCGGAGAACAGGATCGCGGCGTCCAGATGCGGATAACGATCAAGCGGCTGCAACGTGACCTCACAGGCGAACTCCGGGTTCATGCACAGGCTCATGAAGTCCCCGGCTTTGGCGCGGCTGGCACGGTACTCCGGCAGGTAGCGGCCGGCCTGACGCATCATCCAGACGGGGGTGACGTCCACGGGTTGCTTGAGCAGGGCACGAAGGAAACGGTCGTTCTTCAAGGCAGTCATGTCGGCATCCGCAAAAAAAGTGCGGGCATTTTCTCAGACGTGGACGCAAAAGGCACGGCTGGAGCCGTGCCTTTTATCTATCGGGTCGATTTGTCGCAGCCGTGGGACTGGCTTCAGGCGGGAATACTTCACTTCTGAAGCAACACCTGTCTCGGCTGAGCCCGGTCCTGAAGCAGATAGCCTTCGGACCTCCAGCAAGTCAATGACTGGGCAGGAGCTTATAGAACTCAAGTACCCCCGGTTGCCCCGGGACTTTTACCACCTGACCGCTTTCATCAAGTACCACGCGCTCGATCACTTGCAATCGCCACGGCCCTCTGCCCTTGCCACCCGGTATACCGGTTAAATCGAACGTGGAAATATACCTGCCCGTTCCCTTCTCCTCGTAACCATGAAATTTGCCGCCGCCTCTCTCAATGTATTTTTCGGTGACTCTCTCTACCGACTGCCTTAAAGCGTCCTGAATATGCGGATCCGCTTTTTTAAACGGCTTGGAGTTTTCGAATCCGGCAACGTCCAGGGTATAGCGCTTGGGTGCGGCACTCGCACCAGAGGGCCCAGGCGTCGGTTCTTTTACAGCCTTGCGGCCGCCGCCCAACAGCCCGACTTTTGAGTGCGTCCATGCGCCGCCTTCGAAGCTGATCGGCGCCTGGTAATAGGCATCCGGACGGCGGGGATCAATCAACCGCCAGGTTGCATAATCACGGTCATAGCGAACCAGATAGGTTTTACTGGCGTCCTTGACATAGAAGCGCGAAATGCCACCGCTATGACCTTTTTCATAAACGCCGTTAAATACGCCATCGGTGCGCCGCTGCAAGCCGTCTGGCACTCTTTTTAGCGCTGATTTTGGATTGAAACTGACCCTACCCAAGCCCCCTGCTCTGGGCGGACGTTTTCCCGCTCCAAGGAACAAGCCCATCAGCAAGATTGCAGCCTCGCTGAAATACAACCCGGCCTCTCGCTCCCCTTTGTAGGTACTCACTACACCCTGAATGATCGAATAAACCACTTGCAACGCGGTGACGGGCACAGAGATGTAGAAAGGCGCAAACATCAGTGCGATGTCTGCAACAAAAATAGCGGTATCCCAAGCGTCCTGCCAACTCCTCTCCCACTTAGTGTTGGTTTGTTCGTTGACTGCCGAGATAACATGCGCGACTTGTGCCTCATAGGCCGCGTCATAGAGATTGCGGCGCAGGGGGACTGAATCTATCAAGATGTTGCGTGCGTCTACGGTCAACGACTTCCTGACTTGCGTCTGCCATGGCGAGGGCGCATGGCTTATCAAATACTCTAGAAAAATGGGGTTGCGAAAGACTTCCTTGCGCAGCTCACGCCCGTCTTCGAATAAACGAAAGCATTTCCCGTCGGGTGCTTGCGGTATGTACAGAACGACCGAAGGCACTGCCTCGCGTGAGACAGGAGCAATCAACAAAAGCCCATCCAGCGTCACTCCGCCGACCTTCATGCGTTGAACCGTAATCTGATGACCGTCTACTTTCGCTCGCTCGGCGCCCTCGACCGGATGATCAAGTGCCGCCATAACCCAGTGATAAGCGCGATCACTGCGGCCTGCGGGCTGGTCATCTTCAGCAAACTCGCCTGACATACTTGCTTCCAGGGCTTGCAGGCGCATCTGCACCTCCATCACCTGCATATAGCGCTCTTTACGCCACATCCCTTCCGCAGACGTCGACAAGCGCGTGGTCAGGAATTTAACGTAGTTTTCGCCCACATCCAGATCACGAACAAGGTCGTACAGGTAGTCAAAGGAAAGAGCCGGGATGGGCTCTTCCAGATGATTCCGTGCGGTGATCGTTGAACTCGACAGAAGATCGAGAAATCCGAAATTTTTCAGACTCAATTCTGTGAGGCTGCACAGTTCTTTCCGGTACTTCTTTTTAGTAGTCACCGGCTCATCGATGATGACTATTCCTTCCACTACGGGGGTCAGGGTTTCAATCACTACATCGTCAGGTTCCAGATCCAACCCATGATCAATTTTTATTCTCTCGCGCGAAGCTGCTCGGACATACCTATGCAATTGCGCAGGGTCGCCGTAGGCCAAGACATCAGGTACGCCAGGGGCTTGCGCTTCGACTAAAGCCTGAATGTACTCATGGGCAGCCTCTTCCCAGGCTGCTTTATCGGCTGTCGAAGCCTGAATGAACCACGTGGGCCGCTCGACCCCCTCTAAGGGGAACCAGCCTCCGTTTTCATCAATGGCGAGCTTGGCTACGGCACCTCGCAAAGCTGTTACATCGTCTTCGGACTTCAAACCCAGAACGTTACGTTCGAAATCCTGCAGTTGATAGCTGATGGCTAGGTAGAAACTGTCGGTGTCATTTCCTGCGCGACTGAAACGCCCCCCCTCCTCGTCGCTGCGCCCATAAATCCCTTCGCCGAAACTCACCAGGGCCAGGTGATGGCTATCTCGCTCGGCCGATTGGTGACCTTCTTCGTAGGTCGTGATACGCATCTCGCGACCCAGTCGGGTCCTCAGTAAATGCTCGGTCAAGGTACGGGCCAAAGCATCGGTCTGCGGGTCAAAAACCCGAGTATGGAGCAGCCCGTCGATGGCTCGGTCGTGGGCCCATTCAGCTCGCGAATCTTGAAGCGCTACAAAGAAGGGCTGAGGCAGCCCACCGTTATTTAAAAGCTCAGCTTCCTCGCGCTCAGTCAGTGCATGGGTACGCAACAAATCTTCCAGACGATCAACAGGTAGATGCGGGTTTAACTCGCTTAGCGAGAGTAAGGCCGGGGAGCCGTCTTGCAGGCCAACTGTCGAAAATGGAAGGTAATGGTTCGACTCCGAAATTGCTGACATTGATTTTGATACGTGGTCATCCGCCATCAAGGCGTCGAATAACCTCGCACGCTCCAACCGCACCCACACCGAAACTTGTGCCCGCAGCCTGACGATCCGGCCCGGCACCGTCTTATCCTCCCCCCAGTCACCGATCTCGGTTGTTGGAGGGAGTTGGCTGAACATCACCCAGAACAAGGACTCGGTGAGGTAGGTCATGTTGCTATCCGGTGCAGAGTAAGAACCATCATCACCCTGCACAAAGGTGATCGTTTGCTCCACAACGCTCCAATCGGAGCCTTTGAGATAGGAGCCCAGCGAACCACCTTTGTTATCTACAACAACGATGCCCGTGTCCGCAGGCCACTGAGGCAGCAAGGTCAGTATGGCGAACAGCAAACCGTCACCACCTTCGGGGAAATAGTTATCGTCCGTGAATCGCTCGGCAAACTGATCAAGGATTCGATCCGCATCCTGGCGGGCGACGTGTTCACGAATTGCGCTAATGCTTGGCTTGAATACCCTCGGTTCTTCGGTACCTGAAGAGGTGGCAGAGGCAGGTAAGGCTGTATCTCGAAACATGGCTATTTCCTTATAGCGACATGTATGAAATGGGAGTCTGTACGACAGTGTTCCCGTTAAGTCAGGCAAAGATCCTAGCCTGCCCGTAGAGCAGAAATACTTCGGGGAAATAAACCGCAACGCAGTTGGCGAGCCAGCATCTGATGGCGCCGATGGGGTAAAAGAGGAGGATGAAACTGGAGGGCTATTAGCGCAGGGGGTTGGTTGGGAGTGACTTCTGCCCGGGGGCCCGGTGCCGATTTGTTGCCGGGTTTGAAGTGGAAGCGAGGATTATGTGGGGCCGGGCTTGCCGGATATCTGGACGCCGCAGTCCTTCAGACTCACCGCGTCATCATTCATCGCGAGCAAGCTCACTCCTACAGGTTCCGTGGGAGTCGCCCGGCGATCCTGACACCACGTTGTCGCGGAGCAAACAATAGACTGTAGGAGTTCACCAAGGTTACGAGGCCAGCGATGGCGGTGTGTCAGACAAACCGCTATCGCTGGCCTCGTAACCTCGGTGAGCTCCTACAGGATTTGAGTCAACGCTGAAAATTGCATCTCGTTTATAGGAGCCGCGCTGCTACATCAAACGCCCAGGTAATCCAGAATCCCTTCAGCTGCATTACGGCCTTCGAAGATTGCGGTCACCACCAGGTCAGAACCGCGCACCATGTCGCCACCAGCGAAGATTTTCGGGTTGCTGGTCTGGTGTTTGTACTGTGCCTGCTCCGGGGCGACTACGCGGCCCTGGCTGTCGGTCTGGATGCTGAACTGTTCGAACCACGGGGCCGGGCTTGGGCGGAAACCGAATGCGATGACCACGGCATCAGCCGGGATGATCTCTTCGGAACCCGGAATCGGCTCAGGGCTGCGACGGCCACGGGCATCAGGCTCACCGAGACGGGTCTCGACCACCTTCACACCTTCAACCTTGTCTTCGCCAACAATAGCGATCGGCTGACGGTTGTAGAGGAACTTCACGCCTTCTTCCTTGGCGTTCTTCACTTCCTTGCGCGAGCCCGGCATGTTTTCTTCGTCGCGACGATAAGCGCAGGTCACCGACTTGGCACCCTGGCGGATCGAAGTACGGTTGCAGTCCATGGCCGTGTCACCACCGCCGAGCACGACGATTTTCTTGCCTTTCATGTCGACGAAATCTTCCGGCGACTTTTCGAAGCCCAGATTGCGGTTGACGTTGGCGATCAGGAAATCCAGTGCATCGTGCACGCCTGGCAGGTCTTCACCGGCAAAGCCACCTTTCATGTAGGTGTAGGTGCCCATGCCCATGAACACAGCATCGTATTCTTCGAGCAGTTGCTCCATGGTCACGTCCTTGCCGACTTCGGTATTGAGACGGAACTCGATACCCATGCCGGTGAAGACTTCGCGACGATGGCTCAGTACGGTTTTTTCCAGCTTGAACTCGGGGATGCCGAACGTCAGCAAGCCGCCGATTTCCGGGTTCTTGTCGAACACCACCGGAGTCACGCCGCCACGCACCAGCACGTCTGCGCAGCCCAGCCCGGCAGGACCGGCACCGATGATCGCGACGCGTTTGCCGGTCGGCACGACTTTGGACATGTCCGGACGCCAGCCCATGGCAAACGCTGTATCGGTGATGTACTTCTCCACCGAACCAATGGTCACCGCACCGAAGCCGTCGTTCAGGGTGCAGGCACCTTCGCAAAGGCGATCCTGCGGACACACACGACCGCAGACTTCCGGCAGGGTGTTGGTCTGGTGCGACAGTTCGGCAGCCGCCAGGATGTTGCCTTCGGCGACCAGCTTCAGCCAGTTAGGGATGAAGTTGTGAACCGGGCATTTCCATTCGCAATACGGGTTACCACAACCCAGGCAACGGTGAGCCTGATCGGCTGACTGTTGCGGTTTGAAAGGTTCGTAGATTTCCACGAACTCTTTCTTGCGCTGACGCAGCAGTTTCTTCTTCGGATCTTTACGCCCGACATCGATGAACTGGAAGTCGTTACTTAGACGTTCGGCCATTCTCTTGAACCTCTACATGGCAGCTTCAGGCGACAAACCTGAAGCTGCCAGAATCATATTCGCAGGCAAATCACGCACTGCTGTTAACTTGCGGCTTGAAGCTTGCCGCTTAAAGCTGCAGTTACTGCGGATTCGCGCGGGTGCTGGAGAGCAAGGACTTCAACGAAGCTGCCTTAGGCTTGACCATCCAGAAGCGGCGCAGGTAGTCGTCCAGGTTTTCCCAGACGTTACGACCCCACTCACTGTCGGTTTCCTCGACATACTCGGCCAGTACACGCTCCAGATGGCTGCGATAAGCTTCCATCGCTTCGCCGCTGATCCGCTGGATTTCAACCAGTTCGTGGTTAACCCGGTCAACGAAGGTGTTGTCCAGGTCCAGCACGTAGGCGAAACCACCGGTCATCCCGGAACCGAAGTTATAGCCGGTCTTGCCCAATACGCAGACAAACCCGCCAGTCATGTATTCGCAACAGTGGTCGCCCGTGCCTTCCACGATGGTGTGAGCACCGGAGTTACGCACCGCGAAACGCTCGCCTGCGGTACCTGCCGCGAACAGCTTGCCACCGGTGGCGCCGTACAGACAGGTGTTGCCGATGATGGCGCTGTCCTGGGTCTTGAACGGGCTGCCTTTAGGCGGAACGATCACCAGCTTGCCCGCAGTCATGCCTTTACCGACATAGTCGTTGGCATCACCTTCCAGATACATGTTCAGGCCACCGGCGTTCCAAACACCGAAGCTCTGACCAGCCGTCCCTTTGAAGCGGAAGGTGATCGGTGCCTTGTTCATGCCCTGGTTGCCGTGCAGCTTGGCGATTTCGCCGGAAATCCGTGCGCCAATGGAACGGTCGCAGTTGCAGATTTCCAGCTCGAACTCACCGCCGCTCAGGCTTTCGATGGCCGGTTTGGCCATTTCAACCATACGTTCAGCCAGCAGGCCTTTGTCGAACGGCGGGTTGCGATCCACCAGGCTGAACTGAGGTTTATCAGCCGGAATGTGGTCGCTGCCCAGCAGTGGCGTCAGGTCCAGGTGCTGTTGCTTGGCGGTTTCGCCCGGCAGGATGTCGAGCAGATCGGTACGGCCGATCAGCTCTTCCAGCGAGCGGACGCCCAGCTTGGCCAGCCACTCACGGGTCTCTTCAGCCACATAAGTGAAGAAGTTGATCACCATGTCGACGGTGCCGATGTAGTGATCCTTGCGCAGCTTGTCGTTCTGAGTCGCAACGCCGGTGGCGCAGTTGTTCAGGTGGCAGATACGCAGGTATTTGCAGCCCAGCGCGATCATTGGCGCGGTACCGAAACCGAAGCTTTCGGCACCGAGAATTGCAGCCTTGATCACGTCCAGACCGGTTTTCAGACCGCCGTCGGTCTGTACCCGAACCTTGCCGCGCAGGTCGTTGCCGCGCAGGGTCTGGTGAGTTTCGGCCAGGCCAAGTTCCCACGGAGCGCCCGCGTATTTGATCGACGACAGCGGCGATGCACCGGTGCCGCCGTCGTACCCGGAAATAGTGATCAGGTCGGCATAAGCCTTGGCCACACCGGCCGCAATCGTACCCACGCCCGCTTCAGCTACCAGTTTCACCGAAACCAGAGCCTCCGGGTTGACCTGCTTGAGGTCGAAAATCAGCTGCGACAAGTCTTCGATGGAATAGATGTCGTGGTGCGGCGGTGGCGAAATCAAGGTCACGCCCGGCACTGCATAACGCAGCTTGGCGATCAGGCCATTCACTTTACCGCCAGGCAGTTGCCCGCCCTCGCCCGGCTTGGCGCCTTGAGCGACCTTGATCTGCAACACGTCAGCGTTGACCAGATACTCAGGGGTCACACCAAAACGGCCGGTGGCGATCTGTTTGATTTTCGAGCTGCGGATGGTGCCGTAGCGCGCAGGGTCTTCGCCGCCCTCACCGGAGTTGGAGCGTGCGCCCAGACGGTTCATGGCCTCGGCCAGCGCTTCGTGAGCTTCCGGCGACAGTGCGCCCAGGGAGATCCCGGCCGAGTCGAAACGTTTGAGGATTTCAGCCAGCGGCTCGACTTCGTCGATGGACATTGGTGTGTCGAGGGTCTTGACCTGGAACAGGTCGCGAATCATCGATACCGGACGCTTGTCCACCAGCGAGGTGTATTCCTTGAACTTGCTGTAGTCGCCCTGCTGCACAGCGGCTTGCAGCATGCTGACCACGTCCGGGTTGTAGGCGTGGTATTCGCCGCCGAACACGAACTTGAGCAGGCCACCTTGCTGGATCGGCTTGCGCGGGCTCCAGGCTTCGTTGGAGAGCAACTTCTGCTCGGCTTCGATATCGACGAAGCGCGCACCTTTGATGCGGCTTGGCACACCACGGAAGCTCAGGTCGCAGACCGCTTCGGACAAACCGATGGCCTCGAACAACTGCGCACCACGGTACGACGCGATGGTCGAGATACCCATCTTCGACAGGATCTTGAGCAGGCCCTTGGTGATGCCTTTGCGGTAGTTCTTGAACACCTCGTAGAGGTCGCCCAGTACTTCGCCCGTGCGGATCAGGTCGCCCAGCACTTCATAAGCGAGGAACGGATACACCGCCGACGCACCGAAGCCGATCAATACCGCGAAGTGATGCGGATCACGAGCGGTGGCGGTTTCGACCAGAATGTTGCTATCGCAGCGCAGGCCTTTTTCGGTCAGGCGGTGGTGCACTGCACCGACAGCCAGGGACGCGTGAGCAGGCAGCTTGCCCGGAGCGATATGACGGTCGGTCAACACGATCTGGGTACGACCGGCACGCACGGCTTCCTCAGCCTGATCAGCGATGTTACGCACAGCCGCTTCAAGGCCGATGCTTTCTTCGTAGTTCAGGTCGATGATCTGCCGCTCGAAGCCTGGACGCTCCAGGGTCATCAGCGAGCGCCACTTGGCCGGGGAAATGACCGGCGAGCTGAGGATCACGCGGGAGGCGTGCTCAGGCGACTCCTGGAAAATGTTGCGCTCGGCACCGAGGCAGATTTCCAGCGACATGACGATGGCTTCACGCAGCGGATCGATCGGCGGGTTGGTCACCTGCGCGAACTGCTGACGGAAGTAATCGTAAGGCGAACGTACGCGCTGCGACAGAATCGCCATCGGCGTGTCGTCCCCCATCGAGCCGACCGCTTCCTGGCCCTGCTCACCGAGCGGACGCAATACCTGATCACGCTCTTCGAAGGTGACCTGATACATCTTCATGTATTGCTTGAGCTGGTCGGCATTGTAGAAAGCCGAACCGTGGTCATTGTCTTCGATGGTCGCCTGGATACGCAGGGCGTTCTTGCGCAGCCATTGCTTGTACGGGTGACGCGACTTCAAGCGGTTGTCGATGGCGTCGGTGTCGAGGATCTGGCCGGTTTCAGTGTCCACGGCAAAGATCTGACCCGGGCCGACACGGCCTTTGGCGATCACGTCTTCCGGCTTGTAGTCCCACACGCCGATTTCCGACGCCAGGGTGATGTATCCATTCTTGGTGGTGACCCAGCGCGCTGGACGCAAACCGTTACGGTCAAGCAGGCACACTGCATGACGGCCTTCGGTCATCACGACACCGGCCGGACCATCCCAAGGCTCCATGTGCATGGAGTTGTACTCATAGAACGCCCGCAGATCGGGGTCCATGGTCTCAACGTTCTGCCACGCAGGCGGAATAATCATGCGCACGCCACGGAACAGGTCGATGCCGCCGGTGACCATCAGTTCCAGCATGTTGTCCATGCTTGAGGAGTCGGAACCCACGCGGTTGACCAGCGGGCCCAACTCATCCAGATCCGGAATCAGTTCGTTGGCGAACTTGGTGCGACGGGCCTGCGCCCAGTTGCGGTTCCCCGTGATGGTATTGATCTCGCCATTGTGAGCGAGAAAGCGGAAAGGCTGCGCAAGCGGCCATTTCGGCAGGGTGTTGGTCGAGAAGCGCTGGTGAAACACGCAAATCGCGGTCTGCAGACGCTCGTCGCTCAGGTCCGGGAAGAATGCCGTCAGGTCGCGCGGCATCATCAGACCTTTGTAGATGATGGTCTTGTGAGAAAAGCTGCAGATGTAGTGATCAGTGTCTTCAGCGTTGGCGACCGACGAACGGCGGCGCGCGCTGAACAGCTTGATCGCGAACTCCTGATCACTCAGGCCTTCACCGCCGATGAACACCTGCTCGATTTTCGGCAGACGCTCCAGCGCCAGACGACCCAGCACGCTGGTGTCGATGGGCACTTGGCGCCAGCCGACGAGGGTCAGGCCTGCGGCAAGGATTTCGCGATTCATGTTCTCGCGGGCGACATCGGCTTTAGCGTCGTCCTGATTGAGGAACACCATGCCCACGGCGTATTGACGCGGCAGCTCGTTGCCAAAGGTTTCCTTGGCAACGGCGCGCAAGAACGCGTCCGGTTTTTGAATCAACAGCCCGCAACCGTCACCGGTCTTGCCGTCGGCGTTGATCCCACCACGGTGGGTCATGCAGGTCAGGGCTTGGATAGCCGTCTGCAACAGGTGATGACTGGGTTCGCCCTGCATGTGGGCAATCAGGCCGAAACCACAGTTATCCTTGAATTCATCTGGATGGTACAGACCTGCTTTCATAGACACTTTCTCACCAGGCTGCCTCTAAAAGAGACAAATTTCTTTTCAATTCAACCAGTTACCTCTCGCGCTGAACGTACGCCAGCTTAGCGGGGGCAAAAGGGAGGTCATTGTACACAGCGACACAAAGCCTCACAAATTTAACGACGAACAGTCGTAAATTCGTGTCGCATTTATGAACGTTTATAGCTGGATGCTGTGCTAGCCGAAAGATTTTTTTATCGTTCTGACCAGAAGCGTTCTGAATACCTAAGGTGCCTGTGATACAGACACCACAAGGCGCGCTGCCAGTGGCAGCACGCTCAAGAGGTCAAACAGGTTGCTGGGTGAGCGGCCAGGGTAAGGCCGCTGCGACTTCAGCGAGCTGCGCCGAGTTCCTGTTGGATACTGGCGACAGTACGAGGCCAAGGTTTACCAGCCTGAACCTTCGCTGGCAATCCCTTGATAGCTGCAAGGGCAGCTGCGCGATCAGAGAAGTTGCCGTAAGTAATCACATACAGCGGCTTGCCCTGAAGCGTTTTCTTGAAATAACGGTACTCGCCACCTTGCTCTGCAACGAAGGCCTGAGCAGTGGTCTCTGAGCTGGTGCCCAGAATCTGCACAACGTAACGACCTGGTTGCTGACTGCCGTACCAACTGCTACCGGCCGCAGGTTTCGCAGCGGCAGCGGGTGCTGGTTTGGCGGTTGCGACCTGTGCAGGAGCCTGAGCTGGCGCTGCTGGCTTCGGAGCGGTCGCCGCAGGTGCGGCAGGCTTCGGAGCAGTAGCGGCCGCTGGCGGCGCAATAGACGAGCGAGGCGTGGAAGGTGCAGCACCGGCCGGCACACCGGCAGGCGGCGCGGTGGTGGTCACGGTCGGCGGCTGCTCAACCGAACCAACCGGTACACCATCATCGTCGCCATCACTTGCGCCAGCCGCTTCGGCAAGCGGGCCACGCATGACAGGCTGAGAGTTGCCCACCAGTGGCAACGGCATCGGCTGCGAGTTACCTGCGAACTCGATAGCAGGGCCACCATTGTTGGACTGCTGGGCGCTTGGCGTGCCCTGCCCCAGAGGCAATTGCGCCTGAGAGTTGGCAGGCTGCGTCGCTGGAGCACCGGAATTGCCGCCACGGCCCGGGATCAGCACTGCTGCCAATACCCCGACTGCAACCACAGCACCCAGTGCCATTACATATTTCTTCGGCATTTTGAATCCCACACTTGGGCGTTTGACCGCCGAACGGCTGGCGATCATCGCCTCGATCATTGAGTCCCGGGCAACCTGATTGATAGCGCCAGGCCATCCACCGGAATGCTCGTGAATATCGGTTATCTGCTCGGCCGTGAACAATTCGATGCCTTGTCCGGCACCTTCCAGTCGCTGCTCCAGATATTCCCGTGTTTCGTCTTCCGTGTAAGGTGCCAGCTCGATGACGTGATAGCGCTCGCCCTCGGTTTCTGCCTCTGCACACAGCTGATCGAGTCGATCGATCAGCGAGGCTTCACCGAACAGAAACACATGCGGACGGCCTTCAGGACTTCCATCAGCCAGACCGAGCAGTGCTTCGAGTGCAGATTCGCCCAGTTGTTCGGCATCATCGACCAACAAATAGACTTCTTGCCCGGTCAGCGCCAACTGCACGATCTGAGCAAGAATGGCATGCATCTCTGGCTGGGCGACATTCAGCGCCTGGGCAACCTGACGCAGCAGGCCGGACGCATCGGTGGCGCCGCGCGCCGAAATCACTACGCTCTGAACCGATTGCTTGTTGGTGCTGGCGACCAGCGCCTGACGCAACAATGTCTTGCCGCTGCCGTTTGGCCCGGTCACAACCAGCAACAGCTGGCTGTAACGCGCCAGATGATGCAGTTGCCCCAGTACCGGCTTGCGCTGGGCAGGGAAAAATTTGAAGCCAGGTACCCGCGCCGCGAAGGGGTCATGACTCAACTGGTAATGGCCGAGGAAGGCCTCGTCGGCGTGCAAGCTACTCGTCATGGATTTTCATTAACCTCTGAGCTGATCCACGAGGGCGCGGTAATCCGCCGCCAGCGTGGCCTGTAATACTTCTTTTGGATATTCGTCGGTGATCACGGCTTCGCCCATACGGCTAAGCAGGACCAGACGCATACGACCATCCAGGACTTTTTTGTCGACCGCCATGTGCTCAAGGAAATGCTCCGGGGTCATTTCCTGCGGTGGCACCACCGGCAAACCGGCACGCTGCAGCAGGCGGATACCGCGATCGCGTTCCTGTTCGCTGATCCAGCCCAACCGGGAAGACATTTCCAACGCCATGGCAGTGCCTGCACCTACTGCCTCACCATGCAGCCAGACGCCGTAACCCATATGAGTTTCGATGGCATGCCCGAAAGTGTGGCCGAGGTTAAGCGTGGCACGCACGCCGGTTTCTCGCTCATCAGCGCCGACGATCAAGGCTTTGGCAGCACAGGAGCGCTCGATAGCGACAGTCAATGCGGCTTGGTCCAGCCCGCGCAGCCGGTCAATGTTTTCTTCAAGCCAGGTCAGGAACGGTTCATCGCTGATCAGGCCGTACTTGATGACCTCGGCAAGACCTGCAGACAGCTCGCGCTCAGGCAAGGTGTTGAGACTGGTGGTATCGATCAGCACAACGCTCGGCTGATAGAAAGCGCCGACCATGTTCTTGCCCAGCGGATGGTTGATACCGGTCTTGCCGCCCACCGACGAATCGACCTGTGACAGCAAGGTAGTAGGGATCTGAATAAAATTCACCCCCCGCTGATAGCAGGCAGCGGCAAAGCCGGCCATGTCACCAATGACACCGCCACCGAGAGCAATCACGGTGGTACGACGATCGTGACGAGCACCCAGCAGGCCATCAAAAATGGTTTGCAGGGTTTCCCAGTTCTTGAAAGCTTCACCGTCGGGAAGAATGACGGGCAGGACCTTATAATCGGCCAGCGTACGGGTCAGTCGCTCAAGGTAAAGCGGTGCGACGGTGGTGTTGGAAACAATCGCCACTTGCCGCCCGACGATATGCGGAGCGAGTAAATCCAAACGATCCAGCAAGCCTTCGCCGATGTGAATCGGGTAGCTGCGCTCGCCAAGCTCGACCTTAAGTGTCTGCATGTGTCCCCACGTTGATTACCGGATACGTCGCTGTGAGCGCTTTTGGCACTCACGCAAAATGTGGCTCAAGGCAGTGCCTCGTCCTGTTTTTTATTGGTCGCCGAGGATAGCGCATTTCTGCCTGGGCTTTAACGGGGAGGAAGCTCCGCCAAACGCGCAAGGATATCAAGAACCACCATTCGTGGCGGCCGCTCATCGGTTTCAACCACCAGATCGGCAATCTCCCGATAAAGCGGGTCGCGCATCTCCAGCAGATCGCGCAAAACCTTCGCCGGATCAGCTGTGCGCAACAATGGACGGTTACGGTCACGGGCAGTACGCCCGACTTGCTGCTCTACCGACGCATGCAGATAAACCACGCGCCCTCCCTGGTGCAGGGCCTGACGGTTTTCGCTGCGCATGACTGCGCCGCCGCCGGTCGCGAGGACAATGCCGTCCACGCTACACAGCTCAGCGATCATCGCTTGCTCACGGTCACGGAAGCCCGGCTCGCCTTCCTTGTCGAAAATCCACGGGATATTGGCACCCGTGCGCAGTTCAATTTCCTTGTCGGAATCCTTGAACGGCAGGCGCAGCTCTTTGGCCAGCAAACGGCCGATGGTGCTTTTGCCAGCCCCCATCGGCCCTACAAGTATTAAATTTCGCACAGAATCAACGACTCACAGCAATCGCCTGGTTGTTCATGATACGCGGAGTGAGGAACACCAGCAGCTCGGATTTTGCTTCCGAGACCACATCGCGCCGGAAAAGGCGGCCAACATACGGCACATCGCCAAGAAATGGCACCTTATCGACAACTTTACTTTGCGTATTGGAGAACACACCACCAATTACGATGGTTTCGCCGTCGGCGACCAGCACCTTGGCGTTGACTTCGTTTTTGCGAATAGGCGGCACACCCAGCACGGTATTGAGGTAATCCGGCTCATCCTTGGTGACCTTGACCTCCATGATGATTCGGTTGTCCGGGGTGATCTGCGGAGTCACCTCCAGCGACAGCGAGGCCTCTTTGAAAGAAACGGTGGTAGCGCCGCTGGAGCTGGATTCCTGATAAGGAATCTCGGTACCTTTCAGAATCTTCGCGGTTTCCTTGTCCGAGGTCACGACCTTGGGTTGCGAGACGATCTCCCCGTTACCGGTTCTCTCCATGGCGCTGAGCTCAAGGTCGAGCAAAACGTTATCGGTCATGAACGCGATACCGATGCCGGAGGTTGCGTTGGCTGCACCCAGATCGACGAACGGCACATTGGAAGTCAGCGCATCGCCCGTGTTACCGGCTTCGTCCCCATTGTCATCCAGACCGTAACCGCTCCATTTATGGTTGTTGTTGCGGTTGGTGTCGCCCGCCCAGCGGACCCCAAGCGCCTTATCGTAACCGACGTTGGCCTCGACAATTCGGGCTTCGATCATCACCTGACGCACCGGAATGTCCAGTTGGGAAACGATACGGCGCAGTTCGTCCAGGCGGTCCTGAGTCTGGTAGGCAATGATGTTATTGGTGCGGTCATCCACAGTAATCGAGCCGCGCTCATCGATTTTCGACTCGGCGCTGGTCACCGACTGGAACAGCTTGGCGATATCCGCAGCCTTGGCGTAGTTGACCTGCAACAGTTCACGACGCAGCGGTGCCAACTCGGCAATCTGCTTGAGCGACTCCAGTTCCTGACGCTCGCGAGCCGCGATTTCGTCGGCTGGCGCCACCAACAGCACGTTGCCGATCTTGCGCTTGTCCAGACCTTTGGTTTTCAGCACCAGGTCCAGCGCCTGATCCCATGGCACATTCTGCAGACGCAGCGTGATGCCGCCTTGCACCGTGTCACTGGCCACCAGATTGAGGCTGGTGAAGTCGGCGATTAGCTGCAGCACCGAACGCACGTCGATGTCCTGAAAGTTCAGCGACAGCTTTTCACCGGTGTAGACCAGCTTTTCAGCATTGCGACGGTCCAGATCCTCGTTGGTCAACGGACGCACACTGATAGTCAGTTTGCCTTCCGTCTGGTAAGCCGAATAATCGAAAGGCCCTGAAGGCTCGATGGTGATACTGGCCTTGTCGCCAGTAGCACTGGCATTGACGAACTGCACCGGCGTGGCGAAGTCCTTGACGTCCAGGCGCACACGCAGCTTTTCAGGCAATTGGGTTTTGGCGAAATCAACACGAATTCTGCCGCCCTGCTCCTGAATATCAGGGGCGACGCTGGAGTCGGTCAGATCAATGATCACATTGCCTTCACCCAGCTCGCCACGCTGGAAATCGACATTCCTGATTGCCTTGCCGACGGGCGCATAGGCCTTGGGCTTCGCCGGGGCTGGTGGCGGCACGGCAACACGTGCGGCGCCCTGAGCTGTAGTCGGCTGCGAGGCCTGTGCCGCTGCGGCGCCCTGGCCAATCACGACAAACAGGTTATTGCCATCAACCCGCGAGCTATAGGGCGCAAGCGCGGTCATGTTGATGATGACCCGCGTGCGATCCTGGGCCTGAACCACCACCACGCTACGGGCGTTACCACTGCCCAACTCACGGCTCTTGGTCGCCAGCTGGCTGGTAACTCCGGGCAGATCCAGTGCAATACGAGCAGGTTGCTCGGTGGTGTAGCCTTTGGGCGCAGGCACAGGGGAGTCGAAACTCAGTTTGAGTTCGATCCTGTCTCCGGGCAATGCAGCCACATCCAGCGTTTTGAGAGTGGCGGCCTGGAGCACCGGCGAAATCATCGCAATCCATAGCGATACACCGATAGCCGAAAGAATCCTGGTCATGATCATTTTCCGTCCTGCAAACCCGAGGGTGTTTTGCGTGCTTGGCTGTGCTCGTTTCATGAGCGTTCTTTCAGGGAAATACTGCGCGGCCTTTCCAACCATGCCCCCTCTCCGTCAGGAACTATTTCTACGACATCAACCCGAGATTCATCGACTGAGACAATCCGGCCATTATTACGCCCCAGATAATCGCCTACCTTCACCCGGTATACGCCGCCAGCGCCTTTAAGCAAGGCAAAGGTGCCGGTGTCATTGGCCATAGTACCGACCATCTCAAACGTCTCGATATTGAAACCTTCCAGAAACTGCCTAGGCCGGGTTTCATCAGGTGCTACCAATCGAGAGCCTTTCAAGCGATTGACCAGATCAGCCTTTATCGGTGGCTGAAACGGGCTACGCATATTCGCCGCGTTATAGGTAAACGCCTCGTAAGGACGAAACTTGGGCAGCGGCTCGATGGTGCCCGTCGGTCGGGCCCGCGCCTCATCCATGAAGGTCGTCAGGTCGGCGAACGACGAGTCATCGTTGCAACCGGCCAGACTGATCAACGCCACACTGGCGCACAACAATCGCGCCAGCCTCATTTCTTGAGCCCTTCATCGTTATAGCGATAGGTCTTGGCAAGAATGTTCATGCGCAACCTGGAGGGATTGGAAGCGTCAACAGGTTTGATCTCAAAGTCGTGCAGGGTAACGATCCGCGGCAAGCTCGCAACGCCACTGACAAAAGTTGCCAGGTCGTGATAAGCGCCGACTACGGTGATCTGTATCGGCAATTCGATGTAAAACTGCTGAGCAGCTTCAGGCAGCAATTTGATTTCTTCGAACTCCAGCCCACTGCCTAGCCCTGTACGGGTGATGTCTTCAAGCAAGCCTGGTACCTCGGTATCGCTGGGCAGCTGCCTCAGCAAAGCACCGAAGGTGTTTTCCATTTCAGTCATCTGCACCTTGTAAGGCTGCAGGTTCGCGGCCTGGAAAGCCTTGTTGGTGAACTGCTCCTTGAGCGTACCTTCATTGGCGCGTGCAGCATCGAGCTGACTCTCAAGATCCTGAATGTAGAAAAAGTAACCGAGGGCCAGCACCAGCACCATCAACAACATGCCCGCCACGACTTTGACCGCCGCAGGCCATGAGCCAAGGTTGTTGACGTCAAGGTCGCCAAGGTCGATCCGGCGCAGCCCTTCCAGCGACTCAGAAAGATTCATGGCTTGGCTCCATCAATGCCCGGCTGGGTCTGGCGCACTGTCAGCTGGAACACGTTGGCCTGATCCAGCGCGCCAGCGGTTGTTGCCTTGACTTCGGTCAGACTTGGCGCTTCAAGCCAGTCGGAGGCGTCCAGATTACGCATCAGGTCCGAGACACGATTATTCGATTCGGCCGCGCCGGTGATACTGATGAGGTTGTCAGCCATCTTCACGTTCGAGAAGTACACCCCGTCCGGAAGAGTGCGCGCCATCTGGTCAAACACCCGGCCAATGATCGGACGGTTACCCTGCAGGTCCTGGATGATCTTCATACGTTCCAGCAGTTGCTTGCGTCGAGCTCGCAAATCACTGATCTCTTTGATGCGCTCGTCGAGCTGTACGACTTCGTTCTGAATGAACGCATTACGCGCCGCCTGATGGGTAATCGCGCTGCTCAAATACTGATTGACCAAGAACAACGCTCCGATCGAAGCGACAAATACGCCCGCCAGAGCAACCAGGAAGCGCTTCTTGCGTTCTTCGCGAAGCTGTTCACGCCAGGGGAGAAGGTTAATCCGGGCCATCAGTCGAAGCTCCTCAGGGCCAGACCGCAAGCGATCATCAAAGCAGGCGCGTCACTGGCCAGGGCGCCAGCATTGACCTTGGGCCCCAGCGCCATATCTGCAAACGGGTTGGCAACCAGGGTCGGGGTGCCGATGCGCTGCTGAACCAGGTGATCCAGGCCGGAAACCGACGCCGTGCCACCGGCCAGCATGATGTAGTCGACCGAGTTGTATTGCCCTGCGGCGAAGAAAAACTGCAGCGACCGGGCAACTTGTTGCACCACGGCATCCTTGAACGGCTGCAAGACTTCGGAGACATAATCATCCGGCAGACCGCCCTGCTTCTTCGCAAGCCCGGCCTCTTCCACTGAAAGGCCATAACGGCGCTGGATCTCTTCAGTGAGCTGACGCCCACCGAACAACTGCTCGCGGGTATAAATGATGCGACCTTTGTGCAGCACACTCAGCGTGGTCATGGTTGCGCCGATGTCGACGATCGCCACGGTCAGTTGATCGTGACCATTGCCCAATTGCGCCGACAACAATCCAAAAGCACGCTCCAGCGCGTAGGCCTCCACATCGACAACCCGCGCGCTCAGGCCTGCGAGTGCCAAAGCCGCTTCGCGCACCTCGACATTTTCTTTCCGGCAGGCAGCAAGCAGGACTTCGACCCGCTCAGGATTACGCACCGAATAGCCCTGAACCTCGAAATCAATTGCGACTTCTTCCAGCGGATAAGGAATGTATTGATCGGCTTCGATTTTCAGCTGGTTTTCCATGTCGTCGTCGGACAGGCCAGCATCCATTTCGATGGTCTTGGTAATCACTGCCGACCCGGCGACAGCAACCGCCACAGATTTGACGCCTGCACGGGCCTTGATCAATACACGCGACAGCGCATTGCCGACACCTTCAAGCTCGGCAATATTCTTTTCGACCACGGCGTTCGCCGGAAGCGGCTCAACCGCGTAAGACTCGACCTTGTAGCGTGTGCCGGAACGACTCAATTCAAGGAGCTTCACCGATGTAGAGCTAATATCGATCCCTAGAAGGGTGTTGGCCTTCTTACCGAAGAGTTCGAACACAACCTGTTTCCTATGAGTTTCCGTCACTTACGGATTATTTGTTGTCCAACGCCGCTGTCGGCAGTCTTGACAGTAGCGCAAATAACGCTCGGAGACGAAAAATGCTTATAATGCCCAGCGTTTTTTTCGTTTAACCAAGCTTCAAGGCGTGTCTGTTTGTTAGTGTCCGCGCTTAACTCATTCTTTTTTCTGTTCTTTATTCTGGAAACCTAAAAGCCTTGATACGCCTGCTGAAGTTTTTGTGGTGGTCTCTCGTTGCCGTATTCTGTGCGCTGTTACTCGGCCTCAGCGGTGCCTTTCTTTACCTGAGTCCGAACCTTCCGTCTGTTGAAGCGTTGCGCAGCATTCAGCTGCAAATTCCTCTGCGCGTGTACAGCAGCGATGGCAAGTTGATCGCGGAGTTTGGCGAAATGCGCCGTACCCCGATCCGCTTTGCCGAAATCCCGCCCAACTTCATCAACGCCTTGCTCTCGGCCGAAGACGACAACTTCGCCAATCACTACGGCGTCGACCCCGGCAGCTTGATGCGTGCAGCTTCGCAACTCGTGAAAAGCGGCCATATCCAGTCGGGTGGCAGCACCATCACCATGCAGGTCGCAAAGAACTATTTTCTGACGAGTGAGCGCAGTTTTTCGCGCAAAACCACCGAGATTCTTCTTGCACTGCAAATTGAGCGCCAACTGACCAAAGATGAAATTCTTGAGCTGTACGTCAACAAGATCTACCTGGGCAACCGAGCCTACGGGATCGAAGCGGCGGCGCAAGTGTATTACGGCAAATCGATTCGCGACGTAACGCTTGCGCAAATGGCGATGATTGCGGGCCTGCCTAAAGCGCCTTCGCGCTTCAATCCGCTGGCCAATCCAACTCGTGCCAAAGAGCGTCGGGACTGGATTCTGGGCCGCATGTACAAGCTGGGCAAAATCGACCAGAACGCCTATCAGACGGCTCTCAACGAACCGCTCAATGCCAGCTACCACGTACCGACGCCAGAAGTTAACGCGCCTTACATTGCCGAGATGGCCCGTGCAGAAATGGTCGGTCGCTATGGCAGCGACGCCTATACAGAAGGCTTCCGTGTCACTACAACCGTGCCGAGCGACCTTCAGGAACACGCCAACACGGCTGTTCAGGAAGGCTTGATCGACTATGACCAGCGCCACGGCTATCGCGGCCCTGAAAGCCGCTTCCCGGGCATGACCCGCGAAGGCTGGGTGCAAGAGCTGACCAAGCAACGTCCTATCAGCGGCCTGGAGCCTGCCATCGTCACCCAGGTCGACAAGACCGGTCTGCGCGTCCTCACGCGTACAGGTGAAAAGGAAGAGACTGTTGATTGGGCAAGCATGAAATGGGCACGTCCGTATCTGAACACCAACAGTCTGGGCGCCAACCCAAAACAGCCTGCTGACGTAGCGCATGTCGGCGATCTGGTTCGCCTGCAACGTCAGGAAAATGGCTCTCTCAAGTTCAGTCAGATTCCTGCCGCACAAAGCGCACTGGTTTCCCTTGATCCGCAGAATGGTGCGATTCGCGCGCTGGTCGGTGGCTTCGCCTTCGAGCAGAGCAACTACAACCGCGCCCTGCAAGCCAAGCGTCAGCCAGGTTCGAGCTTCAAGCCGTTCCTGTACAGCGCCGCACTGGACAACGGCTACACCGCGTCGAGCCTGGTGAACGACGCGCCAATCGTGTTCGTTGACGAATATCTCGATAAGGTGTGGCGTCCGAAGAACGACACCAATACCTTCCTTGGTCCGATCCGCCTGCGTGAAGCGCTGTACAAGTCGCGTAACCTGGTATCGATCCGCCTGCTGCAGCAGTTGGGTATCGACACTTCGATTGACTACATCACACGCTTTGGCTTCAACAAAAGCGACCTGCCGCGCAACCTTTCGCTCGCGCTCGGCACCGCAACCCTGACCCCGATGGAAATCGTGACAGGCTGGTCAGCGTTCGCCAACGGCGGCTACAAGGTGAACTCCTACCTGATCCAGAACATTGAAAGCCGCGACGGTGTGACCTTGTTTGAGGCAAACCCGCCAAGCGTGCCAGCGGTCGACAGCCAGCCTGCGCCCCATGCCAACACGGTAGCGGTACCGAATGGCCCAGCGTTGATTACATCGTCGACCGAGGGCCCGGCACAGCCTGCCCCACCGGTTGATCCTCAAGCGCCAGCCATTGCACCGCGCATTGTGGATGGGCGCACTACGTTCATCCTCAACAGCATGCTGCAGGACGTCATCAAACGCGGTACCGGTCGCCGTGCCCTGGCAATGAACCGTCCGGACATCGCAGGCAAGACCGGTACAACCAACGAATCCAAGGACGCCTGGTTCACTGGCTACAACGCCGATTACGTGACCACTGTCTGGACAGGCTTCGACCAACCCGAAAGCCTGGGCCGTCATGAATTTGGCGGTACCGTTGCCCTGCCAATCTGGATGAACTACATGAGCGCCGCGCTCAAGGACAAGCCACCGCATCAGCAGGCTGAACCAGATGGCATCCTGAGCTTGCGTGTAGACCCGATCAGTGGCCGCGCAGCGACTCCGAGTACGCCTAACGCATTCTTCGAGCTGTTCAAAAGCGAAGACACGCCGCCGAGCGTCAACGAACTGGGCGGCCAGGCACCGGGCAGCCCGCTGCCAGCGGATGAGTCAGCGCCGATCGATTTGTTCTAGGCAAGCAGCTACAAGCTTCAAGCTGCGAGCCACAAGAAAAAGCAGCGGAGAACCGGAATGCTGCGTTGTTTTCGCTTGCAGCTTGTAGCTTGAAACTTCCCCATAAAAAAACCCGGCTAATGGCCGGGTTTTTTATGGGTCCGCTAACAACGTTAGCCGTTAAAAACGTCATCAACGCTGGTCAGCGGGTAGTGCTTTGGATACGGCAGGGTTGCAACGCCGCTCTCGATGGCTGCCTTGGCGACAGCATCAGCGATCAGGCCCAGCAGACGGGAGTCCATTGGTTTCGGGATGATGTACTCACGACCGAATTCCAGCTTGATACCACCGTAGGCATCGCACACTTCCTGAGGCACTGGCAGTTTGGCCAGTTCACGCAGGGCGTTAGCCGCGGCGATCTTCATTTCTTCGTTGATGCGCTTGGCACGAACGTCTAGAGCACCACGGAAGATGAACGGGAAGCCCAGTACGTTGTTGACCTGGTTCGGGTAGTCGGAACGACCGGTCGCCATGATCACATCGCTACGGGTAGCGTGAGCCAGCTCTGGAGCGATTTCTGGATCAGGGTTCGAGCAAGCGAACACGATCGGATCCTTGGCCATCGACTTCAGACCTTCAGCGCTCAGCAGGTTCGGACCGGACAAGCCAACGAACACGTCTGCGCCGTCAAGGGCGTCAGCCAGAGTGCGCTTCTCAGTCGCGTGAGCGAACACAGCCTTGTACTGGTTCAAATCGGTACGGCCGGAGTGGATCACGCCGGAACGGTCGATCATGAAGATGTTTTCAATCTTCGCGCCCATGCTCACCAGCAACTTCATGCAGGAGATGGCCGCAGCGCCAGCACCCAGGCAGACGATCTTGGCGTCAGCGAGGTTCTTGCCGACGATTTCCAGGGCGTTGATCATGCCGGCCGCGGTAACAATCGCGGTACCGTGCTGGTCATCGTGGAAAACCGGGATGTCGCATTGTTCGATCAGCGCTTTCTCGATCTCAAAGCATTCAGGCGCCTTGATGTCTTCGAGGTTGATACCGCCGAAGGTGATGGAGATGCGTTTTACGGTGTCGATGAAAGCCTGTGGGCTTTCCGAATCAACTTCGATATCGAATACGTCAATACCGGCGAAACGCTTGAACAGAACGCCCTTGCCTTCCATCACTGGCTTGGAAGCCAATGGACCCAGATCACCCAGGCCAAGGATTGCGGTGCCATCGGAAATAACTGCTACCAGGTTACCTTTGCCGGTGTACTTGTAGGCCAGCTCAGGGTCACGGGCGATTTCACGCACAGGCTCGGCAACACCAGGGCTGTAAGCCAGGGCCAGGTCACGAGCGGTTGCGGTGGGCTTGGTGAGTTCTACGCTCAGTTTCCCCGGACGAGGATTGGCGTGATATTCAAGCGCGGCAGTTTTCAAATCAGACATGTGGGCATTCCGCTTTTTTTACTGTGGGACAGACGGACCGCCGAGGATACGCAAGATGCAAAGTCCTAACAAGACTGGCCAGTCACAACTGTCAATAGGCGAGGACTAAGACTTTACGCTTAGAGGCGAGGAGGTTGAAGCGCTAGCACACCGCGCGCGCCCTGCAGGAGTGAGCTTGCTCGCGATAGCGTTCAACCAGAAAATTTTTCACTGACACACCGCTATCGCGAGCAAGCTCACTCCTACAGGGGGTTCAGCAACTAATCAGAGGGCTGACAGATCAAGCATCGCCGGATGGGTAATCGGCATCATCCAGCGTGCCTGGCCATCTTTGAGACCACCGCGACGAGAGCGATCAACGACCCAGCCACGCGCCTCGATACGCTGGCCCTTCAGACGGCTCAGTGTTTTGGAGTCGAACTGGCTGACCAGATCAGGGGCGATACGCAGCACCAGCGAGCCTTGCAATTCAATCCACATGCCGCCGCCATTACGCTGCACATCGACGACCTGCCCGGAGACCAGCGCAAAACCGCCTTTATCGATCTGGCTTGCCGGTTGCACCGGCGAGTTACGCCAAAGACCAAGACCTGCCTGACGGGCGGCCCGCTCAGCAGCCTGCTGGCAATCCACCAGCGCTACGTTAGGCGATACGGCGACCAGATAACCCAGCCCCTCGCTCAACAGCTGCGCTTCGAGATTCGCGCCATTGCGATCATAGACATTGGCCAGCACACGACCGTAGTGATCCTTGCCTTGCTGCCCGACCCGCAAACTCACCGCACCATCGCTCTCGTCCACGAGGTTTTGCAGACGGCGTTTGGCCGCTTCAGCAAACGGCTCGGCAGAGCGGCCTTTCTTGCCCGTCTCGGGCGTATTGAGGCCAACCATGCGTACGTTGCGGCCATCCTTCAGGCGCAGGGTATCGCCATCGACCACCCGCTCGACCTGCGCTACAGGGAGCGAAGATGGCGCCGGACACAGAGCCTGAGCGACGGGCAGCCAAATCGCGGCCACAAAAAAGGCGCCCGCGAGGGACGCCTTTTTAAGCAGCCTGGAGAAACCCGTTGGATTTTCCAGAACGACCGACCTTACTTGGCAGCAGGCTTGGTCGCGCCGAACGCACCGAAGCGCGACTTGAACTTGTCAACACGGCCGCCAACGTCAAGAGTCTTCTGCTTGCCGGTGTAGAACGGGTGGCACTCGTTGCAAACGTCCAGGCTCAGAGGCTTGGCGAGAGTCGAACGGGTTTTGATGACATTGCCGCAGCTGCAAGTAGCGTCAATGGCTTCGTAAACTGGATGGATATCAGCTTTCATCGGTACTTCCTCGGGCTAGCGTGCCGCCATCCAACACTATTGTCGAATACCGCACGTAAATAGGCCGCGAATCTTACCAGACAATGCAGATCGCGCAAGTAAACCTTTAAGCCGGTCGTCCGCTTGCGTCTGCTAAGATCGCGCATCCGTCACATACCGTAACAGGGAAACCCCGCGTGCCCGACGCTATTCTGCGCCTTGCCTTGCCTTCGCCACTGCGGCGTCTGTTCGACTATCGAGCCCCCGCCGGAGTGCTGCGCAGCGCCTTGCAACCAGGCATGCGTCTGCGAGTGCCGTTCGGCCGCCGGGAAATGATCGGCATCCTGATCGAGATCGCCGACCACAGCGAAGTGCCTGCCGACAAGCTCAGGCCCGCCATTGCGCTGCTGGACGAGCAAGCACCTCTGCCACCTTCACTGTTCAAGCTGTGTCTCTGGACCTCTCAGTATTATCAGCACAGCCTCGGTGACACCTTGAGTTGGGCCCTGCCGGTCCTGCTGCGCCAGGGTGAACCGGCGGAATCGCGTCAGGAACGCTTCTGGCAGGTCGCGCCAAACGCTAGCGTGGACGACCCGCGCATCGCCCGGGCGCCCAAACAGCGTGAAGCCCTGATGACGCTGGCCCAGCATCCTCACGGCGTTGCCCATCAGTTGCTCAGCAAACTGATGCTTAATAAAGAGAGCCTGAACCTGTTGCTGGCCAAAGAGCTGGTTCAGGTCGAAGTGCGTAGCCATGCACCATCGGCACGGCACGAGCACTGGCTGGCGCAGCCGGAGCTACCGCTCAACACCGAACAACGGGCAGCCTGCGAGGCCATTCGCGCCGGGTTCGACAGCTTTCACGCGTTCCTGCTTGCAGGCGTTACCGGCAGCGGCAAGACCGAAGTCTATTTACAGCTGATCCGCGAAACACTGGAAGCCGGTAAACAGGCGCTGGTACTGATCCCGGAAATCAACCTCGGCCCACAAACCCTCGCGCGCTTCGAACAACGCTTCAACGCACGCATCGCCTTGCTGCACTCTGCGGTCAATGACCGCGACCGGCTGGACGCCTGGCTGGCGGCGCGGGACGGCGAGGCCGACATCATTATCGGTACCCGCTCGGCGCTGTTCACACCGATGAAGAACCCCGGCCTGATCATCATCGACGAAGAGCACGACGGCTCCTATAAACAGCAGGAAGGCCTGCGCTACCACGCCCGGGACCTGGCACTGGTGCGCGCCCGCCAGGAAAACATTCCCATCGTGCTCGGCTCGGCCACGCCCTCGCTGGAAAGCCTGCACAACGCTTACACCGGAAGGTACGGCCTGCTACGCCTCAACCAGCGGGCTGGCGGGGCACAGCAACCAAAGTTCATGCGTCTGGACGTGAAAAGCCGGCCGCTGGACAGTGGTATTTCCGGGCCGATGCAACAAGCCATCGGCCAGACCCTCGAAGCTGGCCAGCAAGTATTGGTATTCCTCAATCGACGCGGCTTTGCGCCGACACTGCTGTGTCACGACTGCGGCTGGCTGTCGGGCTGCCCGCGATGCGATGCGCGAATGACGGTCCACCAACGCTCCGGTGAATTGCGCTGCCACCATTGCGGCCATGTCGAACGCGTACCGCGCCAATGCCCGTCATGCGGCAAAGTGGATTTACGTCCGGTTGGTGCAGGCACCGAGCGTGCCGAAGAGCGTCTGGCCATTCTGTTTCCGGATTACCCGGTACTGCGGGTCGACCGTGACAGCACCTCGCGCAAGGACGCGATGAATCAACTGTTTGCGACCATACAGCGCGGCCAGCCGTGCATTCTGGTCGGTACGCAGATGCTCGCCAAAGGGCACCACTTTCCGCGCGTGACATTAGTATCGATTCTGGACGCCGATGGGGGGCTGTTTTCCGGGGATTTCCGCGCCAGCGAGCGCATGGCGCAGTTGATAGTTCAGGTCGCAGGCCGTGCAGGACGCGCTGAAGAGCCTGGCCGGGTCATCATCCAGACGCATCTGGCGGACCATCCGCTGCTGATTCAGCTCACCGAACAAGGTTATTTCGCCTTCGCGGAGCAAGCGCTAAGCGAGCGCAGAGCGGCAGGCCTGCCGCCTTTTGCGCATCTGGCGCTTTTACGGGCAGAAGCGCATAAACCGGGTCAGGCCGAAGGATTCCTTGATGAAGCCTGCTCGGTTGCCGAGCAACTGTTGAACGACATGAATCTGGGCGGTATCGAACTGCTCGGCCCGGTTCCAGCACCGATGGAGCGCCGTGCCGGTCGTTATCGAGCGCAATTGCTGCTGCAATCCAGCGCCCGCGCGCCGCTGCATCGGCTGCTTGCTTCCTGGCTATTGGCGCTGGAACAGATGCCGAGTGGCAGGCAGGTCAGGTGGTCGCTGGATGTGGATCCGGTGGATTTGTATTAAACGCGCAGCTCCCACAGGGGAAATTTCAGACCGCACATCCAACGCGGTTGGCAAGGTGGCTCCGGCAACGGATAATGCCCAGTTTTTCCACCCGCGCATCCAGGCGCTGCCGCGCTTGCGGTCGAAAGAGAGCATCATGAAAGACATCATTCGCCAACTGATCCAACAAGCCCTGAGCCAACTCGTCACCGAAGGCGTCTTGCCAGAAGGCCTGTCGCCAGTGATTCAGGTGGAGAATGCCAAGGACAAGACCCACGGCGACTTCGCCAGCAACATCGCCATGATGCTGGCCAAGCCAGCCGGTATGAAGCCCCGTGATCTGGCTGAAAAGCTGATCGCCGCGCTGCCTGCCGATGAGCAGATCAGCAAGGTTGAAATCGCCGGTCCCGGCTTTCTGAACTTCTTCCAGAACACTCAGGCTCTGGCCGCACGTCTTGACGCCGCGCTGGCCGACGCCCAGCTGTCGGTGCGCAAAGCCGGTCCGGCGCAGCGCACGGTTGTCGATCTGTCGGCACCGAACCTCGCCAAGGAAATGCACGTAGGTCACCTGCGCTCGACGATCATCGGCGACGGCGTTGCCAGCGTTCTGGAGTTTCTCGGTGACACCGTCATCCGCCAGAACCACGTGGGCGACTGGGGTACGCAGTTCGGCATGCTGCTGGCTTATCTGCAAGAGCAGCCAGCCACCAGTGACGAGTTGTCGGACCTGGAAGACTTCTACCGCGCCGCGAAAAAACGTTTTGACGAATCCGAAGAGTTCGCCGATCGCGCCCGTGGGCTGGTGGTAAAACTGCAGGCCGGTGACGCTGAATGCCTTAACCTGTGGACCAAATTCAAAGACATCTCGCTGTCGCACTGCCAGAAAGTCTACGACCTGCTGAACGTCAAACTGACCCCGGCAGACGTGATGGGCGAAAGTGCCTACAACGATGATCTGGCCAACGTAGTTGCCGATCTGAAAGCAGCCGGCCTGCTGGTTGAGAGCAACGGCGCACAGTGCGTCTTCCTCGAAGAATTCAGAACAGCCGACGACACCCCGCTGCCAGTGATTGTGCAAAAGGCCGGTGGCGGATATCTGTACGCGACCACCGACCTGGCTGCGATCCGCTATCGCAGCAACGTATTGAAGGCTGATCGCGCCCTGTATTTCGTCGACCAGCGTCAGGCGCTGCACTTCCAGCAGGTATTCGAAGTGGCACGTCGTGCCGGTTTCGTTCACGAAGGCATGCAACTGGAACACATGGGCTTCGGCACCATGAACGGCGCCGACGGCCGCCCGTTCAAGACTCGCGATGGCGGCACGGTCAAACTGATCGACCTGCTTGAAGAAGCCAAGGAGCGTGCCTACACACTGGTCAAGGAAAAGAACCCCGAGCTGCCTGAAGACGAACTGCGCACCATCGCCAAGGCCGTAGGCATCAGCGCGGTGAAGTACGCCGACCTGTCCAAGCATCGGGCCAGCGACTACAGCTTCAACTTCGACCAGATGCTCAGCTTCGAAGGCAACACCGCACCGTATCTGCTGTATGCGTACACACGAGTTGCAGGCGTTTTCCGCAAGCTGGGTACGCCCTTTGATGCCAGTAAGGGCCAGATCGTCCTTGAGGCACCACAGGAGCAGGAGCTGGCTGCACGCCTGGCGCAGTTTGGGGAAATCCTCAACAACGTCGCCGACAAAGGCACGCCGCACGTTCTGTGCGCATACATTTACGACCTCGCCGGCCTGTTCTCCAGCTTTTACGAGAACTGCCCTATCCTGGCCGCCGAGAATGCCGAACAACAGCAGAGTCGCTTGCGCCTCGCTGCATTGACCGGCCGCACCCTCAAGCAAGGCCTGCAACTGCTGGGTCTGGAAACTCTGGAGCGTATGTAAGTTGGCTGCTGCGAAAAAGAAACCTGCTCCCAAGCGCGGCGCCAGCCGTTATCAGGCACCCGCGAAGAAGCCGATTCCTGGATGGCTGTGGCTGGCAATCGGTCTCAGCGTCGGTGCCTTCGTCGTTTTTCTGATGAAGCTCGAACCCGGCGGCGACGACATCAAGCGAGTCAGGGCTGATGCCAAGGCGGCAAAAATCGCCGAAGCGAACAAGACGCCACCGAGCCCGACCGCGCCGGTCAAGCCCAAGTACGACTTCTACACGCTGCTGCCGGAATCGGAAGTCATCGTGCCTAACGAGGCCGTGCCGGAGAAAACCCCGCCACCAGTGGTTGCGCCGGTCACGCCTGAGCAAGCCGCGAAGATCGACACCGCACGCGCTCAGGCAGCGCTCAGCGGCCTGACTCCGCCACCGGCACCGCCTGTGGCCAAACCGGCAGCGGTGACACAATTCTTCCTGCAAGCGGGCTCGTTCCGTAAAAAAGAAGATGCCGACAAGGTGCGCGCGCAGATCATCCTGCTCGGCCAGAGCGCAGCCGTTGAGTCAGGTACGGTCAAAGATGAAACCTGGTACCGCGTGCTGGTCGGACCGTTCAGCAACCGCGAGCAACTGACCGTGGCCCAGAAGCAGTTGGCGAGTGGTGGTTTTAGTAACTTGTTGTTGCAGCAGCGCAGTAAGTAACTACCGCATCCGGATCCCGTGGGACCGAATTCATTCGGGAAGAGGCCGCCACGTCTTGCATCATCGGTGCCTGACAAAACGCCTTCGCGAATGAATTCGCTCCCACAGGTCACTGCCGAAATGCTGGCCTGTAGGAGCGCCCCAGTCGTCCAGACCCCGCAATGCCGTGCAGCAAACGCGGCCCCTGTAGGAGTGCGCTTGCTCGCGATCGGATTTCATGGTCGACGAATTTATCGCATGAACTGACGCCATCGCGAGCAAACTCACTCCTACAGTTGTTATGCTCGCCCCTCATCACCACTCATCCCCCACGGTTGAAATCCTTTCCCACACCCCCATATGAGTTTTCACCAGGGCATTTTCGCCCCGCTGTGTGGAGACTCTCCCTTGACCACCATCGTTTCAGTGCGCCGCCACGGCAAAGTCGTCATGGCTGGCGACGGCCAGGTTTCTCTGGGCAACACCGTCATGAAAGGCAACGCCAAGAAAGTGCGTCGTCTGTACCACGGTGAAGTAATTGCCGGTTTCGCCGGTGCCACGGCCGATGCGTTCACTCTTTTCGAACGCTTTGAAGGGCAACTTGAAAAGCACCAAGGTCATCTGGTGCGTGCCGCCGTTGAACTCGCCAAAGACTGGCGAACCGACCGCTCCCTGAGCCGCCTGGAAGCCATGCTGGCGGTTGCCAATAAAGACGCGTCGCTGATCATCACCGGTAACGGCGACGTAGTTGAGCCCGAAGACGGCCTGATTGCCATGGGCTCTGGTGGCGCTTTCGCTCAAGCTGCGGCTCGCGCCCTGCTGCAAAAGACCGACCTGTCGGCGCGTGAAATTGCCGAAACCGCATTGCATATCGCTGGCGATATCTGCGTGTTCACCAACCACAACATCACCATTGAGGAGCAGGACCTCGCTGAGTAAGCCTCGTCATGGCCGCTGCAACCAGCGGCCATGCCGAATCTGAATCAGCTGGAGGACCGCCAAATACCATGTCAATGACTCCCCGTGAAATTGTCCACGAACTGAACCGCCATATCATCGGCCAGGACGATGCCAAGCGCGCCGTTGCCATCGCCCTGCGTAATCGCTGGCGCCGGATGCAACTGCCTGAAGAGCTGCGCGTTGAAGTAACGCCCAAGAACATCCTGATGATCGGCCCGACCGGTGTCGGTAAAACCGAAATCGCCCGTCGTCTGGCCAAGCTGGCCAACGCGCCGTTCATCAAGGTCGAAGCGACCAAGTTCACCGAGGTCGGCTATGTCGGCCGCGACGTTGAGTCGATCATTCGTGATCTGGCCGACGCGGCGATCAAGCTGCTGCGCGAACAGGAAATCATCAAGGTTCGCCACCGCGCCGAAGACGCGGCCGAAGACCGCATCCTCGACGCCCTGCTGCCGCCTGCCCGCACTGGCTTCCAGGAAGAGGCAGCGCCGAGCAACGACTCGAACACTCGTCAGCTATTCCGCAAGCGTCTGCGTGAAGGTCAGCTGGACGACAAGGAAATCGAGATCGAAGTCAGCGAAGCCGTTGGCGTCGACATTTCCGCGCCACCGGGCATGGAAGAGATGACCAACCAGCTGCAAAGCCTGTTTGCCAACATGGGCAAGGGCAAGAAGAAGAGCCGCAAGCTCAAGGTCAAGGAAGCACTCAAGCTGGTACGTGAGGAGGAAGCAGGTCGCCTCGTCAACGAAGAAGAACTCAAGGCCAAGGCGCTGGAAGCCGTCGAACAGCACGGCATCGTGTTCATCGACGAAATCGACAAAGTTGCCAAGCGCGGCAACGTCGGCGGTGCCGATGTGTCTCGTGAAGGCGTACAACGCGACTTGCTGCCACTGATCGAAGGCTGCACGGTCAACACCAAGCTGGGCATGGTCAAGACTGACCACATCCTGTTCATCGCTTCCGGTGCATTCCACTTGAGCAAGCCGAGTGACCTGGTGCCAGAGCTGCAAGGCCGTCTGCCGATCCGTGTAGAACTCAAGGCGCTGTCGCCACAGGATTTCGAACGTATTCTCAGCGAGCCGCACGCGTCCCTGACCGAGCAATACTGCGCACTGCTGAAAACTGAAGGTTTGAACATCGCGTTCGAAGCAGACGGCATCAAGCGTCTCGCCGAGATTGCCTGGCAGGTCAACGAGAAGACCGAGAACATCGGTGCGCGTCGTCTGCACACACTGCTTGAGCGCTTGCTGGAAGAAGTGTCGTTCAGCGCCGGTGACCTGGCGACTGATCCGGATGCAGCGCCGATCCGCATTGATGCCGAGTACGTGAACAGTCACCTTGGCGAACTGGCCAAGGATGAGGATCTGTCGCGGTATATCCTGTAACGCAAAAAATTACTGTAGGAGTGAGCTTGCTCGCGATAAGGTCGGCACGACCTTTTAGCAATGGTGAATTCACTAAGTCACGACTGCTTCGCAGCCGATCGCGAGCAAGCTCACTCCTACAGATATCATCCGGTGTGACATGCCCAAACTCCCCACAGCCATCCAGCTCCACAAAGCCTCGAAAACCCTGACTCTCAAGTACGGGCCAAGCGAGGAATATCACCTGCCTGCAGAGTTTCTGAGGGTGCATTCGCCGTCTGCCGAAGTTCAGGGCCATGGCAAGCCGATCCTGCAATTCGGCAAACTCGGTGTAGGACTTACCAAAGTCGAACCTGCCGGGCAATACGCACTGAAATTGACCTTCGACGACGGTCATGACAGCGGACTGTTCACATGGGAGTATCTTTACGAACTGGCGCAACGCCAGGAAGACCTGTGGAATGACTATCTGCTTGAGCTGAAAAACGCTGGCAAGTCCCGCGACCCTTCCGAGCAAGTCATTCGGCTGATGCTCTAACCCGCACCCCTGAGCCGCCCGGCGTTTTAGGACGCGCTTTCTAATTCCTTTTGTTTGAATGTGCCGCGCAGCGGCCAATGACGGGTGCTGCTTGCGATTTTTCGCAATCTCGCGTAACCAATGGTTTTGGCAAGTTCCCTGCATCCTCAAATGCAGTTGAAAGGTTTGCAAAGAAGTCGTCGCAAGGAGCGCAATTGTTCACGCGTCCACCGCGACGGCCACCTCTTCAGGGATAAGCGGTTTAGCCATCATCGGTCACCCGAGCAGTAGTACCGGCATTTGCCTGTGTCACTGATTCACAGGGAAGCGGTACTCACCACAGGACAATGGAGCGTCGTGAATGAGTAGCAGAAACAACGATGACCTGCAGCAACAAGCCTCGGAACACACGCTGGGTTTGAATCCGGTGGTTGGCCTGCGGCGCAAGGACTTGCTGACCACTGCCCGTATGGTTCTGCGCCAGGCGTTGAAACAACCCTTTCATAGCGCCAAACACATTGCGCACTTGAGCGTCGAACTCAAGAACGTGCTTCTGGGTAAATCAGCCCTGCAGCCTGCTCCGGAAGACCGGCGTTTCAATGACCCGGCCTGGAGTCAGAACCCGGTTTACCGCCGTTACTTGCAGACCTATCTGGCCTGGCGCAAGGAACTGCATGACTGGATCGGCGACAGCAATCTTTCCCCTCAGGAAATCAGTCGCGGCCACTTCGTCATCAATCTGATGACCGAAGCCATGTCGCCCACCAACACCGCAGCTAATCCGGCAGCAATCAAACGCTTCTTCGAAACCGGCGGCAAAAGCGTTCTCGACGGCCTGTCTCACCTGGCCAAGGATCTGGTGCACAACGGCGGCATGCCCAGCCAGGTCAACATGGACGCCTTCGAAGTTGGCAAAAGTCTGGGCACCAGCGAAGGCTCGGTGGTGTTTCGCAACGACGTGCTTGAGTTGATTCAGTACAAGCCCATCACCGAGCAAGTGCATGAAAGGCCGCTGCTGGTAGTACCGCCGCAAATCAACAAATTCTACGTGTTCGACCTGAGCCCGGAAAAAAGCCTGGCGCGTTTTTGTCTGCGCAGTAATGTGCAGACGTTCATTATCAGCTGGCGTAACCCGACCAAGGCTCAGCGTGAATGGGGTTTGTCGACGTACATCGATGCGCTCAAGGAGGCTGTCGATGTGGTCACGGCCATCACCGGCAGCAAAGACGTGAATATGCTTGGTGCTTGTTCAGGCGGCATTACCTGCACAGCGCTGCTCGGCCATTACGCCGCATTGGGCGATCAGAAGGTCAATGCCCTGACCTTGCTGGTCAGCGTGCTCGATACCACGCTGGACACCGACGTCGCGTTGTTCGTCGACGAGCAAACGCTGGAGTCGGCCAAGCGCCACTCGTATCAGGCGGGAGTACTCGAAGGCAGCGACATGGCCAAGGTGTTTGCCTGGATGCGGCCCAACGACCTGATCTGGAACTACTGGGTCAACAACTACCTGCTCGGCAACGAGCCGCCAGTGTTCGACATCCTGTTCTGGAACAACGACACCACCCGCCTGCCCGCCGCCTTCCACGGCGACCTGATCGAGATGTTCAAGAACAACCCGCTGATCCGCCCCAATGCGCTTGAAGTGTGCGGTACGCCTATCGACCTTAAACAGGTCACCAGCGATGTGTTTTGTCTGGCCGGGACCAACGATCACATCACGCCATGGGGCTCCTGCTACAAATCAGCGCGGCTGTTCGGTGGGAAGACAGAATTTGTACTGTCCAGCAGTGGCCATATACAGAGCATTCTCAACCCGCCCGGTAACCCCAAGGCACGCTACATGACCAACAGCGAGTTGCCGGTCGATCCGAAGGTCTGGCAGGAAAACGGCACCAAGCACACCGACTCATGGTGGCTGCACTGGCAGAACTGGCTGAGCGAACGCTCCGGCAAACTCAGAAAATCCCCGGCGATTCTGGGCAGCAAGGCTTTCCCGGCCGGAGAGGCATCACCGGGGACCTATGTGCATGAACGCTAGGGCTTGATGCGACGGGTGGCGTCAGGAACGGCTGCCGATGGCCGTTACAAAGGCAGGAGCGATCTCGCGGCAGACAGAAAACTGTAGGAGCTGCCGAAGGCTGCGAAGCATTTTCAGCCTCTTTCGCAGCCTTCGGCAGCTCCTACAGTAACCACTGACATTCCACATCGGCGCCCGGCCTCGGGCGATCTGGTCAAAGCGCAGGACGGCTTTTCCAGCGGTTTAACCCACAGGGCTTCGCGCATGCCGCAACCGTTTATTTTTCGCACCATTGATCTGGATGGCCACAGCATCCGGACTGCTGTACGCCCAGGCAAGAGTCATCTGACTCCACTGCTGATTTTCAATGGTATTGGCGCCAACCTCGAGTTGGTGTTCCCTTTCGTTGACGCGCTGGACCCGGACCTGGAAATCATCGCCTTCGATGTGCCCGGCGTCGGCGGCTCCTCAACACCCAGTCGCCCATACCGGTTTCCCGGTCTGGCAAAACTGGCGGCACGCATGCTCGACTATCTGGACTACGGCCAGGTCAACGCTATCGGCGTTTCATGGGGCGGTGCGCTGGCTCAACAGTTCGCTTACGACTACCCGGAGCGCTGCAAAAAGCTGGTGCTGGCGGCGACAGCTGCGGGGGCAGTGATGGTCCCGGGCAAACCGCGAGTGCTCTGGTTGATGGCCAGCCCGCGGCGCTACATACAACCGTCTCACGTCATTCGTATTGCACCGGAAATCTACGGCGGTGCGTTCCGGCGTGATCCCCATCTGGCCGCCAACCATGCCGCGAAGGTCCGTTCGTCCGGCAAGCTGGGCTATTACTGGCAACTGTTTGCAGGCATGGGATGGACCAGTATCCACTGGCTGCACAAGATTCATCAGCCTACATTGGTGCTGGCAGGCGACGATGATCCACTGATCCCGTTAATAAATATGCGCCTTCTGGCTTGGCGGATCCCCAACGCCCAGCTACACATAATCGATGACGGTCATTTGTTCCTGATCACCCGCGCTGAAGCAGTTGCCCCCATCATCATGAAGTTTCTCCAGCAGGAACGTCAGCGCGCCGTGATGCATCCGCATCCGACACCGAGCGCACACTGACTATCACAGACACACAAGGATTCCCGACACAGCACCAACGCTTCACCGACTGCGCCGTTTGAATGGAAGTTATACGGCGCAGAACGACGCATGCCCTCAAGGGGCGCGTCTGCACAGATGTATCGGTCGATGGCACAACGAAGGAGTGTTGCCCCCATGCGAGAACGATCAACCAAAGGCGCCGAGACCACTCCGGCGACTTACATCAATGCACAAAGCGCGATTACTGGTCTGCGTGGCCAGGATTTGTTTTCGACGTTGCGCAAGGTCGCAGCCCAAGGCTTGCAGCATCCATTGCGCAGCGCCCGGCACGCGCTGGCTCTGGGCAAGCAAGTCGGCCGTGTCATGCTGCTGGGCGAGACGCCCTATCAGTTACCTGCCCGCGACACCCGCTTCGCCGACCCGACCTGGAGCCTGAACCCGCTGTATCGTCGCGGGCTACAAACTTATCTGGCATGGCAGCATCAGGTCAGGCACTGGATCGATGAGACTGACCTGTCCAAGGATGATCGCGAACGGGCACACTTCATTTTCTCGCTACTCAACGATGCCCTCTCACCCTCCAATACCTTGCTCAACCCGATGGCGGTCAAAGAGCTGTTCAATAGCGGCGGCAACAGCGTGGTCAAGGGCCTTGGTCACATGTTCGATGACCTGCTGCACAACAACGGCCTGCCCCGACAAACCACCAAAGACGCTTTCGAAGTAGGCCGCACGGTGGCGGCAACTCAAGGCTCGGTGGTGTTTCGTAACGAACTGCTGGAGCTGATCCAGTACAAGCCCATGAGCGAAAAACAGTACGCCAGGCCACTGTTGATCGTGCCTCCGCAAATCAACAAGTACTATATTTTTGATCTGAGCCCAGCCAACAGCTTCGTCCAGTACTGCCTCAAGAATGGTTTGCAGACGTTCATGATCAGTTGGCGTAACCCGGATGTGCGGCACCGTGAATGGGGGTTGTCCACCTACGTTCAAGCCACCGAAGAAGCGATGGCTGTATGCCGGTCCATCACCGGAGCCAAAGAAGTAAACCTGGTCGGTGCGTGCGCTGGAGGACTGACCATCGCCGCGCTGCAAGGGCATTTGCAGGCTAAGCGGCAACTGCGCAAAGTCGCCAGCGCGACTTACATGGTTAGCCTGCTGGACAGTCAGATCGAAAGCGCCGCGACGTTATTCATCGACGAAACGACACTAGAGGCCGCCAAGCGTCGCTCCTATCAGCAAGGCGTGCTGGACGGTCGGGACATGGCGAAGATCTTCGCCTGGATGCGCCCGAATGATTTGATCTGGAGTTACTGGATCAACAACTACCTGCTGGGCAAGGCACCGCCCGCTTTCGACATTCTGTACTGGAACAACGACAGCACCCGGCTGCCCGCCGCGCTGCACGGCGATCTGCTGGACTTCTTCAAGCACAACCCGCTGACTCACCCCGGCGGACTGGAAGTCTGTGGCACACCCATTGACCTGCAGAAGGTGACTGTGGACAGCTTCAATGTTGCGGGCATCAACGACCACATCACGCCATGGGACGCGGTTTATCGTTCGACACTGCTGCTGGGTGGCGACCGTCGTTTCCTGCTGGCCAACAGTGGCCACGTGCAGAGTATTCTCAACCCGCCGGGTAACCCCAAAGCCAATTACGTCGAGAGCGGCAAACTCAGCAGTGATCCACGCGCATGGATTTACGACGCGAAAAACCATGAGGGCAGTTGGTGGCCAGCCTGGCTGGAATGGATACAAGCCCGGTCGGGCACTCAGCGCGAGACCCGGATGGCGCTGGGCAACACTACTTACACGCCCATGGAGGCTGCACCGGGGACTTATGTCCATGTTCGGTAAAACGCTTGGCACTAATCCCTTGTAGGAGCTGCCGAAGGCTGCGAAAGCGGTGTGCCATGAGGGCCCTATTCGCAGCCTTCGGCAGCTCCTACAAGTGCACACATTTCCATTCGAAATTATCTGCCAACAAGAAGACCGGATGAAAACCCGCGACCGAATCCTTGAATGCGCCCTGACGTTGTTTAACCAACAGGGTGAACCCAATGTCTCGACCTTGGAAATTGCTAACGAACTGGGCATCAGCCCTGGCAATCTTTACTACCACTTCCACGGCAAGGAGCCTTTGGTGCTCGGCCTGTTCGAGCGTTTCCAGGCAGAGCTTTCGCCACTGCTGAACCCACCCGAAGATGCACAACTGGCCGCCGAGGATTACTGGTTGTTCCTGCATTTGATCGTCGAGCGGCTGGCCGACTACCGCTTCCTGTTTCAGGACTTGTCCAACCTGGCGGGGCGACTACCCAAACTGGCTCGCGGTATTCGCAACCTGCTCAATAGCCTCAAGCGCACGCTGGCGTCGTTACTGGCACGCCTGAAAGCGGAAGGCCAGGTCATTAGTGATACCCAGGCATTGGGGCAACTGGTGGAGCAAATCACCATGACCTTGCTGTTCTCGCTGGACTACCAACGAATTCTGGGGCGTGAAGCTGAAGTGAGGGTCGTGGTTTACCAGATCATGATGCTTGTCGCGCCGCATCTGACGCCGGGTTCACGGTATGCGGCGCAGCAACTGGCGAGGCATTATCTGGAGGAATGAAATGCATTTTCTGTAGGAGCGAGCTTGCTCGCGATAGCGCCAGCACAGTCGATATATTCATCGACTGACAGACCGCCATCGCGAGCAAGCTCGCGCCTACAGAATCTGTGTTTGCCCGGACCGGCGGCACAAAAAAGCCCGACCTGCTTTCGCAGATCGGGCTTTTGCATTACAGCCCTCGAATCAGGACTGGCTGGCCGGTGTCGACGGCGTAGTCGATGCCGGTGCTGCTGCGGTATTGGTCGCCGCGGGCGTTGGTGTTGCGGTTGGTGCGGCTGCGGGTTTCGGTGCAGGTTTCGGTGCAGGTTTAGCCGCAGCCTTCGGTGCCGCCTTTGGCGCAGCAGGTTTCCTGGCAGCGGCCGGTTTTTTCGCCGCAGCCGGTTTGCTGGCCGCTACGGACTTGGCCTTGGTCGCGGTTTTAGTCGCAGCCTTGTTAGCGGCGGCAACGGGTTTGGCCGCTGCTGCTTTCACGGCCGGTTTGGCTGCTGCGGTTTTCGCGGCAACTTTATCAGCGGCCTTGGCAACCGGTTTCGCGGCGGCCTTAACCAGTGGTTTGGCGGTGGTTTTGGTCGCTGGTTTAGACGCCGCGGCCTTGGAAACAGGCGCTTTTGAAACAGGGGTTACCGACGCACCTGTCAGCTTCTCGATTTGCTTGGTCAGCAGATCAACCTTGCTGTGCAATGCCTTTACTTCATTGCGGCTCGGTACGCCCAGACGCGAAATGGCGCTGTTCAGGCGCTTGTCGAAAGCCCCTTCCAGCTCACTCCATTTGCCCAGCGCGAGGTCTTTGACATCACCCACACGAGACTTCGCAGCCTTGGCAGAGTCCTTGGCCGAATCGACTTGTTTATCGACTTCGACCTTGGTCTGTTTTTCGGCCTTTTCGCCATCTTTTACCAAGGTTTCAAAAAGCTTACTGCCGTCATTGCTGATCTTGGAGTAAGCGCCTAAACCAGCCAGCCAGATTTGGCGGGAGTACTTCTCGACCTCGCCAATCCAGGAGCTGCCTTCTTTCTCGATTTTTTTCTTGCCAGCCATCCTGCTCTCCTTATTGTTTACGCGCGACACGTTCAAGCAATGCCGTCAGCTCATCGAGCTTAGCAGAGAGTGTCTCCACATCATGTTTAGACGGTATACCTATGCGATTCAAGGCGCTGGCGACCCGTCGATCGAATGCGCTTTCGATTTTGTCGAGTTGCAACTCGACTCGCCCCTTGACCGATGTCAGCTCGCTTTTAGCGGAATCGATCTCGCTGTTGGCTGCATCAACCTTATCGTCGATCACCTGTTTGGCTTTCTTCTCGGTCTGCTCGCCAACTTTGACCAGCTCCTTGAAGTATTCAGCGCCTTCCTGACCCGCCCAGGAGTAGGCACCCAGCCCCGCCAGCCAGACCTTGCGGGCATACAGGCGGACGTCGGAGACCGACTTGGTTTCTACGTCTTTGACTTTTTTCTTCAACGTAACTTTGGCCATGATGAACCTCACGCTCGAATGTTTGAGGATCGCCCCCAGGGACAACGGGGCATGGACACGAAATTAGCCGGAAAAATTAGAATGCTCACCCTAGGTTTGGGTGGTGTTGAAGGGGTGTAGGAAATCGCGACGCCGCTGCAAAAATTAATTCTGTAGGAGTGAGCTTGCTCGCGATTCGATAGGTCATTCAAATCTTATTTGGCGGACCTGACGCCATCGCGAGCAAGCTCACTCCTACAGAGAAATTTGCCAGCCACCGGCATGTTGTCGCATCAGGCCAATAACGCCTTATCCAGTTGCCGCTCGACTTCTGCCTGAATCTGCCCGCTCATGGCCGACAGGAAAAAATTCAGCTCCAGGTTAACGCGCACCAGCGCGTCCTCAACATCAACAGTCCCTTTGGCGCCCTTGCCTTCCAGTTTGACGACGTCGCCTTTCCATTCGTGCTCGATACCGTACTTGTCGGCCAGCTTCTCGACCAGCAACTCAGCCTTCTCGCGGGCCTTTTCCTTACCCAGCGTGTGCGGGCGTTCAACAGTAATTTTGGCCATCCAGGGGCTCCTTCAGCGCAAGGTAAATCGTGGGGCAACTATAACAGCCACCCCGGATGAAGAAACTGTTGGCGGTGAGCCTTGTCAAGACAAAGCCAGCCACGGCGATTAGAATGGCAACACTTTATTCCGGTGAACGCGATATGAATGATCCGCGCAAAGGCAGCGATGCCGAACCTACTACTCACTTCGGCTACAAAAACGTGCCGGAAAGCCAGAAGGCCGAGAAAGTTGCGGAGGTGTTCCACTCCGTCGCAGCCAAGTACGACCTGATGAACGACCTGCTCTCCGGCGGCATGCATCGCCTCTGGAAGCGCTTCGCAATCGAACTCTCCGGCGTTCGCACCGGCAACCGTGTGCTGGATATCGCGGGCGGTACAGGCGACCTGACCAAGAAGTTTGCCCACCTTGTTGGCCCTACCGGCGAAGTGGTGCTGGCTGACATCAACGCGTCCATGCTCAAGGTCGGTCGCGACCGTCTGCTGGACCTGGGCGTGGCAGGCAACGTCAAATTTGTTCAGGCCGACGCTGAAAAGCTGCCGTTCCCTGACAACCATTTCGACTGCGTGACCATCGCTTTCGGCCTGCGTAACGTCACTCACAAGGAAGATGCGCTGCGCTCGATGCTGCGCGTACTCAAGCCGGGCGGTCGCCTGCTGGTGCTGGAGTTCTCCAAGCCGACCAACAAGCTGATGTCCAAGGCTTATGACGCTTACTCCTTCGCGTTCATGCCGCTGATGGGCAAGCTGGTCACCAATGACTCGGAAAGCTATCGCTATCTGGCCGAGTCGATCCGCATGCACCCGAATCAGGAAACCCTGAAGTCGATGATGGTCGAAGCCGGTTTTGACCGCGTGACCTACCACAACATGACCGCAGGCGTCGTGGCACTGCATCGCGGCATCAAACCCTGATGTTGCTTAGCGGCTTGCTCGCCAGCGTCGAGCACGGCATCAACCGCGTGTTGCGTCTGGACAGCACCGCATTGCCACGCCTTGAGCGTCTGTCGGGCAAAGTGATTGCGGTGGATTGCCGTAACCCGTCGCTGAAGCTGTTCATCATGCCCAGCGATGAAGGCCTGCTGCTGGCCTCCCACTGGGAGGTCGAGGCCGATTGCACACTGCGCGCGCCTGCGGCCAGCCTGATGAGGCTGGCTGTGAGCCAGGACAAGAGCGCGGTGCTGCATGGTCCCGATGTCGAACTGGACGGCGACAGTGGCGTGTTACTGGAACTGGTCGGCATCCTTCAGGATCTCGAACTGGACTGGGAGTACGAGCTGTCCCGCTGGCTCGGCCCGGTAGCCACTACCTTGCTGGGTGATCACCTGCGCAGCCGCGCACGCTGGAGCAAAGACAGCTTTACCAACCTCAGCCAGAGCCTTGCGGACTATTTGAACGAAGAGTCGCGCACGCTGGTGGGGAAACACGAAGCTGAAGCACGTTTTGCCGAACTAGACCGGATCAAACTTGATCTGGAACGCCTTGAGGCGCGCTTTGAGCGTCTCGCCCAATCCTCTGACTCCAGCGATAACGCATGAAGCTGCTTGCCGTCCGCCGTTTGTTTCGTATCCAGCGTGTCGTGATCCGCTACCGTCTCGATGACTTGCTGTTCGCTCTGCCGCTGCCCTGGTGGATGAAAGCCACGCGTTTCGTCATGCCGTGGCGCTTGCTGCCGCGCAATAACGCCGAGTTGCCTAGAGGGGCGCGCCTGCGTCTGGCGCTGCAGGACCTTGGTCCTATCTTCATCAAGTTCGGGCAAATACTGTCTACCCGCCGCGACCTGCTGCCCGAGGACATCGCCGACGAACTGATGCTGTTGCAGGATCGCGTTCCGCCGTTCGACCCACAAGTGGCGATCAAACTGATCGAGGAACAACTGGGTGCGAAAATCAGTGAGGTGTTCAGTCGTTTCGACGTAACACCGCTGGCCTCGGCTTCGGTGGCGCAGGTCCACGCGGCGCGCCTGAAGACGGGCGAAGAAGTCGTTGTCAAAGTTGTGCGGCCGGGCCTCAAGCCGGTCATTGGCCAGGACCTCGCCTGGCTATTCATTCTGGCCCGTACCGCTGAGCGAATGTCCGCTGACGCCCGTCTGCTGCACCCGGTCGACGTGGTTGCCGACTACGAGAAGACTATCTACGACGAACTGGACTTGCTCCGCGAGGCGGCCAACTCAAGCCAGTTGCGACGCAATTTCGAAGGCTCGGAACTGCTTTACGTGCCTCAGGTGTACTGGGACTGGTGCCGCCCGAAAGTCCTGGTCATGGAGCGCATCTACGGGATTCAGGTCAACGATCTGGCCACCCTGGCGGATCAGCGCACCGACATGAAGTTGCTGGCCGAACGCGGCGTGGAGATTTTTTTCACCCAGGTATTCCGCGACAGCTTCTTCCACGCCGACATGCACCCCGGCAATATTTTCGTCAGCACAGTCAACCCGTGGAGCCCGCAATACATCGCTATCGATTGCGGGATCGTCGGCAGCCTGACACCGGAAGATCAGGATTATCTGGCCCGTAACCTGTTTGCCTTCTTCAAACGCGATTATCGTCGCGTTGCCCAGTTGCACATCGATTCGGGTTGGGTGCCAGCAGAAACCAAACTCAACGAGTTTGAAGCCGCGATTCGTACCGTATGCGAGCCGATCTTCGAGAAGCCACTCAAGGATATTTCCTTCGGTCAGGTGCTGATGCGTCTGTTCCAGACGGCCCGGCGCTTCAACATGGAAGTCCAGCCGCAACTGGTCCTGTTGCAGAAGACCCTGTTGAATATCGAAGGCCTGGGCCGTCAGTTGTATCCGGATCTGGATCTGTGGAGCACCGCGCAGCCGTTTCTGGAGCGCTGGATGCGTGAACGCGTCAGCCCGAAAACATTGTTCGGCAATCTGCAATCTCAGGTCGAGCAAATACCTCACCTGGCCAACATGACTCGCGACCTGCTGGAGCGCATGTCGCAACCGCACAAGGCCGATCCGCCGCCGCCCTGGCGCGAGCGCGGTGATGGCTGGGCGTTGCGCTTGCTGGGTTCGGCGCTGCTGGGCGGCGGTGCGGTAATGGCCTCGACGCTGTTCGCTGAAGGCACTGCACTGGTGGCGCCGATCGCCTGGCCCGCCTGGATCATGCTGGTGGCGGGCCTGTATCTGGTCATCCGCCGATAGCCAGCAGCGCTGGCCGCTGGCACACTGTTGAATCCGCCGAGGCCTGAAGCCCGGCTGCCGGAGTAGATATGAAAGACTGGCTGGACGAAATCAAGTGGGACAGCGACGGTCTGGTGCCTGCCATTGCTCAGGATCACAAGACCGGGCGCGTTCTGATGATGGCCTGGATGAACCGTGAGGCCCTCAGCCTTACCGCCGCAGAGAATCGTGCAATCTATTGGTCGCGTTCGCGTGGCAAACTCTGGCGTAAAGGCGAAGAATCGGGACATGTGCAGAAGCTTCATGAACTGCGTCTGGACTGCGATGCCGATGTGATCATCCTGATGGTTGAGCAGATTGGCGGCATTGCCTGCCATACCGGGCGCGAAAGCTGCTTCTACCGCGTCTATGAAGACGCCACCTGGAAGACCGTTGAACCGGTTCTGAAAGATCCTGAAGCTATTTATCACGCAGGACACTGAAACATGACTGATACCTTGACCCGCCTGGCCGAAGTGCTGGAGTCGCGCAAAGGTGCCGCTGCCGACAGCTCTTACGTCGCCAGCCTGTATCACAAGGGACTGAACAAGATTCTGGAAAAGGTCGGCGAAGAGTCGGTCGAAACCATCATTGCCGCCAAGGATGCCGCTGTCAGCGGCGATTGCAGCGATGTCATCTACGAAACCGCTGACCTCTGGTTCCACAGCATGGTGATGCTTGCGTCACTCGGTCAGCATCCACAGGCAGTGCTCGATGAACTGGACCGTCGTTTCGGCTTGTCCGGGCATGCGGAAAAAGCCGCACGCACCGCTGACTGACTTTCACTTTCGAGCTTGAAATTTCTACGAGGATTGCTTCATGGGTATTTTTGACTGGAAACACTGGATCGTCATTCTGGTTGTCGTGGTACTGGTGTTCGGCACCAAGAAGCTCAAGGGTCTGGGCAGCGATGTCGGTGAGTCGATCAAGGGCTTTCGTAAAGCCATGAACGATGATGAGAAGCCTGCCGAGCAACCGCCGGTGCAACCTCAGCAACCGCCGCAAGCTGCGCCACAGGGCTCGCCCCTGAACCAGCCGCACACCATCGACGCGCAAGCGCATAAAGTCGAAGAGCCAATCCGCAAAGACTAGGTCGTATTGAATGTTTGGTATCAGCTTCTCTGAACTGCTGCTGGTCGGTCTCGTCGCCCTGTTGGTGCTTGGCCCCGAGCGTCTGCCGGGCGCTGCGCGTACCGCCGGCCTGTGGATCGGTCGGCTCAAGCGCAGTTTCAATGCGATCAAACAGGAAGTTGAACGCGAAATAGGCGCCGATGAAATCCGTCGGCAACTGCATAACGAGCACATCCTGTCGCTGGAAGAAGAAGCGCGCAAGATCATGTCTCCGCAGCAGCAGCCGGCCAATCCGCCTCCGGCAACTGAGCAGACGCCTGCTGAGCCGGTGGTTTCGACCATCCCGAACACGCCGTCTGTGACACCTGCCGCTGATCTGGGTCCGGCTGCTCCGGCGGGCACTACGCCCGCTGCTGAACCGACGCCCCATGTCGAGACTGAACCTGCGCACGTGTCGCCAGCAGCGCCATTACCCAACGCATCTTCCGCCAACGATTCGTCACTGCCACCGCGAGCCCCATGAGCGATATTCCGGAAAACGACCAGCAAATGCCGCTGGTCTCGCACCTCACAGAACTCCGTTCGCGCCTGCTGAAATGCGTACTGGCGATTTTCGTGATCTTCGCCTGCCTGTTTTACTTCACCCAGAAGATCTACACCTTCGTTTCGGCGCCGCTCCGGGTTTTCCTGCCCGAAGGTGCAACGATGATCGCCACCGATGTGGCCTCGCCGTTCATCACGCCGTTCAAGCTGACCATGATGGTGGCGCTGTTCCTGGCCATGCCGGTGATCCTGCATCAGATCTGGGGCTTTATCGCACCAGGCCTGTACAAGCATGAGAAGCGCGTCGCGGTACCGCTTCTGGTGTCGAGCATCATCCTGTTCTATTCGGGCATGGCCTTCGCTTATTACTTGGTCTTCCCGCTGATATTCCACTTCTTCGCCAGCGTGACGCCGGAAGGCGTTTCGATGATGACGGACATCGCCAGTTATCTGGACTTCGTCATGACGCTGTTCTTTGCGTTCGGTGTGGCGTTCGAGATTCCAGTAGCCGTCGTGCTGCTGGTGTGGATCGGCATCGTTGACGTGAAGTACCTGAAAAAGATCCGCCCTTACGTGATCATCGGTTGCTTCGTGGTCGGTATGATCCTGACACCACCGGACATCTTCTCCCAGACACTGCTGGCTGTGCCGATGTGGCTGCTGTTCGAGATTGGGGTGTTGTGCAGTTCGCTGATCACCAAACGCGGCGATCATGCCGATGATCAGCCCGAACAAGACAAGCAAGACCAGCCGCCCGCGACTCAGCCGTGAACCTGCTGCTTCTCGAAGACGCCGATTTTGTTGCGGCTGACCGGGTCGTACTGCGCGACCGGCGCCTCAAGCACATGCAAGAGGTGCATCGCGCAGCAGTCGGCGACACCTTGCGCGTAGGCCGTATTGACGGCCTGCTGGGCAGCGCCGAACTGCTGCGACTCGAAGCACATGAAGCCGAGTTGCGCGTTACCCTCGACAGCGCCCCGCCCGCCAAACTCCCGCTAACCCTGTTATTGGCCCTGCCCCGCCCGAAAATGCTGCGTCGGGTGTTTCAGACGGTTGCGACCATGGGGGTGCCCAAGGTCATTCTGCTCAACAGTTATCGTGTGGAAAAAAGCTTCTGGCAGACGCCATTCCTTGAACCTCAAGCTATTCGCGAGCAACTGATTCTCGGCCTTGAACAAGCACGCGACAGTGTGTTGCCCGAGATTATTATCGAAAAGCGCTTCAAACCGTTTGTCGAGGATCGCCTGCCACAACTGGCCCAAGGCACGTTGGGTCTGGTCGGACATCCCGGCACCTTCCCCGCCTGCCCACGCGCTGTAACCGGGCAAGTCACCCTGGCCATTGGCCCCGAGGGCGGCTGGATTCCCTATGAAATTGACCTGCTCAGCAAAGCAGGCCTGCAACCGGTGCAACTCGGCGACCGCATCCTGCGGGTTGAAACGGCGGTGACTGCGTTGTTGGCCCGGTTGTTCTGATAGACAGCAAACACTTTTGTAGACGCTGCCCTTTGCCTTTCGCATAGCACTAGCGCGAGGTAAACGCGACCTCTGTAGGAGTGACCATAACGTTCCGCCCTTCAGTTCGACTTCTCCCTGCCGATGCAGGTTGTAGGAAAATACCTATAACAAGTTCATCCCAAGGAGTTCCGCATGGGTTTGCTCGGCAAAAGTCTCGGCAATATGAGCGTCCGTCTAAAACTCGGGTTTGGTTTCGGCCTGGTTTTACTGTTGACCGCATTGATCACAGTGACCGGCTGGCTCAGCGTCGGAGCACTGATCGAACGTGGCGACAAGCTAGGAGCGATCGCGGATGTCGCCAACCAAACCATGGAGCTGCGTATCCGTCGCCTGGTCTATGAGCGTCAGTACGATGCTGAAGCTGCTGCAGCCATGAATGCCACCCTCGATAAAGTCGACGCCAGCATCAAGAAAGCGCGCGGCATGGTCGTCAGCCTCGATAGCCAGCAGTGGCTGGAAGAGCAGCAACAATCGGCCAATGACTATCGCAAAACGTTCAACGAAATGATCAAGGCCATCACCGCTCGTGAAGCCAGCCGGAGCTTGATGGGGGATGCGGCCGACAGAGCTGTTGTCGAAATCGACAAAATCGAAGCAGCTTTGCTGCAGGGTGACAGTATTGTGCAGTTCAACGATGCCGTCGGAGTCAGCAAACTGATCCAGCAAGCCCGCTTTCAGGTCCGGGGCTACACCTACAGCGGTAAACCGGAGTTCGAAAAGAACGCCAGAGCCGCCATCGATGAAGCGCTGGTCGGTATCAATACGCTGGCAGGCAGCATCCCGTCGACCTACTTGTCGGGCCTGCAGGGCGCAACAGCCGGTTTGAAAGCCTATCAGTCAGCGGTGGATCAATACCGCGACGCACAGGCCGCCAGTAAAGAAGCGCTGGCAATCATGACCAAAGAAGGTACGGACCTGCTCGACCTGAGCGCAAAACTTAACGGTGACCAGTACAAGAAGCGCGAAGCGGAGAGTTCAAAAGCCAAATCGACCCTGACGCTGGTCACCGTGCTGGCCCTGCTGTTCGGCGCAATCGCGGCCTGGATCATCACCCGTCAGATCGTCGTTCCATTGCTGCAGACCCTGAACATTGTCGAGCGCGTTGCCAACGGCGACTTGAGTCATGACCTGATCGTTGATCGCCGCGACGAGATGGGTCAGTTGCAAACCAGCATTCAGCGCATGACCGTCAACCTGCGCCAGTTGATCAGCGGGATTCTCGACGGGGTGACCCAGATTGCCAGCGCGGCAGAAGAGCTATCTGCAGTGACGGAGCAAACCAGCGCCGGGGTGAACAGCCAGAAAGTCGAGACCGATCAAGTGGCCACCGCGATGCACGAAATGACCGCCACTGTGCAGGAAGTCGCGCGTAACGCCGAGGAAGCATCTGAAGCGGCCGTCGCAGCCGATCAGCAGGCTCGTGAAGGTGATCGCGTGGTTAACGAAGCGATAACCCAAATCGAACGTCTGGCCTCGGAAGTGGGCAACTCTACCGAAGCGATGAACGAGCTCAAGCGCGAAAGCGACAAGATTGGCAGCGTGCTGGATGTGATCAAGTCGGTGGCACAACAGACCAACCTGCTTGCCCTCAACGCCGCAATCGAAGCCGCGCGTGCCGGTGAAGCCGGACGTGGTTTCGCAGTGGTCGCTGACGAAGTGCGCAGCCTCGCCCAGCGCACTCAGAAGTCCACTGAAGAGATTGAGCAACTGATTGCAGGCCTGCAGAGTGGCACACAGCAAGTAGCGACCATCATGGATAACAGCCGGGAACTGACCGTCAGCAGCGTGGAGTTAACGCGCCGGGCCGGTAGCTCGCTGGAAAACATCACCAAGACCGTTTCGGCGATACAGGCGATGAACCAGCAAATTGCCGCTGCCGCAGAAGAGCAAAGCGCTACCGCCGAAGAGATCAATCGCAGCATTCTTAACGTGCGCGACGTTTCCGAGCAAACCTCAGCAGCCAGCGAAGAAACCGCAGCGTCCAGTGTTGAACTGGCGCGGCTGGGTAATCATTTGCAGGTGATGGTGAGCAAGTTCAAGGTTTAACAGCTCAGAATCATCTGTAGGAGCTGCCGAAGGCTGCGATAGCGGAGTGTCAGGATAAGCGCTTCGCAGCCTTCGGAAGCGCTTTCGAACAAATTACAACTTACTGAATAAGTGAGGTTTTTGTGTTGGAGCGAGGCCTGCCCGCGAACCAGTCGACTCGATAGGCCAAATGCACCGCGTTATCGTTCTTCGCGGGCAAGCCTCGCTCCAACAGATCCCATGTTTGCCGCGAGACAGCGGGGAGACATAGACACCGGGGCAGCTCCGACATAAACCGTGTAACCCCATTCACACACTCCACTCAGAATCCCCCTACGACCTGCTCAGGTCGCGCTCTTCTTTCTCCAGCCGATGCGCTGACAACGTAGGCCCTGGCTATCCAGGTGCCTACCTGTTTCGCACATTTGCAGGAGCTTCCCGATGTTTCGATGGATCAATCACACACTTGGCAATGCCAGCGTGAGACTCAAGTTATCGCTGGGTTTCGGTCTGGTACTGATGCTCACGATGGCCATCACCCTGACGGGCTGGCATGGCCTGGACACCATGATCGAGCGCTCGGAGTCCCTGACTTCCATCGGGCTGCTGAGCAACATGACCAAAGACTTGCGGACTGACCGCATCATCTATCGCCAGAAAAACAGCTCTGAAAATGCGAACAAGGTGGTCAATCAGCTCAATGGGCTAGAGAGCCATCTGGCCACCTTGCGGAAAGAAACCGACGACAGTACCAGCGTTAACTTACTGACCGGGCAAAGCAAAATCGTATCCGACATGGAGCACACCTTCACGACGCTCAGTGAAGAGAACCACCGGCGAGACCTGTCCCGAACCCAGCTTGAGCAACAATCGGAACAAGCGGTGCAGGCCGTTGCGCTGGTTGAGAGTGAAGTGCTCAAAGCGGTTAGCCAGGAACAGGACAATGGCGAAAGGCTGGAAGAGTTCACCAACATCTCACAACTCAAACAGCAGATTCAGAATGCTCGCTTTCAGGTGCAGGCCTACACCTTCACTGCGCACGAGGCCTACGAAACAGCAGCTATCGCGGCTATCGACGAATCATTGAAAGAGGTGCAGCAGATTGGCCAGGATCAGGCCGACGCCAGCCTGAAAGGCTTGCAACCGGCTAAAGAGGCGCTTGAGCGCTATCGTGCTCAGCTCACTCAGTTCAAGGACAGCCAGGTCAAAGTGGAAGCCGCTCAGGAAACGCTCGAAGACCTCGGTGACAAAATGCTGAGCAGTGTCGCCGAACTGCTTGCCCTGCAAAGCCAGCAACGCGACACAGAAGCCGGCGCCTCACGCACCACACTCAGCAGCGTTGCAGCAATGGCCATGCTGCTTGGCTTGCTTGCCGCGTGGGTCATGACGCAACAGATTATCGCGCCGCTGCGCGAAACTCTGGCGGCCGCAGAAAGAATCGCCAAGGGCGACTTGAGCAAAGACCTGCAGGTCCAGCGCAAAGACGAAATGGGACAACTGCAAGGCAGCATGCAGGCCATGACGATGAGCTTGCGACAGTTAATCAGCGGGATTAGCCAGGGCGTCGCGCAGATTACCGATGCGGCGCAGCAACTGTCTGCCGTGACCGAACAGACCAGCATCGGGGTCAACAGTCAGAAAGACGAGACCGATCAGGTGGCCGCAGCCATGAACGAAATGACCGCTACCGTGCATGAAGTGGCGCGCAGTGCTCAAGACGCCTCTCAAGCAGCCGCGCAAGCCGACCAGCAGGCCCGGGAAGGTGACCAGGTCGTCGGGCAGGCCATCGGGCAAATTGAGCAGTTGGCAGAGGAGGTCAAGAAATCGACTCAGGCCATGAATCTGCTGAAGCTGGAAAGCGACAAAATCGGTGGTGTGCTGGATGTCATTAAATCAGTCTCGCAGCAAACCAACCTGCTGGCGCTTAACGCCGCCATCGAGGCCGCGCGAGCCGGGGAAGCGGGACGGGGCTTTGCCGTGGTTGCCGATGAAGTTCGCGGTCTGGCGCAACGCACCCAGCAGTCCACCGAGGAAATCGAAGACTTGATCGCAGCACTGCAGAGCGGCACTCAACAAGTGGCCACGACACTGGACAACAGCCGCAGCCTGACCGACAACAGCGTGCAGTTGAGCCGCCGCGCGGGTAACGCGCTGGAGCAGATCACCCGCACCGTATCGACCATTCAGGACATGAACCAACAGATCGCCACCGCCAGCGAAGAACAAAGCGCGGTGGCCGAGCAGATCAACCGCAATATCATCAGTGTCAGGGATGTTTCAGAGCAGACGGCTGCGGCAAGCGATCAAACAGCCGCGTCCAGCGTCGAGCTGGCGCGCTTGGGCACGCATTTGCAGGGAATGGTGGCGAAGTTTCGGGTGGGCTAGCGCGTTTATCTGTTGGAGCGAGGCGTGCCCGCGAAGAACGATAACGCGGCGTTTCAGGCACACCGAGGCGATAGATTCGCGGGCAAGCCTCGCTCCAACATGTTCAGCGAATCACTTACGGCTGGCGATGATGTACACAGCGTGGATGATGCCGGGGAAGTAGCCAAGGATCGTCAGCAGGATGTTCAGCCAGAACGCGCCAGCGAAACCGACTTGCATGAAGACGCCCACGGGCGGCAGCAGAATTGCGAAAATGATGCGAATAATGTCCATGGGTTAACTCCAGATTAAATGGCTCTCGTAAGCCACACAGCGAATGGACCCATGGGTGATGAAAGAGGTTCCATTTTGATCTGGCAACAAGCCATTACCTAACGTAACTGGGTGCCTCAACGGTATCGATCAAGCCCGCAGCTTGCCTGCAGTTAAATCGCCCCCAATAAGAAAACCCCGCCTAGGCGGGGTTTTGCAGACTGTTTCCCTGACATCCATTTCTCCCCACCATCCTGGCAGGCATCCTTACGTGTCCGTGTTATTTGTTGCGCTTCCTGCGCTACGTCCGTGGAACAAAGATTAACTTTGGATCCATTACAGCGATAGAGGCAAAACAGCACCACGCACTGTAAGCAAATGCTTACAAAGCTTCTGTCGTCAAAATTGCGCCGCGTCCAGCAGGAACAGCGACTCACTTCCCGCCTTGACCGACGCGCTCAACGAGTGGATACGTGGCAGCAAGCGAGCGAAGTAGAAACGCGCAGTACCCAGCTTGCTGGCGTAGAAATCTTCCTGAGCTTCCTTACCCAGCGCGGCTTTTGCCATCATCGCCCACAGGTAAGCGTAAGTGGTGTAGCCAAATACATGCAGGTACTCGACTGAAGCTGCGCCGATCTCCTGAGGATTATTGCGGGCGCGATCGAGAACCCAGTGAGTCAACTCGTCCAGCGTGTCGAGTGCCGCACCCAATGGCTTGGTGAACTCACTCAACGACGCATCAGAGCCAGCGATGAAGCCACGGACCTCATCAGCAAACAGCGTGTAATACGCCCCACCACTGCCCACGATCTTGCGACCGACCAGATCCAGAGCCTGAATGCCGTTAGTGCCTTCGTAAATCTGGGTGATGCGCACATCACGCACCAATTGCTCCTGGCCCCACTCACGAATATAGCCATGGCCGCCAAACACCTGTTGACCGTGAATGGTCGTTTCCAGCCCCATGTCGGTCAGAAATGCCTTGGCCACTGGTGTCAACAACGCCACCAGCTCATCAGCTCGCTGCCGCGCAATTTCGTCTTCGCTGAATTTGGCGATATCCAGCTGCATGGCCACGTAAGTGGAGAACGCACGGCCGCCTTCGTTGAGTGCCTTCATGGTCAGCAACATGCGCCGGACATCAGGGTGCACGATGATCGGGTCAGCCATTTTTTCGGGCTGTTGAGCGCCCGTCGGTGAACGGCTTTGCAGACGATCACGAGCATATTCAATAGCGTTCTGATAAGAGCGCTCGCCGGAGGCCAGGCCCTGGATACCGACACCAAGGCGCTCGTAGTTCATCATGGTGAACATCGCCGCCAGGCCTTTGTTCGGCTCACCGATCAGATAACCCGTCGCTTCATCGAAGTTCATCACGCAGGTTGCTGAAGCCTGGATACCCATCTTGTGCTCGATAGAGCCGCAGCTCACGGTATTACGCGCGCCCAGGCTGCCATCGGCATTGACCATGAACTTGGGCACCAGGAACAGCGAGATGCCTTTAGGCCCTGCAGGAGCATCCGGCAGCTTGGCCAACACCAGATGGATGATGTTCTCGGTCAGGTCGTGCTCGCCACCGGTGATGAAAATCTTCGTACCGCTGACTTTGTACGAACCATCGGCCTGAGGCTCGGCTTTCGTACGAATAATGCCCAGATCAGTACCGGCATGCGCTTCAGTCAGGCACATCGAGCCAGACCAGGCGCCGGAGTACATATTGGGCAGGTACGTCGCCTTGAGTTCTTCGGTGGCGTGGGTATTGATCGAAACACATGCCCCCGAAGTCAGCATCGGATACAGACCAAAGGCCAGGCTTGCCGAATTGAGCATCTCCTCGACCTGAGCCGAAACTGCTTTGGGCATGCCCATGCCGCCGAAATCAGGATTACCGCCAACGCCTACCCAGCCGCCTTCGGCATAGGTTTGATAGGCCTGTGGAAATCCAGTGGGGGTGGTGACGGCAGTATCGTTCCAGCTGCAGCCTTGTTCATCACCATTGCGGCTCAGCGGCGCGATGCTCTTGCTGGTGACTTTGCCTGCTTCCTCCAGGATCGCTTCGACTGTCTCGGCATCAACGGTTTCGGCCAGCGCTGGCAACTGCGCCCAAAGCTTCGAGACGTCGAAGACTTCATTAAGTACGAAACGCATATCGCGCAGCGGCGCTTTGTAGTCAGCCATGGCAAACCTCACGGGAACAGGAGCGGAACGTCTGGAGTAGAGTAATCGCGCAGAAAACACACGAAATCAAGATCGATGGGACGAGTGTACTCGAACACCGAGAGCGACACATAGGGTCGATTTGTGACTTTATTATATGATCTGGTCACTAAAGAGTAACCGTAGGAGCACGCTTGCCCGTGTTAGATTTTGATCTCAGTGCTGATTAGGCGCCCAAGCGAAAGCATCGCGGGCAAGCGCGCTCCTACACATCTGCAAGAAAAGGGTTGCCAGGAATTAAAGCCTAAGCTGCTGCGGTCCGCACAGCACCGCGCTTGGTGCTCTGCCCGTGAGACATGACGCAGTTACGCCCCGCACTTTTGGCCGCATACAACGCCTGGTCGGCGGCTTTGAGGACTTCTTCGGGGGTACGGTGCTCCGGCAGCCGCTCGGCAACACCAATGCTGACGGTCACCGACACGCTGGTCGCGGGCCCTGCACCTCGACGCTGACGACCTTGCTGATCGTCTTTTGGACGGTTATCCGGATTGCGTAACTGGATTTCATAGTTGGCGATCACTTCGCGAATGGCTTCCAGATGCGGAATACATTCCTCGATGGATTTTGCCGCAAAGACAATGGCGAATTCCTCACCGCCGTAGCGATAAGCCTTGCCGCCGCCATTAGTGATCTTCGACAGTTTGCTGGCCACCAGACGCAGCACCTGATCACCTACGTCATGGCCGTGGGTATCGTTGAATTTCTTGAAATGATCGACGTCGCTCATCGCCAGGACGTAATTACGCCCCAGACGCTGCATGCGCTCATTGAGAGCCCGACGCCCGGGCAAGCCGGTCAGTTCGTCGCGGAACGCCATTTGATAGGCCTCATGGGCAACACCGGCGGCAATCATCAACATCACCTGACTGCACATGATGTTCAGGGTGAACGGCAAAATGAACGTTTTCGGCAGCGCCCAGAATAACCCCAGCAACCCGATCAACTGCGCGGCATGCAACGGCCGAGGCTTGCGAACGTATTGCGCAATCAACAGGCCGAAGGCAATCAGGAAGGACAGATAAGACAGCTGAATCAGGCTCATCCACGAGCCATGCAACGCTGGCCAACGGATTTCCGCCAGCGAAGCGAGCAATGCCGCGGGGTAGCTCTGCTCAAGCCCCAGCGCAACCGCGCCGACAGCGACCAACACCGCAAGCCGCGCTATCAGGTCTTGAACCAGATGAGTTCGCTCCTCCCACGCGGCGTAAACGCCATAAAGCAGCGGCAATAGCAGACACACCAGGTGGAACACCACAGCCGCGTCTTCACGAACAACGCCGTTGTCGCGGAAATAATCGGTCTGGGTATCGAGCAGAAAGTAAGCGGTATACACGGTGATCATCAAGAACAGCTCGCGCTGACGCCGATAGACACAGCAATACGCGCCGCCCAGCAGAAGAACCAGCGTAGGCAGCACGTTGAACAGGGACGTGAAGAACACGTTCAAGTCTTTGACATAGGCGGCCGCCAGCCCCGCAAGCAATAAAAATAGCGACGGCAAAAAATGACTCAAACGTGCAGCAGAAGAACGCAACAAAAGGGATGTCTCCTACCCATCACAGGGTAAAGAACTCAGTAGCTGGCATTGTGCCTTCATCCGCTCGGATATGCATTCAGAAGAACTAAATAGCAGGCTACTTTCTTTAACGGCAGGATCCCGGAAATGTTTATTGGCAGGAGATGAAGATCGCGTGACGGCAGCGAAATGCCATACCTGACACACCGCCTCGCGAACAAGTTCGCTCCTACCCGTAATCCCTGCCTCATCCGGATTTGCTTTGCGCAGGACCCGAATGGGCGATGACATCACCGGTAGGAGCGAACTTGTTCGCGAACAGCCATACCTGACACATCGCCTCGCGAACAAGTTCGCTCCTACCGGGATCCGCTCCCCAAAAAAAAGCCGCTTCCCCCGAAGGAGAAGCGGCTTTGAGTGAAACCGGCGAGGCTTAGTAAGCCAGGCCGAAATCCTCTTCTTTCATGTCCATCAGGTTGTTGGCACCCGACAGCATGGCGGCAACGTGCGAACGGGTACGTGGCAGGATGCGCTGGAAGTAGAAACGCGCAGTCTGCAGCTTGGCGGTATAGAACGCCTCTTCGCTGGTACCGGCAGCCAGTTTTTCGGAAGCCACACGTGCCATGTCAGCCCAGAAGTACGCCAGGCAGGCATAACCGGAATACATCAGGTAGTCCACCGAGGCGGCACCGACTTCTTCACGATCTTTCATGGCGGCCATGCCCACTTTCATGGTCAGTTCGCCCCATTCCTTGTTCAAAGCTGCGAGCGGAGTGATGAACTCCTGAACCGCTTCGGCGCCTTCGTTGTTCTGGCAGAACTTGTGGACGATCTTAGTGAAGCCCTTGAGCGCCTCGCCTTGAGTCATCAGCACTTTACGACCCAACAGGTCCAGCGCCTGAATACCGGTGGTGCCTTCGTACAGCATCGAAATACGGCTGTCGCGAACGTTCTGCTCCATGCCCCACTCGGCAATGAAACCGTGTCCACCGTAGATTTGTACACCGTGGTTAGCGGACTCAAAGCCCACTTCAGTCATGAACGCCTTGGCAATCGGCGTCATGAATGCCAACAGCGCGTCAGCCTGCTTCTTGTGCTCAGCGTCTTCACTGTACTTGGCGATATCCACCTGTTTGGCGGTGAAGTACACCATGGCGCGGGTGCCTTCAGAGAACGCCTTCATGGTCAGCAGCATGCGCCGCACATCGGGGTGAACGATGATCGGGTCAGCAGCCTTGTCCGGCGCTTTCGGGCCAGTCAGGGAACGCATTTGCAGACGATCACGTGCGTATTTCAGACCACCCTGGAAACCGATTTCAGCGTGGGCCAGACCTTGCAGTGCGGTACCCAGACGCGCGGTGTTCATGAAGGTGAACATGCAGTTGAGGCCCTTGTTCGCAGGACCGATCAGGAAGCCAGTAGCCGCGTCGAAGTTCATCACACAGGTCGCGTTGCCGTGGATGCCCATCTTGTGTTCCAGAGAACCACAGGTCACGGCGTTGCGCTCGCCAACGCTGCCGTCAGCGTTTGGCAGGAATTTCGGCACGATGAACAGCGAGATGCCTTTGGTACCCGCTGGAGCGTCCGGAAGGCGCGCCAATACGATGTGGACGATGTTGTCGGCCATGTCGTGTTCGCCAGCCGAGATAAAGATTTTGGTGCCGGTAACCCGGTACGAGCCATCAGCCTGTGGTTCGGCCTTGGTACGCAACATGCCCAGGTCGGTGCCGCAGTGGGATTCGGTCAGGCACATGGTGCCGGTCCATTCGCCCGAAACCAGCTTGGTCAGATATTGGTGCTGCTGCTCTTCGGTACCGTGCTCGGAAATGGTGTTCATCGCACCATGAGACAAGCCTGGATACATGCCCCACGACCAGTTGGCCTCGCCAACCATTTCACTGACCGCAAGGCCCAGCGATTCCGGCAAGCCCTGACCGCCGTGCTCAACGTCGTGGGCCAGACTTGGCCAGCCGCCTTCGACGAATTGCTTGTAAGCCTCTTTGAACCCGCTCGGCGTCTTCACGCCTGACTCGCTCCAGGTACAACCTTCCAGATCACCAACACGATTCAGCGGTGCCAGCACCTGCTCACAAAACTTGGCGCCTTCTTCAAGAATGGCGTCGACCATATCTGGAGTAGCGTCCTGGCAAGCCGGCAGACTTTGATAATGCGCTTCGTAGCCGAGCAGTTCGTCACGAACGAAGCGAATATCACGCAAGGGGGCCTTGTAGTCAGGCATAGCGATAAACCTCTGCTGATGAAACCTGGAAATGTGTGACCGATCGGTCGCTGCGGGAACGTTCCCCAACCACCGGACAATCTCGGATGCCTAGCGGTCAAACAGATGTTTGAAACATACGTTTACGCCCAAACCTTGTCAAGCATGCGTCCACAACCTTTCATTTTCAGATGGTTTGCAGGGCGTACAGATTCAGGCGTGCAGCGCAGCACAAGCCGTTCGTCGATGGCGTGAGTCTAGTTCAGAGAGGCGAATTTGCAGAGGTGGGGCAGAGGAAATAGAAGCGGGTGATAGCAGGAAATTCAGCGCGTGCCGTGCGAAGATCGCACGGCAAAGGAGAGTTACAAAGGAGGGATGAATCAGGCGCAGGTATCAATCAGGCGTAAGTATCAATCAAAGTGCCGAGCATTTCGTCGCTGGCTTTTTGCACGGCTACACCGGCTTCAACCTGGTTTTTGCCAGAGGCCATCTCAACCAGATTAGCGGACAGATCTGAACGCTGAGAGCGATCAACCGAACGCAGGTTTTCCAGCTGGAAGTCCGAAGACTGGCTTCTGCCGGAGACTTCAATATTGCTGCTGGCGATTTGAGTAGCCGCCTGATCGACACGCGACTGCCCAACTTCCATAGCGCTAAGGCCTGGATACAGCGTGTTGTTCATGGTGATTTGCATAAATCGATCCTCTGTTCGTAAAGCGAACACGGGCTTATTTAAGCAGTAAACCCGGTGAAACACCCGACAAAAAGACTAATGGCACAAAGCCTCTTCATAGGCTTAGTCTTTCTGGCCTGGCCAGTTTACTGTTTCGGCCTGCACTACATTGATCATTTTTTGTGCAGTGGCGCACATTCTAGCCACACCGATTCCCGGTAGGAGCCATCGGAGGTTACGACGGTCGCGAAGCGGTGGGTCAGACAGACCGCAATCGCGGCCTTCGGCTGCTCCTGCATAAACCACGCAGCGATCAATCCAGCAACTCCAGATGCAGATACTCCGCCACCGCGTCAGCGCCTGCTTTCTTCAATTTAGGGACGCGCCCCAGACACGGCGCAGGCAATCGCTCAGCAAGGGTCGCCAGATTCTCTTCAAGCCGTGAGGTTTTCGGATCGATGATATTGGCCACCCACCCCGCCAACTGCAGCCCATCTGCAGCGATGGCCTCGGCAGTCAGCAACGCATGACTGATACACCCCAGCCGCACGCCGACGACAAGAATCACGGGCAATTGCAGGCCGATGGCCAAATCCGACAGATTGGCCTGATCCGCCAAGGGTACGCGCCAGCCGCCCGCGCCTTCGATCAGGGTGAAATCGGCATTGCGGGCCAGTAATAAACGCATCGGGCCGAGCAGCGCCTGCACCGTCAAGGCGACACCCGCCTCACGGGCGGCCAGATGGGGCGCGATGGCGGGCTCGAAGGCAAACGGGTTGACCTCGTCATAACCCAACTTCACAGAACTCTCGGCCATCAGTGCAAGAGCGTCCGGGTTACGCAGCCCGTCAGGGCCAACCGCACAGCCCGAAGCCACCGGCTTGCCTGCAAGGGTACTCAATCCACTGGATCGGGCAGCCTGTAGCAGCCCCGCAGCGATGGTGGTTTTACCGACATCGGTGTCGGTGCCTGCGATGAAGTACGCACGGCTCATCTCGGCAATCCCTTTTGACATGAAGAACTCAGACGGTTTTTTCCAGCACCGCGTAGACGACCTGGTAGGTCGCCGGTAAACCTTGTGGCTGACGATAACCTTCGTACGCCTCAATCAAGGCTAGTAGCCGTGCGCGTCCGGTCAAACCGCCTGGGCGTCCCGGGTTCAGATTGTGTGCACCCAAAGCCTTCAACTCGTGAGTGAGGCTGCGCAGATCCGGGTAGTACAAAACATGAGGCCTGACCTCAATGGAGCGCACGCGCATACCACTCGCTGCGCACAGCCGACGGTATTCCTCGAGTTGCCGGAAGCGATTGACGTGAACCATACCGTCGACCGCCTGCCAGCTGTCGCGTAGCTCATAAAGTGTGCCGACACACAGACTGGCAAAAGCGAATACTCCACCGGGCTGCAGCACCCGACGGGCTTCCCCCAGCACCGCAGCAAAATCCGCGCACCACTGCACCGCGAGGCTGGAGAAAATCAGCCCGAAATGCTCATCCCGCAGCGGCATGCGCTCTGCATCGCCAACCACAAAATGTTCAGCGCCACCGAGCGGCCGTGCATGGCGCAACATGCCTTCGGCAATGTCCAGCGCAACCCCTTCGGTACCGTCATACGCCTCGGCCAGTGCCCGGCTGAAATAGCCGGTGCCACTGCCAAGATCCAGCCAGCGAGCGGGTTTAAGCTCGGCAGGGAGACGTGAAAACAGTTCGCCGCCCACCGCGCGCTGCAACTCGGCAACGCTGTCATAGCTGCCCGCTGCACGGGAAAAAGATGCAGCCACCTGGCGTTTATCTGGCAAACCGCCTGGCAGCCGTGGATTGGAAAGATCAGTCATCACCGGACTCATGAAGAAACGCGTGGATCGCCGCCGCGACACCGTGAGGATTTTCCAGCAGGAAGGCGTGGCTGGCCTGCTCGATCAGCCCCACCTCCACGTCGGGTAAAAGCGCCAGCAGATCGCTCGCAGCTTCGGCCGGAACAAAGGCATCCAGTCCTGCGAACAGGTGCAACTGCGGCCCCCGAAATGTTTGCAACGCGCTACGGGTATCGAGTTGCTCCAGCAATTGCAGGCCATGCACCAACGAGTTGACCGGGCCATGTGGCGCGCCAGCCTTGAGCAGGCGTGAAATCGCACGTGGATCCTCAGCACCTTGCGCGCACAGCAGACTGAAGCGCTTCACGGTCGCGTCAGGATGATCGATGCACCCGGTCAGAAACGCATCGAAATCTCCGGCAGGCATTGCATTGGGCCAGGCGCCGCGAGGCACGAAACTGGCGTTGCTGGCCAGCGTCACCAAGCCACAGCAACGCTCACCCCGACGCGCCGCCAACTCTGCCGCGAGCATGCCGCCCAGCGACCAGCCACCCAGCCAGGCGTCATCGGGTAACGTCGAATCCAGTTCATCGAGCCATTCGCGAGGGTCGCTGCTGTCCAGATCTGGCAACGGCTCGATTTCCACCCGCAAATGATCATCCAGGCCACGCAACGCAGCGGCCAAAGGCTCCAGAGGCGAGATACCCAAGCCCCAACCCGGTAACAGAATCAACCGATCACGCATGCTCTGGCTCCGCCTGTTCGCTCATGCCCAGCAGCGGGTAACACTGCGCCAATGCATTCAACAATAGCTGCACTTGTGCGGTGCTGTGTGCGGCGGATAACGTCACGCGCAGTCTCGCGCTGCCTACGGGTACGGTAGGAGGACGAATCGCGGTCACCAGAAGACCGTGTTCACGCAGCATTTCCGAAAGTCGCAGCGCCTGCCCGGCATCGCCAATAAGGATCGGCTGGATCGGCGTGAAGCTGTCCATCAGCGTCAGGCCAATCTGTTCGGCCCCGGCGCGAAACTGCGCGATGAGTTGCGTCAGGTGTTCACGACGCCAATGCTCGGTGCGCAGCAGCTCAAGGCTTTTCAGGGTTGCGCAAGCCAGCGCGGGCGGCTGACTGGTCGTGTAGATGTAGGGGCGGGCAAACTGAATCATGGTTTCGATCAACTCGTCGCTGCCAGCCACGAAGGCCCCGGATGTGCCGAACGCCTTGCCCAGCGTGCCGATCAATACCGGCACCTCATTGATGCCTAGACCGAAGTGTTCGACGATGCCCCCGCCATTGGCTCCCAAGGGGCCGAAACCATGAGCGTCATCGACCATCAGCCAGGCGCCTTTGGCTTTCGCGGTTTGGGCCAACGTCGGCAAATCGGCGATGTCGCCGTCCATGCTGAACACGCCATCAGTAACCACCAGCGTATCGCCAACGGCTTTCTCCAGACGTGAACTCAAACTCTGGGCATCGTTGTGCAGATACCGGGAAAAGCGGGCGCCGCTGAGCAAACCGGCATCCAGCAGTGACGCGTGATTGAGCCGGTCCTCGAGGACGGTATCGCCCTGCCCCACCAACGCAGTAACGGCACCAAGATTGGCCATGTAACCATTGGAGAACAGCAGCGCACGCGGGCGCCCGGTGAGCTCGGCCAGCGCTTCCTCCAGTTCGTGATGCGGGCTGCTATGACCAATCACCAGATGCGAAGAACCGCCGCCAACACCCCACTTGTCAGCACCGGCCTGCCAGGCGGCGATAATCTCGGGATGATTGGCCAGCCCCAGGTAATCGTTATTACAGAACGCCAGCAACGGCTTGCCGTCGACCACCACTTCGGGTCCTTGCGGGCTTTGCAACAAGGGGCGCTGGCGGTAGAGGTTGTCAGCGCGCCGGGAAGCCAGACGTGCGCTCAGATCGAAAGACATGGGGGGGCCTCAAGGAGGGAAACTGTCTGGAGATCCATGTGGGAGCGGGGGGGGGGGGCCGGGGGGTGGGGCGCCAAAAACGGGGCCAGCGCCACCCCCACCCCCACCCCCCCCCCCAGACTAATAGGGGGGAGACACCACGGGT